>CAJTOW010000004.1 GCA_910577655.1 uncultured Lachnospiraceae bacterium | reverse complement strand
AACATATGGTTAATTGGTGTGGGTCATACTAGCTCTCCATCTGCCGCCCCAGAAATCCGGCGGCGGTGCTGACCAGCTTCAGCTCCGTATCCCCAGGCTTCACCCGGACATCGCGGCTGAGTATGGACACTGAACCGATGGCATCGCCCTCGCAGATGATGGGCACCAGCACCTGGGCGGTCACACCTTCGATCTCCTCTGACGCAATAGGCACGAACTGCTTATCATCCCGGGAAGCGACTACCGTCTCCCGCTCATTGATGGCCTGCTCTAACTGTCTGCTGATATTCTTCTGGAGAAGGTCCCTCTTTGGTCCGCCTGCCACCGCAATAATCTGGTCCCGGTCCGTAATGCACACCATCATTCCCGTACTCTGAGCCATGGAATCCGCATACTGGGTAGCAAAGGCAGTCAGCTCCACCATGGGTGAATACTTTTTAAGAATAATCTCGCCCTCGCGGTCCGTGAATATCTCCAGGGGAGTTCCTTCCCTCAGGCGCAGGGTACGCCGGATTTCCTTTGGAATCACCACTCTCCCCAGATCGTCTATTCTCCTTACAATTCCCGTAGCTTTCATACAAAAATTCCTCCATTGTCAATCATAATAGTTTTCAATATCTTGCTCCTAGTATCTGTAAATGAAGGATTTTTATACTTTGTTTTCTTCCAACCAGGGATTGCCAGCCATTTGGGCTTTTATATGGTGTCTTGTAACAGTTCAGGAGGTATCTGAACTGTTACGGTGTCTTCGTCTCTTGTCAACGCAGCAGCCGGCAGCCATTGCCATTTTTATGCTTTTCCTTTATAATAGACACTTGAGCGGTTATTTTCATTTTCTATGTATACATTTTCAGGATAAAGAGAGGGATTCCACATGATTCAGGATATTGCACCGCACCAGTATGACAATACTTACCACAACCAGCCGCCGTGTCCGGACAGCTATATTCTGTATTTTGAGGAGCGGACGGCGCTTCTCTGCCATACAGAAGAGACCTTTGATTTCCCGCGGTTTCGGGATCTGCCAGAGGATTTTACAAATGAGGCAGAGAATTCCGATTCATATACATATCTGTTCTCCATTGACGAGGAGACATTTTTCCTGATTAACCGGCTTCCTGCTTCCATGCCTGAGGGTTTTGTCATGGAGAATATCCAGTACTTCCGGGGCGGGGCGCCGCGTTATCTGGCCTTTGCCGGGATCACCGGCTACCAGCTGTTTGTCTGGTACCGGAGCCGCCAGTTCTGCGGACGCTGCGGCCTACGTCTTCGCAGGGACAAGAAGGAACGGATGATGTACTGTGACAACTGCCACCAGGCAGAGTATCCCAAGATCTCTCCGGCGGTCATCATCGGTGTCACCGATGGGAACCGCCTGCTGCTGTCCAAATATGCCGGACGGGGGTATAAGCGTTATGCGCTCCTTGCTGGATTTTCCGAGATCGGAGAGACTCTGGAAGAGACGGTGAAGCGGGAGGTGATGGAGGAGGTGGGCCTTAAGGTTACCAACATCCGTTATTACAAGAACCAGCCCTGGTCCTTTTCGGACACGCTGCTGGTGGGCTTCTTCTGCGATCTGGAGTCGCCGGATGAGATCCGCCTGGACCAGAACGAGCTGGCCCTGGCCCAGTGGTTTGAGCGGGAGGATATCCCCCTGGAGGATGACACCCACGCCAGCCTGACCCATGAGATGATCCGGTACTTTAAAGACGGGCATGTGAATCCGTAAAAACCGCAGCCGTTCAGATCCCCCCCCTGAGCGGCTGCGAAAAACTCAATAGTTACAATATTCATCCTTTTTCCACGATTCTTCTACCGCGCCCATCAGATCCCGGACCAGCAGCACCCCTACCGGCCCTAAAAGCAGTCCGGCGATCCCAAAAAGCTGCAGCCCCACATACATGGTGATCAGTGTCTCCAGCGGCGAGAGGCCCACCCGGTTCCCCATCATTCTGGTCTCCAGAATCTGCCGCAGAAAGTAGCACACTACATAAAGAGCCATCAGAAACAGCCCCCTGCCCCACTGGCCCCTGACCGCGCAGAAAGCAGCCCAGGGGAAGATCACTGTCCCGGTTCCAAAGATTGGGAGAGCATCCAGAATCCCGGTTCCGATTCCGGCCAGGGCATAATAGGGATTGCCAATGAT
Organism: uncultured Lachnospiraceae bacterium; assembly: GCA_910577655.1. Classification (GTDB taxonomy): domain Bacteria; phylum Bacillota; class Clostridia; order Lachnospirales; family Lachnospiraceae; genus Brotaphodocola. The sequence goes on along the minus strand of CAJTOW010000004.1, from coordinate 76,364 downwards.
CCAGAATCCGGCTGTGCAGAGCAGGGTTGTCAGGATCATGATGACCACCTGGGTTCTTAAATACGCATTGGCCACAATGGCCAGCCGCCGCCCGATCATCTGGAGTTCCCGGGCAAACAAGGATCTGCTGCAACGCTCCTTCCATGTATCCATCTCCTGAACCGCCAGCCCCACAGACACCACCAGGATGATACTGATGATCAGAAACGCCATCCCCTTGCGCAGCAGCACGGCGGAATTGGTCATCAGGTAAGGCATGGCCGTCCTTTTCCCGGAATCCATCAGCCCCCGGAGCATTTCCCTCATAAGATAGACCATGCAGTTGGGTGTAAGGCAAAGTCCCTCCTCCATCCAGTGGCAAAGGCTGGTGAGCCACTCATCCAGCGCCGTGATCCAGCCGGGAACTGCGTCCAGAAACATAATCATCTCCTTGCACAGCTTCTGAAAGCCCAGATACAGCCCGCCCGTCAGGGCTATCAAAATGATGATCAGCTCCAGGATGGCCGCAAACCCCGCCGGAATCCCCAGCCATCTGCCTCCCACCCGGATCCTGCACCTTTTCTCGATCCATCTGGCAGACGGCCTCAGCAGAATGGCTATCCCCCAGGCAAATAAAAAGGGAACCACAAGTGGCAGCAGAAAACGGAAGGTTCCGTACACTGCCCCTGTAATTCCCACAATCCATAAAATTTTCTTCAGTTTCTTATACGGCTTACCCATGGACTCACCTTTTCCTGATTTGTACTTCTTTTGTACAATCTCTAGTTTATCCATGACGGGCGGAATTATGTATCAGACCGGAATCTCCAGATATTACAATTTTTCATTTTATCATTGGAAAGCCTGCACTTCTATATTTATGCAGTAACCAAATCGTTGAAAAATCCCTTCCTCCGGAAGCTTTTCAAATACCATCTGCTTTCCTATCACCGGATGTGTAAAGGCCAGATGCCAGGCCGATAATGCCAAACCGGCATTGGACGCTGGCAAATGGATGCCATTCTCTGCACTGGCGGCTGACAAATGGACACTGTCACTGGCACTGGTGGCCGGCAGATTCCATCCATAGCTGGATGCTGTATTGTACTTCTGATCCCCCCACAAAGGCAATCCATGTCCGGCCATCTGTACACGGATCTGATGGTGGCGTCCGGTCTGCAGGGTGATCTCCGCCAGAGACAGCTCCCCATAAGGCTCCAGAACCTGACTCTCCAGGATCCGGAAGGAAAGCTCCGCCCGCTTTGCCCCGGTTATCCCCTTATCCACAATGCAGGAACGGTTCTCTCGCCCCCGCTTCAACAAATAATCCACAAAGTTATCCACATTATCCACAGGCTTTCCACATAAAACTGCCAGATATTTCTTTTTCATCCTTCTTTCGACAGTCTGTTTGCTAAGGGCTGCCGCCGCTTTCTGGGTCTTGGCATACACCAGAAGCCCACTGACCGGCTTGTCCAGTCTGTGGATAACTCCCACATAGGGTATTCCTTTTTCCGGAAACTGGCTGTGGATATGTTTGCGGATTTCACTGACCATATCCCTGCCGAATCCGCGGCTCTCCTGGGATTCAGTCCCGGCAGGCTTCCATACTACCAAAATCTGTTCATCCTCATACAAAATCTTTAACATATTGATCACCTTCCCCAAAGCTTCGGGCGTCCGCCCGATGCCAAACCGGATAAGAAAGCGCTTATGCAAACAAAAGCATGCTTGCAACACGCTTTCTTATCCGGTTTGGCGCCCGTCTGAACTGTTACATTTTTTTCTTGCATTTTTTTCGAAGATGGGGTATAGTATATAGACATAAGTAGTTTTAAAAACTACGTATAATAGTTTCCGTTTCTCCATATATAAGTAAAAGATCACCTGATCTTTACTTACATACGGAAGCATGAAAAAGGAGGTTGATTCTATGTCATTTAAGATCAAAGATCCCGGCAGCGCGCTGACCCACTTTATTGCCATGTTCCTTACCCTGGGTGCCGCTACGCCTTTGCTTATTAAGGCTGCACACGCCCCCGGCTACACCCATATCCTGGCCCTGACTATTTTCATCATCAGCATGGTCTTATTATATGCTGCCAGCACGGTCTATCATACCCTGGATATTTCCCCGAAGGTCAACCAGCTTCTGCGCAAGGCAGACCACATGATGATCTTCATCCTGATCGCGGGCACCTATACTCCGGTATGTATGGTAGTTCTGGGAGACCGCACCGGCTGGATGCTTCTGGCACTGGTCTGGGGCATCGCCATCGTGGGCATCATTATCAATGCCCTCTGGATCACCTGCCCCAAATGGTTCTCCTCCCTGTTCTACATCGCCATGGGATGGGTATGTGTCCTGGCCTTCCGCAGCATCATCGCCGCCCTTCCGGCCCACGCCTTCGGCTGGCTCCTGGCCGGCGGGATCATCTACACCATCGGTGGAATCATCTATGCCCTGAAGCTGCCCATCTTCAACCGCCGCTTCCCCCATTTCGGGTCCCACGAGATTTTCCATCTCTTCGTTATGGGCGGCAGCTTCTGTCATTATATCATGATGTACGCGTTTGTGGCATAGGAAATTACACCCTGATACACAAAAACACAAAAATCCCGTGAACAGTAACAAAATCCCTTCCCAGATCTGTCAAGACAGATCTGGGAAGGGATTTCTCTTTTAGTAACCGTTCGGTAACAGGTAAGACAAGCCACCTCTACACATATCCCAGCAGTGACGGCAGTCCCATGGACAACACCGGTATATACGTCACCAGCATCAGCACCACAAAGATCGCCGCGAAATACCACAGGATCGGCCTCAGCACATCCTCAATCCTTGTATTTCCCACTCTCACTCCCACGAACAGCGTAGTACCCACCGGCGGGGTGATGGTTCCGATACACAGATTGAAGATCATCATGATCCCGAACTGGACCGGATGCATACCGAGCTCCTGGCACACCGGCAGAAAGATCGGCGTGAAGATCAGGCAGGCCGGCGTCATATCCATGAAGGTTCCGATAATCAGCAGCAGGATATTGATGATGACCAGGATCACGTAACGGTTGCTGCTGATGCTCAGCATGGCGCCGGATATGGCTGACGGAAGTCCGGTAAATGCCATAACCCAGGACATAATGCTGGAAACGCCAATAAGGAAAATAATAATGCCAGTAGTCTCCGCACTGTCCTGAAAGATCTGCACCAGGTCCTCCAGCCGGATAGAACGGTAGAAAACCAGGGACAGCACCAGACTGTACACTACCGCCACAACGGCACCTTCTGTAGCCGTGAATACTCCCCCAATGATTCCCCCAATGACGATAACGATCATCAGAAGGCTGGGGATGGCCTCCAGGGCCATTTTCCCCTTCTCTCCAGGGCTTAGACGCTCACTGCTTTTGTAGCCGTGCTTCTTTGCCATGACAAAAACCACCAGCATGCAGGCCAGCCCCCACAGAATGCCGGGAATATACCCCGCCATGAACAGTGCCGCGATGGAGGTACCCCCACTGACTAAAGCGTAGGTGATCATCACATTGCTGGGCGGGATCAGAAGCCCCGTAGGTGCGGTGGCAATATTGACGGCTGCGGAAAAGTTCTTGTCATAGCCTTCTGCCTCCTCCACCGGTCCGATGATTGAGCCCATGGCCGATGCCGCCGCTGTGCCAGAGCCAGAGATGGCACCGAAAAGCATATTGGCCACAATATTGGTATGGGCCAGAGCGCCGGGAATCTGTCCTGTGAGAATCTTTGCAAAATTGATCAGGCGGATGGCGATCCCGCCTTTGTTCATAATATTTCCCGCTAAAATAAAGAAGGGAATCGCGATCAGGTTGAACACGGAAATCCCCGAAAAGATCCGCTGCGCCCCCGTCAGGACTGCCGGTTCCAGCTCCAGCACCGGCAGGATGGCACAGATGGAGGATACTGCCAGAGCCACCGCAATGGGCGCCCCTGCCAGAAGCAGGATCACCAGTACTGCCAGGATGATCAGGCCGGCCAGCCACGCAATATTCATTCCCGCTCCTCCTTTCCATACTCCGTTCCACCTGTGCCATTCCTTCCGGCTCCTGGAGCTTTGGCGTCCCTTTTGCCGCCCGCAGCCCCGCTGCCGTCACCAAAAGCAATCTGCTCCATCAGATTCATTCCATTATAGATCATGATCAGAACACCACACACCGGCACGATCCCATAGACACAGCCCATGGGGATTCCCAGGGACGCGGTCTTCTGGGTCATGGTCAGCATGGTGATCCGGATCCCCCCATAGACCATAACCACCGCGGTAAATGCGATCGTCAGACATTCCGTCCCTATTCCCAGGACTCTCCTGTTTTTTCCCTCCAGCCGGTCTGCCAGAAATCCCATCCGCATGTGCCCCCTCTGCCCGAACACATAAGTAGCCGCCAGCAAAGACAGCCAGGCAAAGGTATAGGTCAGAAGCTCCTCTGACACCGTACTGGGCCGGTTGAACAGGTACCGGACCAGGATCTGGTAAGTACCGACCACCACCATCATGGCGAAAAGGAAGACATTAAGCCATACCAGTGTCTTGTCAAAACAAGCCCGAAGAAGATCGGCAGGCCTGTGTCCGGCATTGCCCGTCTTGTCCTTTCTGAGGTTTTCTCTCCTCCCTATGCCGCCTTCCCTGTTTTTTGCTGCCTCTGCCCGGGTTCCCCCATTGTCTGTCCCATTGTTTTTCCTGTTATCTCTCCCGCTGGCCAGAACATTTTCCAGTTCATCCTTCTCCAATATCTTCCGCCTCCTTCCGTTCCTCCCAGGCACGGATCCTCTGGTTCCTGCTCTGGATATAGCCGTAGATTCCCGCGATATCCGGGTTGTTCTGGATCATTTCCTGGTGAAGGTCCAGAACCTTTTCCTTAAAAGGCTCCACATCCACCTGGATGAACTCCACCCCCATCCCCTCGGCTTCCTTTCTTGCCTGAATCACCTGCTGCTCCCAGGCCTCCAGCTCTACCTCTGTGGAACGCTTTGCCGCCCTGGTAAATACTTCCAGCTCTTGTGGCGGCAGATTCTGAAGAAATTTCAGATTGCCCACCAGCATATCCGGCACCATCTGGTGCATATTGTAGGTGTAATATCTGGCTACCTCCCCATGCTTGTTGTTGGTGAGAGCCAGTTCATTGTTCTCCGCGCCGTCAATGACGCCCTGCTGGATGGCTGTGTACACCTCACCAAAGCTCATGGGGGAAGCCGCCGCCCCGAAGGCCTGCATCATCTTCACACTGGCCGGACTCTGCTGGACCCGGATCTTCATGCCCCGCAGATCCTCCGGGGTCCGGATCGGTTTCTTGGCATAGAAATTCCGCGTCCCCGCATTGTACCAGGTCAGCACCCGGAAACCTGCTTTGTCTGTGGAGGTGTAGATCTGCTCCATGGTGTCTGAATCCTCCATCACCGCAAAATAGCTTTCCACCGAATCAAACAGATAAGGCATACTGAAGATCTCATAGACATCTGCAAATGTCTCCAGATTGGCCGTACCCGCCACTACAAAATCAATAGCCCCTGTCTGGGTCAGCTCCACCGCCTTCTGGGTAGCACCCAGGATCTCATTTGGGAAAATCTGCACCTCATATTTGTCCCCCAGTTCTTCCTCCACAGTTTCCTTAAAAGCCAGAAGCCCCAGATACTGAGGGTGGGTCTCCGACTGTCCCAGGGCCACACGGACAATCCGCCTCCCATTCCCGGCCCGCCCGCAACCGCACAGACACAAGACTGTCAGACAGACCGCCAGGACAAAGAAACTTTTGCCGGCAGCCATCCTCTTTTGCGGCAGTTTCACTGGAAAAACTCTTTTCCTCTTTCTTTCCATACCATCGTCCTTTCCCGGTTTTCTGTAAAAAAAATAGCAGACTTAATCGTCTGCTATTTTCTCCAGAATGATGGTTTTTATTCTTTTCCATCCACTGCGCATTTGGCATCCCTGATTTCAAATCACCTGCGGCGATGGATTTTTGTGGTAATTATACCTCAAAAATCAGATCTCCATAGCTTGGGAAAGGCCACAGCTCTTTATCCACAATCATTTCCAGACGGTCGGCCGGAGCGCGCAGTGCTGTCATGGCGGGAACAACCCTGTCATGATAAGCGTGGGCCTGGGCTTCTCCGCTGCCCATGGAGGAGCATTCTTCTGTGACCTGGGTCAGGGAGGCCAGGGCTACCTTCATGTCGGAAAGCAGGGCAGAGCTTTCGGTCAGCAGCTCTGTCTGGACGCTTACATCCGCCTCCGGGCAGGCGGAGCTGACTGCGCTCAAGGAGGATGCCAGCTGGGTAGTGTAGCGGATCACAGCCGGAATGATCTGCTTGCCTGCCATGTCGATCATAGTCCTGGCCTCAATGTTGATGACCTTGGAGTAGGCCTCATACTCTACCTCTGCCCTGGACTCCAGTTCTGCCCTGGTGAATACACCAAAGGCCTCATACAGTTTTACAGCCTTCTCCGTGGTCAAAGACGGAATCGCCTCCACCATGGAACGCAGATGGGGCAGACCGCGACGTTCGGCCTCTTCTACCCAGGCATCAGAATAACCGTTTCCGTTGAATACGATCCGTCTGTGGTCTCTAAGGAGCATCTTGATCAGATCATGAACCGCGGCATCAAAGTCTTCCGCTGCCTCCAGTTCATCTGCCGCCTCCTTAAATGCCTCCGCAACGATGGTATTGAGCACCACATTTGCCGGAGCGATGGAATCGCTGGAACCTACCATACGGAACTCAAATTTGTTGCCGGTAAATGCAAAGGGCGAGGTACGGTTCCGGTCTGTGGCATCCTGATCCAGATCCGGCAGGGTGGCCACACCTGTCTTTAAGGTACCGCCCCGTTTGGAGTGGGTCGCCTCACCGGTGCTGCACAGCTGGTCGATGACGTCCTCCAGCTGCTCGCCCAGGAATACGGAAATGATGGCCGGCGGCGCCTCATTGGCACCCAGACGGTGGTCATTGCCCACGTCTGCGGCAGATTCACGAAGCAGATCCGCATGAACGTCCACAGCCTTCAGGATGCAGGCCAGCACCAGAAGGAACTGGACATTCTCGTGAGGTGTCTCGCCAGGACTTAACAGATTCACACCATTGTCAGAAATCAGGGACCAGTTGTTGTGCTTGCCGGAACCATTGACCCCGGCGAAGGGTTTCTCATGAAGAAGACAGGTCATGCCGTGGCGTCCGGCCACCTTCTTCATGGTCTCCATGACGATCTGGTTGTGGTCCACTGCCAGGTTTACCTGGTCATAGATGGGAGCCAGCTCATGCTGGGCCGGGGCCACCTCATTGTGCTGGGTCTTGGCTGTGACGCCAAGCTTCCACAGCTCGATATTCAGATCTTTCATATAAGCGCCGATCCGCTCACGGATGGCACCAAAGTAATGATCCTCCAGCTCCTGACCCTTGGGAGGCATGGCTCCGAACAGGGTACGGCCGGCGTAGATCAGATCTTTTCTCTGTAAATATTTTGCACGGTCCACCAGGAAATACTCCTGCTCCGGACCTACGGACGGGACCACCCGTCTGGCAGTAGTATTGCCGAAGAGACGCAGGATCCGCAGAGCCTGCTTGTCAATGGCCTGCATGGAACGCAAAAGCGGGGTCTTCTGGTCCAGGGCCTCGCCCTTGTAGGAACAGAAAGCAGTAGGGATACACAAGGTAACACCGGAAGCGTCCTCTCTTAAAAATGAGGGAGAAGTGCAGTCCCAGGCTGTATAGCCTCTGGCCTCAAAGGTGGCACGCAGTCCCCCCGACGGGAAGGAGGATGCATCCGGTTCGCCCTTGATCAGCTCCTTGCCGGAGAATTCCATGATGACCTTGCCCTCGGCATCCGGCGCTGAGATGAAGGAATCATGCTTTTCCGCAGTGACGCCGGTCAGCGGCTGGAACCAGTGGGTGTAGTGTGTGGCTCCCCGCTCGATGGCCCAGTCCTTCATGGCATGGGCGACCACATCTGCCAGGGACGGATCCAGCTCCGTGCCATCCTCAATGGTCTTTTTCATTTTCTTAAATACGCTCTTTGGCAGACGCTCCTTCATGGCTGTCTCGTTAAATACGTTTTTGCCAAAGATCTCAGCTACATTTACGACTTCACTCATAGACTTTTCCTTCCTCTCCTTTTGAACGTTATAAACGGATAGCAAAAATGGTGTTCTTCCTTGCCGGAAGAACACCATCGTTCCTTAATAACATAAACCATTCACGCCGGAAATGCAAGCACTTTTTTTGAAAAATGCCGGACCGGCGGTCTATACTTTATTTTCTAAAGCAGAAGGCAGCTATAATGATCTTTTTATTACGCTTTGCCTACAGAACCGAACAGTTCCATCTTCTCTTTCACAGTAGCCTTGATGGCCTCTGCGCCGGGAGCCAGAAGCTTACGGGGATCAAAGCCCTTGCCCTGCTGATCCTTGCCTGCTTCCACATACTCGCGGGTGGCGGCCGCGAAGGACAGCTGGCACTCGGTGTTCACATTGATCTTGGCTACGCCTAAGTCAATGGCCTTCTTGATCATGTCAGCCGGGATTCCGGTGCCGCCATGAAGAACCAGAGGCATATCGCCGGTCTTCTGCTGGATAGCATCCAGAGTCTCGAAGCTCAGTCCCTGCCAGTTATCCGGATATTTGCCGTGGATATTGCCGATACCTGCTGCCAAAAAGTCGATCCCCAGATCAGCGATGGCCTTGCACTCGTCAGGATCTGCGCACTCGCCCATACCTACAACGCCGTCTTCCTCTCCGCCGATGGAGCCAACCTCTGCCTCAATGGACAGACCCATGGCATGGGCAACCTTCACCAGCTCCTTGGTCTTCTCCACGTTCTCCTCAATGGGATAGTGGGAGCCGTCAAACATGATGGATGAGAATCCGGCCCTGATGCACTTATAGCAGCCGTCATAGGTGCCGTGATCCAGATGCAGGGCAACCGGCACGGTGATATTCATCTCCTCGATCATGGCCTTCACCATAGCAGCCACAGTCTTGAAGCCGGTCATATATTTGCCTGCGCCCTCTGATACACCCAGAATAACCGGGGAGTTCAGCTCCTGGGCGGTGGCAAGAACAGACTTTGTCCACTCCAGGTTGTTGATGTTGAACTGACCTACTGCATAGTGTCCTTCTTTTGCCTTTTTCAGCATTTCTGTTGCAGATACTAACATATCGCAATCCTCCGTTTCATAATTAATCCTGCCGGCGGCTTCCTGTTGTGGAGGCCGGACGGCATCTTGGATTTATTATAATACATTTCGGACGATTTGGATAGTTAAAATTCAATTTTACAGGCATGTATACCAGATACCAGATACAAGGCAACAGTTAAAGCCCCAGTATCTCAGCCACTGCCTGTTCCATCTGGCCGGGATCGCATTCACGGTTATGGCGTATCTGGGCATCGCGGATCTCTTCTACGGCTCTGGGAACAGGAACACCCGAGACTTTGCACAAGTCGTCGATGATGGCGAACTCGTCCTTGTCCTTCTGGTCGCCGGATACGGCTTCCATAACGCTGTGGGAGAACTTATAGGGACTGGCTGTGGAGGCGATGACCGTGGGGGTCCTATCCCCGGTCTCTTCCACGTACTTGCGGTACACGCAGGAAGCCACGCCGGTATGGGTATCGATCACATAACCGGTCTGGCCGTATACGTGTCTGATCTCGGCAGCATTCTCCTCTTCGGTGGCATAACCGCCGCGAAAATCCTGCAGCTTCTCCTGCATCTCCGGGGTCACCTGGTAGGCTCCGGAAGCGGAAAGCTCCTTCATCAGCTGGCTGTTCTTTGCAGTATCACAATCTGCGCTCAAATAGATCAGACGCTCTAAGTTGCTGGAGATCAGTATATCCATGGACGGAGAACTGGTGAGGATGAAATCCCGCTTCCGGTCATAAGTTCCGGTCTGGAAGAAATCATACAGAACCTTGTTGTCATTGGAGGCGCAGATCAGGGTCTTCACCGGAAGTCCCATCTCCTTGGCAAAATACGCAGCCAGGATGTTGCCGAAATTGCCTGTGGGAACCGTGATATTGATCGGGTCGCCGTCAGCGATCTCACCGCCTTCCACCAGCTTGGCGTAGGCGTACACATAGTAGACGATCTGGGGTACCAGACGGCCGATATTGATGGAGTTGGCGGAGGAAAGCTGGAAGCCCTTGTCTGCCAGCTTCGCGCCAAACTGCCGGTCACCGAATATCTTCTTGACACCGGTCTGGGCATCATCAAAATTGCCATGTATGGAGACCACTGCCGTATTCTCCCCCTTCTGGGTGATCATCTGCAGCTCCTGGATCCGGCTGACACCGCCCTTGGGATAGAATACGATGATACGGGTACCCGGTACATCCGCAAAGCCAGCCATGGCCGCCTTTCCGGTGTCGCCGGAAGTAGCTGTCAGGATCACGATCTCATTCTCCACATGGTTCTTCCTGGCGGCGGTGGTCATCAGGTAAGGCAGAATGGACAGCGCCATATCCTTGAACGCGATGGTGCTGCCATGAAACAGCTCCAGATAATAAGCGCCGTCTGCCTTGACCAGGGGAGCGATCTCTTCTGTATCGAATTTGCTGTCATAGGCATGCCCGATACAGTACTTAAGCTCCTCCTCCGTGTAGTCTGTAAGAAACAGCTTCATCACCTCATAGGCAACCTGCTGGTAGGTCATGCCGGCCAGTTTTGCCACCGGAACATCTAACCGGGGGATGAAGTCCGGCATGAACAGGCCGCCGTCATCTGCCAGCCCTTTTAAGATCGCCTGGGACGCGGTCAGGCCGCTTTCTTTGCCTCTTGTACTTTGATAAGATAAATTTGTCATAACGGGAATCCTTTCGCATAAATAGTCAACTTTGCATGCCTGCATTGTAGCACAATTCAGAAAGGGGTGCAAGGTTATCATTCCCTTTCTGTCTCTACATCTCAGCGGAACACAATGGGATTCTCCAGATATTCCGTACGGATGGTTATGTAAGGATAGGATTTCTCCACGCCCGTGTCCTCTCCCTTCTGGGGCCCCAGAAGCTCCGTGTCGATGACAATGGAATTCTCTGTCAGATACAGCTCCCGCACCGTGATGCTGTAACCGCCCGTAGCCTGCTCCCCGTAGCCCACCACGATAAACAGCCCCTGGTCATTGCTGTAAGACAGCTTAAAGGGCGCCGCCTTCTTCTCCTCTGCCAGCGCTCTCAATTCCTGGGGAAGCTCATTCTCTCCTACCACAGTGAATTCCAGATCCCGCAGCTTTTCCTGGTTCTCCTTTTCTACACTGCACCCGGTCAGCAGGCGCACGATACACGCCCATGCCAGCAGACAGACCACCAGTATCATTTTTCCATTCCACAACTTACGCATAGAAACAACCTCCCGGTTCCATATGCATTCCCCAGGCATTGGCAGCCCTCTCCATCCCTGGGAAACCCATGATTTGTTCCATAACAATTTATTCCTCTGCTTTCATTTCTATGCGGAAAACTGCTTGTCAAATCTTATCATTTATTTTAGAATTACAGAGTAACTGTCCAGACAAACGGCAAATCATGGGAGACCGTGGGCTGCAAACGTACTTTCTGCTTGCACAGGCGCTTTCTTCCATAATTTGATATCGGGCTGACGCCGGTCGCTTCCTGCCTCCGGCGGACCATCCAAAACCAAGTATAAAGAAAAGGATCTGATACCCATGAATCCCATACGAAAGCTCTACTGCCGCACCTTCCAGACCGCATTTAAGATCGCCCTGCCCTTCCTTCCCTACCGAAAGCCCCTGACGGTTTCCGGCGCAGGGAAGCTGCCGGACATTCTGTGCGCCCAGGGCTGCAGCCATGTACTGATCATTACCGACCAGGGCATCACAAAGCTGGGCCTTTTAACCCCTTTGCTCCAGTCCCTTAAAATGCACCAGATCGCATTTACCATCTATGACAAGACCGTAGCCAATCCTGCCACAGCCAACGTAGAGGAGGCCCGGGCCGTCTTCCTGCTAAAGGGCTGTGATGCCATCATCGGCTTTGGCGGAGGCTCCAGCATCGACTGTGCCAAGGCTGTCGGCGCCCGGATCGCCCAGCCCCGCAAATCCCTGGCCCGGATGAAGGGGATCCTGAAGGTCCGCCGCCGTCTTCCGCTGCTGATTGCCATTCCCACCACAGCCGGAACCGGAAGCGAGACCACACTGGCTTCGGTCATTACGGATTCCAGAACCCGCCGCAAGTATGTCATCAATGATTTCCCCCTGATTCCCCGGTATGCAGTGCTGGATGCCCGACTCACCGCCAGCCTGCCTCCCTTCCTCACCGCCACCACCGGCCTGGATGCCCTGACCCATGCGGTGGAGGCCTATATCGGCAATTCCACCACCCGGGACACCCGTCGGGCTTCCCTGACCGCCGTAAGGCTGATTTTCGCAAACCTGGACCGGGCCTATACAAATGGTGCCGACCTGAACGCACGCCGCAACATGCTGGTAGCATCCTTCCAAGCCGGATACGCCTTCAACAAATCTTATGTAGGCTACATCCACGCGGTGGCCCACTCCCTGGGCGGGGAATACGGTGTTCCCCACGGACTTGCCAATGCCATCCTGCTACCGCTTTTCCTGGAAGCCTATGGGCCTGCCATCTATAAAAAACTCCACTGTCTGGCCATGGCCGCCGGACTGGCAGATCCCAATACCCCCCATGAAGCCGCCGCAAAATGCTTCATCCAGGCAATCCGTGACATGCGCACGCGTTTCCGGATTCCGGATACCATCCCGGATATCTGTCTGGCCGACATTCCCCGGCTGGCCTCTTATGCAGACAGGGAAGCCAACCCTCTGTATCCGGTTCCGGTGCTGATGGATGCCAGGAATCTGGAAAAATTTTACAGAAAGCTGATGCCGTAACAGTACAGGGGATGTCTGAGCTGTCACGAAGCAGCATCCTTTACGGCATGGCCATGGCCTGGAATAAATGAAACCTGCAATCGTTCATGGAGGCAAATTATGACAGAACAGGAAATCAAAAATATTGTAGAAACCCAACGCGCCTACTTCCGCACCGGCACCACACTCCCGGTCTGCACACGGATCCAGGCCCTGATGCGGCTGAAGAAATGCATCCAGGCCCACGAGGCAGAGATCAATGCTGCCCTGAAAGCAGATCTGGGGAAAAGCAGCTTTGAAAGCTATATGTGCGAGACCGGCCTGGTCCTCAGCGAGATCACCTATATGTTAAAGCATGTCCGCTCCCTGGCGCGGGAGAAGACCGTGGCCACGCCCCTGGCCCAGTTCCATTCCAGAAGCTATCAGAAGCCGTCCCCCTACGGTGTATCCCTGATCATGAGTCCCTGGAACTATCCGTTCCTGCTGACCATGGATCCCCTGGCAGATGCCATTGCCGCAGGAAACACCGTGGTGTTAAAACCCAGCGCCTACTCTCCCAATACCAGCCGGCTTATAGGCAGGATTGTCCGCAAATGCTTCGCCCCGGAGCTGGTATCTGTAGTCACGGGAGGACGGGCGGAAAATACCTGCCTGTTAAAAGAACGGTTCGATTATATATTCTTCACCGGAAGTCAGACTGTAGGCCAGGAAGTCATGAGGCAGGCAGCCGCCCATCTGACCCCCATGACCCTGGAGCTGGGCGGAAAAAGTCCCTGCATTGTGGACAAAACTGCCAATCTGAAGCTGGCTGCCAGACGCATCGTCTTCGGCAAATTCTTAAACTGCGGGCAGACCTGCGTGGCTCCCGATTACATCTACTGCCACAAGACGGTGAAGGAAGAACTGGTAAAGGAGATCAAAAAGCAGATCACGCGCCAGTTCGGCACGGATCCCCTTGCCAGTGAGAACTATGGAAAGATCATCAATGAGAAGCATTTCTGCCGCCTGCTGTCTCTCATCGACTATGACAAGGTGACTGCCGGAGGTATGACAGACATCACAGGGCAGCGGATCGCGCCCACGGTCATGGAGAATGTGACCTTCTCCGACGCAGTCATGCAGGAGGAAATCTTCGGCCCCGTGCTGCCGGTGCTGACCTACGATTCCTTGGATGAGGCGGTTCGTACCATCAATTCCAGGCCCCATCCCCTGGCGCTCTATCTGTTCACCAGGGACAAGCTGACGGCCCGGAAGGTTATGGCCCGGTGCAGCTTTGGCGGCGGGTGTGTCAATGACACCATCATCCATCTGGCCACCAGCGAGATGGGCTTTGGCGGCTTCGGGGAAAGTGGTATGGGGTCTTATCATGGGAAGGACGGCTTCCGGACCTTTTCCCACTATAAGAGTATTGTGGATAAGAAGCTGTGGCTGGATCTGCCTATGCGGTACCAGCCGTACAGAAGGGTATATGACAAGCTGATTCACCTGTTTTTGCGGTAACAGCAGGTTCTGCCATAACGAATCACGGAATGCAGCTAATCCAGCTTGTTCTTTACCGTAAATACTGCCAGCTGGGTACGGTCCTTCAGCTTCAGCTTCTCCAGCAGCCGGGAGATATTGTTGCGGACAGTTCCTTCCGCCAGGAAGAGCTCCGCCGCAATCTCCTTGTTGTCCATGCCGCGGGCCACACATCGCATGATATCCCGCTCCCGGTCCGTGATCCTGGCGGCCATGTCCGCATCCCCCATGCCACCCTGGGTCTCTCCGGCTCCATGAACCGGGTTCATCTGACGCCGCATGCCTTCAAAAACACTGTCACCAAAGATCCGCATCCCGGCGCAGACTGCCTTCACGGACTGGATCACTTTCTCATCTTCCATCTCCTTGAGGATATAGCCGTCCGCGCCGCTGGACAAAGCCGCTTCCACCGTCTCGTCGTCGTCAAAGGTGGTCAGAACCAGTACCCGGATATCCGGAAACTGCTGTTTGATCCGGCAAATCCCCCAGCTTCCGTCGTATTCCGGCATGCGCATGTCCATCAGAACTACATCCGGATGGTGCTGGCTGCACAGAGCCAGAGCCTCTTTGCCATTGGCCGCCAGACCGGCTACCTGGATCTCCGGATCCCGCACCAGAATAGCCTCAAGACCCTGGCGGAGGATCTGGATGTCGTCTGCGATGATTACTTTGATCATGGGATTCCCTCCTTTGCTCCAGCAGCCAGCAGGGCTTTCAGACGTTCCAGCTCCCTATGCTCCTGCTCCCGCGCCTGACGCTCTCTTTCCAGCTGGAACGACAGTTCTTTATTCTGCCGCTCTGCCTCTTTTTTTCTGCTGCTCTACCTCTTTTTTCTGCTGCTCTGCCTCCCTTCTCAGCTGCTCTATCGTTTTCTCATTCTGCTCTATTGTTTTCTCATTCTGTCCGATCATCTGTTTCTGTTTTTCCAGCAGGCGTTTCTGCTTCTCCACCACCCGTTTCTGCTGTTCTTGAGTCTGATGGTTCCGGCCTTCCGGGGATTTCCTGCTTCTTTTCTTCTATTTTGCAGGCATTTCCGGAAGATGTCAAGAGGAATCAGCAGGTATTTCTGCATCAGGTCCAGCTTTAACCCGGTATTGCTGGCCTGGGCAAAATAATGGAGGTATTTCCCCGGATACCTGCGGAATTCACGGGTGCTTTTCTGGATCAGGACGATGGTATAGACTCCTTTGATATCCCGGTAGCTGAACTTCCGTCAGGGGGCATCTGAACTGTTACATGAATCATGAACCGGAAGCTCCAAAACAATCTGAAAGCCCTCCCCCTCTGCACTCATGACCCGGACGGTACCGCCGAATGCAAGGGCACGTTCGCGAATCCCCCGCAGGCCGTTATTTTCCTGAATGTCTGCGCAGCCCTGGCCGTTGTCGAATATGTAGAGGCTCAGTCTGGCCGGGTCGAATTTCACGATCACGTCCATACGGGAAGCACCGGCGTACTTGAGAGCATTGGTAATAGCTTCCCGGAAGCAGGCATAGACCACGGGGGCCAGGGAGGTGTAGTCTTCGCTGTCCTCTCCCTGGATTTCCACTTCCATCTCCATCTCGTGTACCCCTGCTGCCAGCTGCCGGATTCCCTGGGTGACGGTCATGGCGCTGCCTCCCCGGCGCATCTCATTGATGGCGCAGCGCAGCTCCCGGATCCCGCCTGCTGCCAGATCCTGGGCCTGGGCCAGATACTGGTACATGGGGGATTCTGATGGCTGAGGATTCTCTGGTAAAGGTCTCTCATCCATTTTTTCCCGGGCAGCTTCCGTCTCCGCCCGCATCAGCCTCAGCAGGGACTGGATCATGGTCAGGGTGTGGCCGGTGGTATCGTGAACCTCCTGGGCAATCCGGTTGCGCTCCTGCTCCACCGCCAGATTCATCCGGAACTGCTCCAGCTCCCCGTTCTTCCTCAGCAGTTCGTAATATTCGGTGACATCGGTCAGGATCACGGTACCTGCCGTCCGGTGGCCGTTCCGGTCCTGGTTGATATACTGGCGGACCCGCAGTCTTGTACCATCTTCCAGGGAAAGCTCCGGCTGCGCCACCTGCTGTTTAAGAGTCTCGAAAAAGTCCCCCTCCGCAATCCGCATCCACCGGGCCGCCGCCTGATTGCAGTAGGTGATCCGCCCTCTCCGGTTGTAGATGATCACACCTTCGGATATGGACGCGAAGATCTGTCCAAAGGCCATGGCATTGATATCCAGAAAATCATAGCGGAATACTGCCAGCAGCATCAGCAGGCTGGATAAGGAAAAAACCGGCGGTGTCAGATCGAAGCTGGATTCTACTGCCCTGGAAAGATACAAAAGATTGAAGGCCAGAGGAATCGCTGCCGACAGGGAAATCAGCACCAGCGGCAATGCGGTTACCCGCTTACGGACAAATTCACTCATGACCACCGCGATCCCGCTGATGACGCACAGATAGGTATACAGCATATGAAAATAAAACACCGGCCCATATACCACCTGCTCCATGGTGAATTCCCGGTAAAACAGGTGGAGGGAATCATTGCACAGAAACATGGCATAGTTCAGTGCGGAAATGCCAAAGAGCAGGACACGCCCCGGCCATCCGATCTGCTTTGCGCAGTACCGGAAGGAGAATTCCAGCCAGGCCGGACCGATAAAGCTGATTCCCACATAGGAAATTCCATAGGTCAGATATTTGATCTCCACCTGGGTCACAGTCCACAAAAACATCTGGGGAATGCACCAGATAATGATCAGGATCTGGCAGGCCGCCAGGGACACGGTAGTCCCGTTCCGGTCCCCTTTTAAGAGGAGCCAGCAGGCGGTGTAAAGGGACATGCCTATGGTGCACAGATATATGATGTGAAGTAAAAGGTTGGCCATGATATCCTCGTTTCTCTGCTCTGATTATATTACGCAACCGTTCAGACTGTTACCATCCACTGACGGCAAACACATATGAAAACAAGGCCGCCCTGGAAATGTCTTCCTCAACCATATCCTCCAGAATCTGGCGGAATTTGTTATAATAATTATACCCACTTATGTCCTTACTGGTCAAGAACATAAGTGGGTATATATCCGGGTTGCCGTCAACAGTAACCCGTCCTTTCATAACACTTCATCTCCCACGGCTGTTTCCTCAATCCTGCTTTTCCTCCTCATCCCGCCGCTTCTCCCTCACAGCCGCAAAGGTGATCAGCCCGATCCCGGCGGTCAGCAGGTAGACCCACCAGGCGATGCTCAGCCAGAAATCCCTGGTCATATAGACCACCACTGCTACCAGGATCCCGCCGGATATCCACATCCATTTGCGGCTTCCGGTCAGGTGGGATGCCATGAAGACTACCAGACAGATGCCTTCCAGGATCAGGGCATCCACCACCTTCCCGCCCAGGAAGGCATCCACAGTCAGGGCTGCCAGACACAATACATAGCCGATGGTCTGCAGGCTCTCTACCTCGGTCCGGTCATCCCACAGGTAGTTCAGCATGAAAAGGTCTGCTGCCAGAGGCAGGAGGAACATCTCCAGCCTGAGAACCTCCGGCCAGATGATCCAGGGCTGGCGCAGAAATGCCAGGGTCAGGAGCACCATGGATCCCACCAGGGCCTTTTTCCTATACTTCTGTTCCCGTGCAAACCCGAGGACATAGAGTCCGGCTGCTGCCATCCAGGCTACCTCCATGCCCCGGCTGCCCATATTCCACGTCACACAGACGGACACGGTACTGATCATGGCGATCACCGGTGCAAATACATCCTTCCGGACAAAATCCCAGAGCATAAGACCACATCCGTAAGCCAGACACAGCCACTCCGGCTCCACCTGGGGAAGAACTGTCTGGGAAAGGATCGCGTAAACCGGAACCACTACATACCACAAGGGCAGGGGAAGCAGCATCCGCACGATCTCCCACCGTTTCCCCCATGCCCGGAGGACGGCTGTCAGAAGCAGGATACCCAGAATAACGGAAAACTGCCAGCGCAGCTTTTCAAACCCAAAAGCCGCAGCCAGAGCCAGGAAAAAGCTGTCCCACATAAGAACCATGGTTTCCAGTCCGGCTCCCAGTCCACTGTAAAGGAAGGAAAACCATTTCGGCACCATGAAGAACAGCGCCGTAACCAGGATCATCGGCACCAGCAGCGCCATATCCGGATCCACATCCACCCCTAAGAGAGGCAGGCTGAAGGTACAGTAATGGAACAGCTCCATGGCCATGACCTGACAGAGCAGACCGGCCAGTGTCTGGATGAAGCCGGAGCCCTCGCCGTTTCCCTGGACCGTGTCGCGCTTCCACGCCAGCAGGCCGCTGGCGGCTGCCGATGCTGCCAGACCGGCTATGTTCAGCCAGGTGGTCACATCCGGCTGGAACCCTGTACCCAGCAGATTCGCGAATCCATCCCACAGACACTGGAGCAGAAGGAACCACCCAAAGATGCACAGATGAAGGATGGCAAAGCCGCCCTGCCCGCCAATCCCCATACGGATAGACAGAGACAGGTCTGCACTCAGTACATGGAGCACCACCAGAAGGCTGCTATACAGCGCCATGCCGCTGACAAATTCCTGGCCGGAGCACCCAAGCGCTTCCAGAAACAGCGCCACATTAAAGGATACGCCGATACAGCACAGGGTAGTATAGCAGGAATTAGAGAATCTGCGGATACCCAGAACCATGGCCGTCTCCATCAGAAGGCTGCCCATAAGCAGGATCCTCCACCAGCGGTATTTCTCCTGGACAAATATCTCATCCAGCATACCGAAGTATCCTGCAGCCATTACCGTCAGGAACAAAAAAATACATCCCAGCAGATAGCAGGCATTTGCCGTCTTGTGGATCCGGAACACCTTTTCTGCTGCAAAGCTCACCAGGAAAAACAAAACCGCCACCCCCAGAATGGTCAGCACCCTGGCCGGATCCGGCATGATCCGCCAGGTAGTGGTGGCAAAAATGGCCCCCGACAGTACTACAAACAGAACGCCTATAACCAGGGCTGCCAGGTTGGTAAGACTGGTCTGGCGGCTGTTCTTTTTCTGGCTGCCGCCGGTGTGATTGTCGTTGTAAGCTTCAAAATCATTTTCGTTGTAAGCCTCGTACACGGCTTCACTGCTGTCTGCAGTTTCATGATTGCTTTGGCTGGCTTCCATGGCCATATAGCGCCTTCTCCACCGCTCTATTCTGATCTCCTCCATCTTCCCTGCTCCTTCCTGATATATGCTATGAAATATTTCCCTTCAGACTCCATGTTCAGGCAGCTTCGCCTGGAGCATGTTTGAAAATTGCTTTCCGGCAGCTGCGCGTCTGTGAATTGTTATATTCATATTATACAAGGTGGGCATGGTGAATTGTAGATGTCAGGTATCACTTATGGGAGTGACATTTGTCACTTGGTTGCTGCTTACGGCGTGATGTTCCATGGGGCACGCTCTGGATGAAGGGATACATACTGGTTCTCGTTAGTTACTATTCTCTCGCCCCGCGAACAGTAATTTTCGTCACAGTTCGCAGGGCGGGAAAAACCGGATCACCTTTGTCTGCGACAATCACAGACAGATGGTCATATAAGGAGGAATACAAAGTATATCATCCTTTACAAGCAGATTCCGTGGATGAATGATATAGCATCCGCCGATCCGGCTTTTATATTTTTCCTTAAACCGCAACAAGGATTCTGTGGAGTAGCGGGTGCCGGATTTTACTTCAATGGGGTACATTTTATATTTTGTTTTACTGTTGTTGGAAATAATAAAGTCGATTTCTATGTCATTCCGGCGCTTTTCTTCATTATAATGGGTATAGAAAAACAGACGGTGCCCATTGGCAACCAGCATCTGTGCAATGGTATTTTCATAAAGCATCCCCTCATTGAGTCCAAGCTTTCCAGAAAGGATCTGCTTGTAAACCTCATCCTCCAGCAGCTCGTTCTCGTCAAACGCATGACTGACCAGCAGCCCTATATCCCCCAGATAACACCTGATATATGTGTCGGACCCGTTGAGAGACAGCCCCACATTTCCACCTCCATACTGGATACCATGTTCACTAAGTTCATACGTCAAATGGTCTGCTGCCGCTCCCATCTGCTTTTTTATATCATATCACAAGTTCCAATAATCCGCAGGTTTAGCAATACTATAATTTCTGGCAATCCGCACATTTAAAGCAACAATTCAGTAACCCTTGAACTGTTACGGCCATTTAAGAAACTTTTACTTAAACGCTTGACGATCATCTGTCATAAGAGATATACTTAAAAAAATTCGGAGTGTGAAGGTAAAGGATACACACGCATTTACAAAATATATGGAAGACAAAACGGCGAACGGCGGAAAAAAGGATAATGAATGGGTAAGAGAAAATGGCAATACAGATTATTGCGGATTTATATGATTGTTCTATGCTTATTGACGATACCGGCGCAGTGACGGAGGCGGCGCATAAAGCCATTGCATACGTGGGCGCAAATATTGTGGAGGAATGCATTCACAAATTTGAACCGGTTGGCATTACATATTTTGCTGTTATTTCCACTTCCCACTTTTCCATCCATACCTGGCCGGAATATCAATATGCGGCAGTGGATATTTTTTCATGCAGGGATGATGTGGCGGATGGGATTGCGCAGATGCTTAAGGATTTATTTGGTTCGGGACGTGTTCGGATCCAGACCATACAGCGTGATATCAGGGGTTAAAGAAGGAGACGGAATATGTTTTATCGAGTAGGTACACTGCTCAATATCAAGGGTCAGCCGGGAAAGGTGATTGGCTATATCCAATATGAAAATCCTGAGGATTCCAATAAACCATGGACGGAATACCGCATAAAAACATCCGAAGGGGAGGTCTGGCTTTCCTGTGATGAAATATATGACGAATATTCTGTTTCATGGCCTGCCAACCATGTCAACGGAAGGATTGGGCCGGAATGGCATAAGGCCGATGAGGGACAGCAGGTGGTCCGCTGTGCCGGAGGGGATGTAGATGTAGACCCGGGCGAGAGTGCTCATTTTGTGGAATATGAAGATGCATCGGAGGAGCACACGCTTTCTGTTGAGGTCTGGGAAGACGGAAGTGAATTTTCCAGGGGGGAATATATTGAAAAAAGCGATATTGTCGAGACAGGATATGAAAAACATCCCGCCGGAAACAGAATATGGACCAACCGGAGCTGGCTGGCTGCGGTGGGCATTCTCTGTGTTTTTTATTTTGTGGCATTTGTTGAAAGCCACGGTTTTTTGCACCCTGGCGTCAACAAAAACATTAGCAAATATTTAGAGAGTTCCGAAAGCTATGTGTTTGAAACTTCCCTGTCCGGCAATGAGAACCAGAAAGCAACGGTATATGCGTATCATACGCCGGCGACCACCGATGATGTTGCCAGGGATATCATACAGGGCATTGGGGGATATACTGAATCGGTGACCCAAAAGGATGATAAAACGAATCAGGAGATTGCCATTTTGACCAGTCAGGAATATTGCCTTGTATATCATCCGGAGAATGAGGAACAGAAGGTATATGTCCAGGTGTCAGACAGAAAGTATAATTACACATCTGATAATGCACCTTACCGAAGCTCAAGATCCGGCACTTTATGGTACCGCAACCACTATTACAGCTCGGGCTACCCATCGGATTCGGCTTCCTATAAAGGTACGCCTTCACCCTATGTGATGTATCATGGGACAATCATACATGATATAGGAAACGGTTATTTTGACAGTTATTCCAGCTCCATCCGGCAGTCAAGCATCAATAGCCGGCAGTCGTCCAGCGGAGGCTTGAGCAGCGGCAAATAGTAACAGTTCAGACGGGGCATCTTCTTGCCCCCGAAAAACATCGGGGACAAGAAGCTTCGGGCGTCAGCCCGATACCAAATCTTGTGAGAAAGCGCTTATGCAGACAAAAGCGAGTTTGCAACACACTTTCTCACAAGATTTGCTGCCCGTCTGAACTGTTACGGCAAATAAATAACGGGAAGGTAGTCAAAGTCAAGCGGGCCTGGCCTTGGCCCGTTGCCATCACGTGAATAGGAAAAGGAGAAAATTATGATGACGGTTTTATTGGAGACAGTGGTTTATTTCCTGATCGGGCTGATTATGATGATGCTGGGGTACTGGCTGATTGATCTGGTGATTCCGGTGGATTTCCCCAACGAGATAAACGAGGGAAATAAAGCTGTGGGCTGGGTAAGCGCGGGAATCTATGGAGGCCTTGGTTTTGTGATCCGTTCTGCTATCCTGTCTGACGGAGCCGGCGAAGCGGCAGAGCTTTTGCATGGAGTGCTTGATACCGTAACTTATGCGGTAATTGGCATCGTCTCATTCATACTGGCCTATTTTCTCGTGGATATCGTCAACAGAAAGTTTCATTTTGGCACTGCGCTGAAGGAAAAGAATGAAGCAGCCGGAATCATGATCTTTGGAATTTTCCTGGGAATTGCATTTATTGTCAGCGGTGTGATTCAATAAAACAGGGGGTTGTCCGGGCGAAACGAAAGGAATATCATTATGAGCAGGAAGTACAGGCTTCTCATGCTGACTACCCTGATTATATCAGGGTGTTCCATGTGTTATGAGCTTATTATCGGCGCGGTCAGCTCGTATCTTTTGGGGAACAGCACGATGCAGTACTCTATCACCATTGGGCTTTATATGGCGGCGCTGGGACTGGGTTCCTATATCTCCAAATATTTCAAAAAAAATCTGTTTGATGTTTTTGTGGCAATTGAGCTTGGAATTGGTATCGCGGGAGGCATGAGTTCCCTGCTGCTTTTCCTGTCCAATATCTATATTTCCAATTATGCGGTTGTTATGTATTCGGAAACCATACTGATCGGTGTTCTGGCGGGCGCTGAAATACCGGTTATGACGAGAATCATTGAGGCGGATGAGAAGAACCTGTCCGTCACCCTGTCCTCCATATTCAGCTTTGATTATATAGGGGGGCTTGTGGGCGCTGTTGCATTTCCCCTTTTACTGCTGCCAAAACTGGGGTTCTTTTCCACTTCTTTTCTATGCGGGCTGTTAAATATCATGGCAGCCATCCTGATTTTGTACCGCTTTGGGGAGTTTGTGACCCATATCCGGATTTACCGCGCAATTTCTGTCGGGATTGCGGCAGGGATGATTGTCGGGATTGTATTTGCGGATAACATTTCTGAACGTGTGGAGGGAGGTTTATACAGGGATAAGATTATTTATATGGAACAGACGGAATATCAGAAAATTGTGCTTACAAAGCACCGGGATGACGTGAGGCTTTACATTGATGGAAATTGTCAGTTTTCCACGGCAGACGAGTACCGGTATCATGAAGCTCTGGTGCATATTCCCATGAGTGAACTGGAGAGCCGGAGCCGGGTGCTGATTCTTGGAGGCGGGGACGGAATGGCAGTCCGTGAAGTCCTTAAATATGATGAGGTGGAACAAATTGATCTGGTGGACCTGGATGCCGGGATGATACGAATCTGCTCCACCAATCCAAATATCACGTCTGTCAATCAAAACAGTCTTAATTCTGATAAACTGGTCATCTACACTATGGATGCGTATGAATATTTGGAGGATTCCCAGGAACAGTATGACCTGATTATTGTGGATTTGCCGGATCCAAACAGTGAATCACTGAGCAAACTGTATTCCAATATTTTTTACCGTATGTGTAAAAACCACCTGAATGAGACCGGCGTGATCGTGGTCCAGTCCACAAGCCCTTATTATGCTGCCAAAGCATTCTGGTGCATCCATGAAACCATAAAGAGCGAGGAACTATATGTAAAAGCCTATCACCTGCAGGTTCCCGCATTTGGGGATTGGGGGTTTAATATGGCAAGCCGGAGGGAACTGACGGAAGATCTGGACTTTGACGTGGACACCAGGTATTTGAGCAAAGAAAATGCTTCGGCGCTTTTTCGGTTCGGAAAGGATGAGATTGCTGGTGATGTGGAGATTAATCGTCTGACGAAACCGGTCTTAATGGAATACTATAATCGTGCGGTGGAGCTTTGGAACTGACGATGGTTGACTGCAACCAATTCCCGGACATCCGCCCATCCATGTCCGTCCAGGGCAATACCGATGGTCTCCGGCTTATGGCGCAGGATCAGGCTGAGGAACCCTGCCTATACGGTTTAAATCTCCGTTCTGCTTTTCCTTCACAATCCATCTCCCGTGCTCATTCTATATTTTCCACATTTTTCTGGCCAGCTAATTAACCTGCATCAGGCTGCCTGGGTAAATGCAGTAGATTGAACGTGCTCTGCTGCTCGTAGATATTCATCACATGGAAGAGGATGAACATAATTCTAAATACCCTCCTTCCCTTCCCGCTCTCTCCGCTTGATCTCCTCCCAGGATAACTGGCTGCCCAGGTCTCCCTGGTGGTCCGGGCCGCCAAAGACACGGGGGTGGCGCCGGATCATCTTGCGGCTGATGCCGTCGATGACGTCGTCCACGGTAAAATGTCCCTGCTCCTTCTCGATCTCGCAGTGAATCATGATCTGGTAGAGCACGTCTCCCAGTTCTTCACAGAGATTATCTGTATCCTGATTGTCAATAGCCTCCAGAACCTCCCGGCACTCCTCCTCCAGATACTGCTTCATACTCTCGTGGGTCTGGGCCCGGTCCCAGGGACAGCCGTCCACAGCCCTCAGGCGGGTCATGATGTGTTTCAGATCATCCAGTGTGTACATAATCATTCCTCCTCCCTTGCAGATCCATTGATGCAAAAAAGCCGTTCTTCTATCCACATCTTAACACAAACACAGAAGAATTTGATAAATATTCTTCATTTTTAAATTTTTTTATCGGAAACAGAAGCATTCTTGCGGTATTTATGGTATAATATAAACACTTAGCGAGGTATTTTCGAGCTTAGTGTGAATATATGCCTGACCACTTAGTGAATACGAGCCATGGGCGAAGTATGAACTTAGTGGACATGGTATAATCCAGACAAACCGAAGCAGTGCCGGAGAATTACTGCACTGTAAATTCATCCTGATATAATGAAAATGGTCTCCAGGCATATTCTGCCGGGAGACTTAAACTGTTACTACACAACCTATGCCGGAGAAGAGGGAAATGATGGATCGGACAAATTTGATGAATACCCGGATCGATAAAGATATCAATACATTTTTGACGGCACTTACGCAAAAGGCAGAACCCAGCCCGAATGATTTCCAGATGCTGCTGGATGCATTGCGGACAAAATTCGATCTGGAAGCTGCATATATACTGGAGGGGCTGTCCAGCGAGGATGGCCTGCGCTACGTGTTCCTGAGTCTGCGTGAGGGGGAGTCAGTTCCTCCTGAGGGACTGGTCCTGCCCATGTCCCATGAAAATTACCGTGCCAGTGCCCTGCTGTATGATAAAGAGGGACTGGCTGAAAAGAGCTGGCAGTTCCAGTCCCTACCTGAGACACAAAACGTGCTGCATTACGGATTCTTCCGTGGTGATATCTATGACGGTGCCGTAGGGATCAAATCACTTTCCAAAAGAAACTGGACCCGGGAGGAGCGGGAGGCTGTCAAGAAAGTTGGCCGGGTTCTGAAGGGCATCGTGGGAAATGCCCGCAGTATCTGGACCGAGAAGGAGATGCGCCATCAGGCCGATAGCTATCAGGCACAGCTGGCCGATGTCCTCTCTACCATGGGCTGCGGCATCATCCGCTACCGGGAAAGTGACAAGACGGTCCTGATGATCAATCAGACGGCCCTGGATATCCTGGGTTATGACACCAGGGAGGAACTGGAGCTTCTGTTCGGCTTTGAGGGGATGATCTCCTTTGTCCTTGAGAAGGACCGGCCGCTCATGCGGGAATGGAAAGAGTCTCTCCAGAAGGTGGGGGACAAGGCCGAAAGGGACTACCGGATCCTCCGCCGCAACGGGGAGCTTGTCTACATCCATGGGGAAAGCCAGCTGCTGATGAATCTGGACGGTGACCGGATCTACCAGCAGACCTTCTGGGATATCACGGAAAAAGAACTCCATGAGGAGGAGCTTTTGTGGGAGCGGGCCAAGCGGGCCATGGCTGCTGAGGAGGAAAAGGCAGAGGCCCTGGAGGTTTCCAGGGAGCACAAGGAGATCCTCATGGGGCTGAACCAGATGCTTCTGGATTCCTACTACATTGACCTGACAACAGGCGAATGCCAGACCGTAGGCGCCAACTGCACCGACCGGTTCATGGACTCGCCTACCGGCCAATATGATGATGCCCTTGTTGCTTTTGCCGAATCTTCAGTTCATGAAAAGGACCGGGAAAGCTTCCTTAAAATGTGTTCCAGAGAATATGTATGGGCGAATCTGACCCTGGAAACGCCTCTCTATTCCCTGGCCTTCCGCAAGCTCACAGAGCATGGATACTTGTGGTACCGGATGATGATGATCCTTTCCACCATGCAGGAGGACGGCCAGACGAAAAAAGCGATCCTGGCCTTTATGGATGTAGACGATGTCAAGCGCAAGGAAGTCATGTACCAGCACAGACTGGAGGAAAGCAACCGGAACTTAAAGGAAGCACTGGCTCAGGAAAGCGAGTACAAGAAGGCGCTGAAAGAGGCTTATGACACCGTCATGAAGGCCAACCGTGCCAAAAGTATTTTCCTCTCCAATATGAGCCATGATATGCGGACCCTGATGAACGGGATCGTGGGTATGACGGCGATTGCCATGAAGCATGCTGATAATTCCGCAAAGATCTCCCGGTGCTTAAACCGGATCGAGACTGCATCCGGCTATCTGCTCCAGCTGATCAATGATGTGCTGGACATGGGCAAGATTGAGGCCGGAAAACTATCCATTACCCGGGAGGAGATCTCCCTGAACAATGTCCTGGAATCCGTGATTATGCTGATCTATTCCCGGATCCGGGAGCGGCGGCATACCCTTACCTTGTCTGTGACGGATGTGCGTCATGTATCTTTTATTGGTGATAAGCTCAGGCTCAATCAGATCCTCATGAACCTGCTGAGCAATGCAGTCAAGTATACTCCGGAAGGCGGGAGCATCGCTCTGGAGATCGCAGAATACACGGAGAGCTCTACCCTGACGCCATGGATGCGTTTCACTGTCCGGGACAACGGGATCGGCATGGATGAAGAGTTCCTCTCAAAGGTTTTTGAGATGTTCACCCAGGAATCCGCCGGTGCACGTACACGGTTCCAGGGGACAGGGCTTGGCCTTGCCATCGCATCCAATCTGGTAACCCTGATGGACGGTACCATCGAAGTGACCAGCAAGAAAGGCGCCGGCTCTGCCTTCACCGTCCGCCTTCCCCTCACCACCTCCGACATGGAACTTCCGGAAAGGGCTCCCCGCTGCTGGAGCATCTGTATCAACCAGGACACGGAAGAATGGCTTATCCCGGAGCCTGATACTTCCGCCCACTGTGATATGGAGACAAAATCCTTGTCCGGCTATCGTTTCCTGGTGGTAGAGGACAATGAGCTGAATCTTGAGATCATGACCGAGATTCTGGAAGGCCAGGGCGCTATGGTGGAGACAGCGGAGAACGGACAGATCGCAGTAGAAAAGTTCCGGGCCTCCGCGCCCAAGTACTATAATCTGGTCTTTATGGATATTAAGATGCCTATTATGAGCGGTTATCAGGCAGCACAGCAGATCCGTGCCCTGACACACCCGGATGCCAGGACCGTGCCCATCATCGCGCTGACTGCGGATGCATTTCCTGAAGATGTAGAGAAGGCCCTGAATTCCGGCATGAATGCCCATATGGCCAAGCCGTTGAATCTGGATATCCTATATGCGCAGATTGAAAAGTATGTAGTGGGAGCCCAGGATACCAGATCTTAGAGCGTGTCTGAAAATTGCTTTCTGGCAGATGTTCGTCACAGTTTGTTGGACACCGAAGGCGCCCCTTGTGGGGATTTGGGCCAAATGAAGGGCGCATAGTGGGCTATGTAACCTGCCAGCAATACCCTTCACAAAATGGCAAAATCGGGTTCCGGCTTGTCCGGGCTGGTTTTATGACAGCAATCCAATACATACAAACAGAGCAGAGTACTTTATTACAGTAACTCTGCTCTGTTTATTACCAGTGTTTCTCCCAGGATCCGCCTCATTCCGCAAACGGAAGGGTGTCCTGAATCACTCCTCGTCCCGGCTGCAGATCTGGAGCCGGTGCTGGTACTTCTCCCTGGTTGCCAGACCGCCGCGGATATGGCGCTCCGACTTGTTTACATCCAGTACGATCCTTGCCCGCGCGGCCAGTGAGGGATTGATGTTCTCAAGACGATCTGTCACATCCTTATGTACCGTCGATTTAGATATCCCGAACTTCCTGGCAGTCTGCCTCACGGTCGCGTTGTGGTCTATGATGTAATTGGCGATGGCCACTGCCCGCTCTTCGATATATTCCTTCAAGGTGGTCTCCCCTGAGAATGTTTTTTACATCTTATGACGGGAGACGGGGATTTATACCTTGTGAAAATGTCCAGTATTCTGCATAAAATCCTGACGGGGTCACCTTATTGTGGTAACAGTTCAGATACCCCCTGAACTGTTACGGCATACATAAGAATACTCGTAACAGTTCAGACAGGTCTGCGCACTCGCTGCGCTGACCGTGCGAAAACGTAGTGGCCAGAGGGCATCTGCCCCATCGCGTAGCGATTTTTATGGGCAGATGCCGTAACAGTTCAAGGGGTATCTGAACTGTTACGAATACTCATACAAACCCGCCTTTTCTTAACTCATCCTGCATAGCCGGTCTCCGGCGGTAAGCAGTCTTCCACTCTCCCGCAATCTGCTCTGCCAGCTTCTTCCCGTCCGGATATTTGCATAGCCTTTTCAGATACTTCACCAGCTCCTGATAATGGCTTCTGCTGGATGCGGATTCCGCACGCCCACGGACATAAGCAGCATAGAAATCCCGCACCTGCTCCGGAAACTTCCCGCCCAGCAGCTTTTCGTACTGGTCCATATTGAAAGCGGAATTGCTTTTAAGAACCGCTTCCAGAAGCTCATCATACATACCTTCATACGCAAGAAACCCATAGCGGGACACGTGCTCATGTTCATCCTGAAGGATTTTCTCCCGGAAACTGGCCCATTCCTCTGGAGTACAAAGCTTCTTAAGCTGTTTTACAAATTCCAGATCACTGCCCTGATAGAAGCCTGATATCTGAAAGATCAGCTCTTCCTTGTATTCCCGGTTCATTCCCAGACGCTGGTACAGACCAATCAGCTTTTTACTGTGCTGTCCCACAAGCCTGCTGTAATCCTGGTCCAGTTCCTTGCTTTCTTTCAGCAAGGCAACCCCTTCCTTAAGTCTGCCTGCCTCCAGATATTCCTCAAGCTGCATATCCCGAATGGACGGACAGGTCCAGTATTTCCTCTTCCATGCCTGGATTTCCTCCTGGGATGCCCCAAGCTCTTCCATGATCTCCAGGCGTTTTAGCACCTTGTCCGCCTGATTTCCATAAGCGCTCCATCTGCTCCTGGGAACAGGTTCATCAAAATCCCCGTCTCCCAGTTCTTCATCCAGCGCAGCCAGCTTCTGCTGCAGCAGTCCCTGGTCATGGAACTCATCATACAGGAAATTCTGGATATATTCTTCCAGATAATCAATCACAATACCTGCATTCTGGTTTTTCTCAAACCACACAAACAGCTTCTTCTTTTCTTCATCCCCACAGTTTTCCAGGATCTCCTGCCAGTACTCATAGCAGCTGTTCGCCAGAATCCCGGTCTCTCCCCCGGAATCATCAATATCCACATTTCCTACCTGGATAAATACAGCATTTACCAGCTCAAATGCCTCCATCAGGCAGCCCTTCCCGATAAGGCCTCCTACCTGCTGGTCCAGAAACCGTTCTATATCACGGACATATCCACTGGCCTGCTGCCAGCCCACAAAGCCATGACGGTCCGAATTCCGGTAGACGATATTTTCCAGTTCCTTCTTAAGGCGTGCCATCTGGCGCGGGCTGACTCCACTGGCATACTGGGTGAGAATCCGGTTTTGCAAGCCTTCATTCTCCCCCGCCAGCTCCTTCACAAGCTCCCGCAGCTCCTTTTCCGGGATGCGCCCAATGGCTGCTTCCAGCTCCTGCTCCAGGCTCCCGTGGCCATGTTTTCCCTTCCCATTGCCATCCTTCCCGGAATTTTCAGAAAGATTCCCGGAAATTTCCCCGTCCTCATCTTCCGGCTCCCCGAAGAATTCCCCGTCCTCCTCCAGCTCGTCCTCAATGGCAAGCAGGACCGCTGCCATATGCTTGCAATTATTCCCGTCAGCCGCATAGGGGCAGCTGCACCACATCGTCTCCACACCACCGTCTGCAAGATCGATCTCCACCTGGTAATCCCTGGTTCCCTCTACCCAGGCCTTGTATCCTGACTCTGTCTTCTGCAGCTTTCCCACAGCCCCCGCTTCATAATAATCTATTCCGCGCTCCAGGATGTGGGAGCTGAATGAATATTTCCAGTCATTCATTATGATGCTCCTTTTTTATTTTTCTTAAGTATAAAGGGAATTTGCTGAAAACACAAGAAAATGGCAGAAATTGTAGAATATTTCTATCTATGGCTGCTATTTATGGCAAGTTATTTTTTGAGACCGGCAGATACCAGCTCTGGAAAAAGTTTTCTTCAGAGCGTACCTGCCGGCCCCTTGAATAATAACTAACAGTTGCCCATCCCACCTACTCCTCCAGCAGCCCAATCTCCTTATAATACCGGGCCGCCCCGGGATGAAGCTCTGCACCTCCCATAGGCTTTAAGGTATCCTCCAGTTTCATGAAGTTGCGGATCGCAGCGCAGGCCTCGCCTTCCTCCTGGATATTCTCCCAGGCTACCCGGGTAAGGCGGTAGACCAGCTCCTCGTCCATATCGGACGCGATGGACATGATCGCCCAGCTGGTTGCCGTCTCGTAATCCGTATCCTGGCCCACATAAGTGCCTGCCGGGATAGAGAATTTGCTCCAGCCCGGATTGGTCTCCAGGTATTTGTCCAGATCCTCGCCAAAGCTTATGAGACGGAGCCCCGGACTGTTCTCCAGCTCCTGAAGACTGGTCTTGGGATAAGTGCCCAGGGCAAAGCCCACATCAATGGTACCATCGGCCATGGCTGAGGACATCTCCGAATCTGACATATAGCTGATGGAACCTCCATTTGCAACAATACTCTCCGGAGTAATATCATACATGGCCTTGAGATAATCCTCCAGGAACACATTGAGCGCAGAGCCCACCGCGCCAAAACCTACCCGCTTGTCCGCAATATCGGAAATCTGTTGTACGGAGGTATTCTTGTCAGTGGAAAAGCACTGCACGGTAGCCGGGAACAGGATCATCATATAGCTGACACCGTCAAAGGTTTCCTCAAAAGGCCCCTGGGCCCGCTCTCCCCAGTAATGCATACACTGGTGGTCAAAGCCAATGGTACACTCCCCGTTGGAAATGGCCTTGTAGTTGGAAAAGCTTCCGCCAGGGCCGATACTTGCCACCACATTCAGTTCCGACTCCCAGAAGGGTGCAATGGCAGCCGCCATATTGTACATATCCCCGCCAGGTGAGCTGGTATACATGCTGATAAACTGGGTGTCCTCATAGCGGAGATCCGCTCCATTCCCCCCTTCTGCTGACGATGCCCCGGCATCTTTGGCTTCATCGCCGCTTCCGGCGGATGCTACCTGGTTTTCTGCCGCAGCTGCCCCGGTGGAAGCAGCCGTCGTCGCTGTGGATGATCCAGAAGTGCAGCCGGTCAGCCCCGCCGTTGCTACACACACTGAAAGAATTGCCGCTAATGTTTTCTTCATAATGACCCTCTCCTTTTCTATTCTATTTCATTTTAAACTCATCCAGTACCACCACGATCACTACTGCCACCGCCAGCATCACAAGAATCGACGGATTCAGTTTTTTCAAAAGAAATCCCTGGCTTCCGATGATACAGCAGGTAGTACAGAAAACTGCCAGAGCAATCCACCCCCGCTTATCCTTCATGTTTCTCCATTCCTCCTTCCTGACCATGCCGCCCGCTTCCGTCCTTCCCTCCGGCCCGCCGTTTCTGCAGGATATATCCCGCCAGCACCACCGCGATCCCGGCCACATCCGTGGCCAGACCCGGAATCATCAGCAGAAGCCCGCCCAGGCCCAGCATTCCCCGCTCCAGAACATTAAGTCCGGTAGAAAACCATCCTTCAATCATAGCCGCCAGACTCCAGCAGCCAGCCAGTGAGGTCACCACGCAGAGGAGGATCTCCATGACCGTGCCATACATCAGCATAACCGGCTGGTACACAAAGATAAAGGGAACGATAAATGCCACCAGGCCGATCCGGAAGGATGTCCACCCCGTTTTCGCCGGACTGGCCCCGGAAATGCCTGCTGCCGTAAAGGAAGCCAGAGCCACCGGAGGGGTGATCACACAGATACAGCCGTAATACAGCACGAACAGGTGGGCACACAGCGGCTCGATTCCCAGCCGGATCAGGGCCGGCGCCATGATGGTGGCCACACTGATATATACCGCCGAGGTGGTCATCCCCATTCCCAGCACCAGACAGACAACAGCTACCAGCAACAGGGTAATGAACAGATTTCCATGACTCAGCTTCACCACCTGGTTGGCAAACAGAAGGTTCACTCCTGTATTGGTCACACCGCCGATGATGATGCCTGCGGCAGCGGCTGTCACCGCCACACTCATGGAATCACTGACCCCGTTGATAAAGCCTTTCAGGATCTTACGTCCATCCATACGGGTCCATTTGCGGCAGCCCGCTACCAGGATCAGCACCAGAATTCCCATTAAAGCGCTGTACTGGGCACTCTTTCCCACTCCCAGCAGGTACACCAGCACAATCAGGGGAATGGCCAGCTGCCAGCCGAGTTTTACTGTCTTCATAAAATCCGGGATATCTTCCTCCGGCGTCCCCTGAAGGTTCATCTTCTTCGCCCGGAAATCCACTACAAAGAAGACGCAGGCGAAGTAAAGGACCGCCGGAAGAACTGCCCGGCCCGCCACCTCAATATATTTCATATTGATATTCTGGGCCAGGATAAATGCCACCGCCCCCATGACCGGCGGCATGATCTGTCCGCCCGTGGAGGCCACTGCTTCCACCGCCCCGGCGAAGGTGCTGTCATAGCCGATCTTTTTCATAAGCGGAATGGTGATAGACCCTGTTCCGGCCACATTGGCGATAGCGCTTCCCGAGATGGTACCGAAGGCAGCGCTGGATACCACTGCTGCCTTAGCCGGGCCGCCTCTGGCCCTGCCGGTAATGGAAGTGGCGAAATTGATAAAGAAATTCCCCGCCCCGCTGACCTCCAGAAGGGCGGCAAAAATCATGAACAGCACCACATAGGTGGACATGACCTGCACCGGCATCCCGAAGATACCATCGGTCCGCATCACCACGAAGTCCAGCATACTGACGTATTTCATATTGGCCCGCCGGAAGATCCCCGGCAGATACTGGGCAAAACAGTTCTGGGAGAAGAAGAACACCGCAATAACCACCATAGGCATCCCGGCCACACGCCTTGCCAGTTCCAGAAGAATCACCATGTAAATGGTTCCGGTAATCACATCCATCCGGGTCAGGGATCCTACCCGCAGCTGGTAGGCATTGATATCATAAAGTACATACACGGCAATCCACAAAACCAGGACAGCCATGAAAAAATCCACTGCATTTGCCAGACCTTTCCGGTTCCTGGAAAATGGCTTCTTCATGAGGCAGACGATCATCATGGAGTCCAGAAACAGATGGCGGTATGCCAGATTGGTAGGGCTCCCCCAGATCCCGGAGGTGATCAGAAGCATGGCCAGAAAGACCAGCAGCACCTGGGAGATAAATCTGCGGGCCGTGTCAAAAAAAGCCTGATTCATGTAATATACCTCCTGTCTCATATGGTAAATCCATGTGGGTGTGAAATTCCATCATCAGAAGCTGCCTCCGGGGTCTTCCCGTCCCAGCAGAGCGTATCGCTGGACTGGTACTGCATCCTGCCGCTGATCACAGTGGCCAGCGGCATGAATTTCTTCTCCGCAATGATCTGGTTCCCGTACTTGTCCCGGAACATGGTCTGTTTTTCCGCCAGCTGCAATACGGAAATGTCTGCGGTGGTACCTTCCTTCAGGGTTCCAAGCTCTCCTTCCATTCCCATGACAGCGGCAGGCCGGCAGGTCACTGCCCGGATCACCTCCTCCAGAGGGAGTCCCAGGGCCAGAAACTTGCTCATGGTCATGAGAAGGCTGAACACCAGAGGGCTGTCCCAGTTGGGAATATTCAAATCTGTACTGATGGTGTCCGGGAACAGGCCCTGACGGATACACTCTGCGGCCAGAGGAATAGAGAAATTCCCCTGGCCCTGGGCCACATCCAGAATAAGCCCCTGCTTCTGGGCCTTATAAATACTGTCTGCCACCAGGCCCTCTCTTAAGAGAGTATTCCCATCTCCATGATAAATATGGCAGAGGACATCTCCAGGCCGCAGCATGGCAGCCAGTTCCTTCATGGTGCACAGACAGTCTGTAGCGTGTACAAAGAGCCGGGTGCCCAGATGTTCTGCCAGCCCCACGGCCTCCTTCACCGGCTTCATCCCATAAGCCCCCAGCACTTCCCGGCTGGCGCGGATCTTCAAACCGATCAGGTCATCGGGATATTCCCGGAAGGCATCCTCAAAATATCTGGTATTCCAGACAGACGGATCTGTATTTTCCGCAAACTGGGTGCTCATCATCTGCCCTCCGGCGCTGACATGCAGCACCAGCCTTGACCGGATCTCAAAGTCCCGCAGGATCCGCAGCACAGCCCGGAAATTGGATATCCCGGAGCTTCCGCAGTCCACCACAGCCGTGACCCCGTTAGGAATACAGGCGATATCCGGATTCAGCCCGATATGGGTGGCAAACCGACTCACATGTGTGTGAATGTCAATAAGTCCCGGTACTACCAGACATCCGGTGGCATCAATGACCTGACATGCCTGGGTTCCGGGGTCTGCATGGATCGATATGATTCTATTCCCAGTCACTGCGATGTCTCCGTAATGGTCGATTCCGCCACCAGGGTCATAGATATGACCGTTTTTGATAAGTAGGTCTGCGCGCATAAAGCTTCCTTTCTGTACGGTTATCTTGTAAGTCTGTCCGGGATACCATGCTTTTCCAGGCTGGACTGCCGCCGGAGCGGTTAAGGATGATCAGTCTCCTGTCTGAGCGGTTACACATATTGGTAACAGTTCGCGGGGTGGTTATTCCGAGGGGTACGCTCTGGAAAAAGGTTCCCCCGGATTGCGGGTTTCGGAGCCAGAAACTCTAAGCTTGCAGAAATCTGCTAAAAACAGGGGCAAAAATACGAACTCGCTGCGCTCAGACATGCGGATTTTTGCCCCTAACGCAGATTCCTGCGAACTAAGAGTTTCTAAGGCTCCTGCAAATGCAATCCAGGGGAACCTTTTTCCAGAGCTGACATCCGCTGGCCAAGAAAAAACTGGCCGTGAATAATAACCATGTTGTAAATTGTAAGCATAATATCAGACAAACTTTGTTGATTTTTGCTGTTGAAATTAGTATAATTCATTAGTATAGAAAATAAAAGTATCTTTATTTTTCAAAACATGTGCATCAAATTTACAGCTATAGTTTATTTTAATACAAGGGGAAATTATGGATCTGAAAAAATTAGAATATATTGTCGCTATCGCGGATGAGGGAAACGTGTCCCATGCTGCCGAGAAGGTTTTTGTGACAAGGCCCGCGCTGAATCATTTCCTCCTGAACCTGGAACAGGATCTGGGGCTGAAATTATTTGAAAGAAATGTCAATACGAAAAAACTGGTTCCCACCTATGCCGGCAGGATGTATATCGAATCTGCCAGACAGATCCTGGACATCCGCAAACAGACCTACAAAATGCTGGGGGATATCCGGGACAATCACGTGGGCTGTATCAGTCTCGGCGTGACCCATGGAATCGGCAATGCCATGCTGGCGGACGTACTGCCTAAGTTTCATCAGAAGTACCCCAACTATACCCTGAATCTGAAAGAGGGAAATGTACGAGAACTGGAGACAAGAGTGGCAGAGAGCGATATCGAATTCGCTGTAGTGGGCACCGGCTCCATCCCCACCAATCTGAGGCATATCACGGCCATCGCCTGCGAGGTGGTTCTGGTGCTGCCTCCCGGCCACCCCCTGGGCATCCATGCCGCCCCGCCGGGAAAGCCCTATGCCACTCTGGACTTAGGGCTTCTGAAGGATGAGATGTTTGTCCTGATGAACCGGGACACCAACATCCGTGCCATTGCCGACAAGCATTTCAGTCTGGCAGGCTTTAAACCCAGGATTCTGGTGGAATGCAGCATGAGCACTCTGGCCTACAAGTTCGTCCGGAACGGCCTGGGCCCCTCCATCCTCATGGAGAATCAGGTGCTTCCTTCCGACGGTGTCCACATTTTCTCCCTCTCCCCCGCAGAGACCTGGTACCAGAGCGTAGCCTTCCGGGAGGAGACCCGCTTCTCCCAGGCAGAGCAGTATTTTATCGATCTGGTGCTGCGGTTCTTTTCCGAGGCATCCTTGTCCCAGATTTTCCGGTGATATGGCCAACCGTCTGGCAGATACTTTGCGTAACAGTTCAGACACCCGTTGAACTGTTACCTCTTTACCGGAAAGAATATCTCTGTCTCCCACTCCTCCGGCGGCAGCTTGTCAAAGCCGGTCTTCCTATAGATCTCAAAGGGGCATCCGGCGATCTGCCAGCCCTCCGCTTTCATCCAGGCCACCACCTTTCCGTAGGCATCGGGCAGGGAGGAATAAGGCCCCTTATGCATGGTCACCGCGCACTGCACCGGCTCCAGGATCCTGTCTGCCTTATCCTCCTCCAGAATCTCAACTCCAAGCTCAATATCACTGGCAGCCGGATCAAACTCATCGTCATGGTAGATGGCCAGAGTCACACCGCTGGGGGTCAGATGGGTCTTTGCGATCCGTTCATAAATACCTCCATAATAGTGTCCAAACTCATCCACTGACATGGTATTCCTTGCCGTGGCAAGGACCAGCCGCTCTGACTCCTTCACAATAACCTGATACTGGTTCTGATAACTCATAATATCACCTGTCCTTTCAAATTCTTCCATATGGCGGTCAATCTCTCCCATGGTCACCGAGATGTACTCCCTCTGTCTCTCCAGACGGATCCTCTGGAATTTCAGCTGTCTTCGCAGCTCCCGCGGATCCGTCTGTTTCAGCAGATCCTGGATATCTGAAAGGGAAAAACCATAACGCTTGTAACGGTCAATCAGCAGCATGGTACTGATCTGATCCTCCGAATAATAACGGTATCCGGTGAATTCATCCACCTCGCTGGCCTTTAAAAGACCGATCTTATCATAATGATGCAGTGTCTTTACCGTGACACTGCAGGCCTTTGACATCTGTCCGATTGTAAGCATCCTTCTCTCCTCTTTCTGGTATCCGTTTCCTGGTTACTTCCCATGGGTCAGGCGGGACATCCTGCACGCCGGTTACATTCCCCAATATACATCCTGCCCCTGGGTCAGAGTCAAGAGCTTTTCTGTCAAATAGTAACACTTCAGTAACAGTTCAGGCAGGTGGCAAATCGGTTATCTATCCATTCTGCATCTGCACCCTCTGTCCCTTGAGCAGGGGATAGGTGATCAGCCTGTTTCCATCAATATCTTCCTTATACATATCCACCCCCGTGATCTGGCAGTTCTCATAGGTGGTATAGTAGTAGATTCCCTTATCCACATTGCAGCAGCTGGAATACTCGGTGATCTCATACCGGTTTGCCCCCACCTGCACACAGCCCCGGGGCAGTTCCACTGACCGGAGAATATGGAAGAACTGGCTGATACTGGCCGACTCCGAAGAGTCCGACACAGAATTGAACTTTGTAAATGCAGCCTTTACAAACCGGGACATGGAGGACATATCCCCCGGCAGCCCCATGGCCCCCATCCCCACGCAGTAGGCCTCCAGGGGAAGATTGGCACAAAACTGGTTCTGAGGCTTCTCAGTGGAAAGCCGCATGTAATTATTAAGATTAAACAGCTGGATATCAAAGGCCGGATTATTGGTCATGACACCTGCCGGATTGTCATACACCTTCACCCCTTCCTCCAGAGCCTCCACTGTAATGGAGCTTTCCCGGTCTGAGATCATCCAGTGAAGATGGGACTGCGGAAGGTTCTCCTTAAATTTCAGATCCAGGAACCGGATCCGCTCCAGCTTTTTTCTGGCCTCCTCCACCGTAGCACATTGTCCCAGGATCCAGGGAATAAATTCAAAGGGCGGCACATTGTCCTTGTCTGAATCCTCCTCCTTGTAATGGGCATTCTGGGGAAAAAGCAGCCCTGCGATCCCCAGCCCCATCTCATTGACCGCATCATAATAAAGCGGATAATCATCCACAATATACGCAATACCGATCATGGCATAATGCTGCAGCTGGGTCCCCATTTTCCGGAAATGAAACGGGTAATACCGCGGCGTAATGGTCACCATCTCATGGTATGTGTAGTCCATATCCAGATTCCGCCCAAAATAGTGATCCTTTGTTTTATAGGTGATTGCAGTGCACATTCCTATCCCTCCATAGCCCAGATTTGATTATCATACTGTGCAGCCATTCAGATGATCCGAACAGCCGCCGTGTCACGTTTTTTGATTCATCACAGATACATCCCTGTGCGGCCAGATTCCAGCCATGCTTCCACATACTACAGCGCCTGCTCATTCTCCCTCAATAAATCCCTCTCCAAATACCTGACTGGTCTCCACCAGCATTACAAATGCCGTGCTGTCAATCTCATGAACCGCATTTTTCACCGTGTAGGACTGGGAACGGGAGCAGGCGCAAAGGATCACGTCCCGGTTCTGCTTTGTGTAGGTTCCCCGGGCCCGGATAGCTGTAGAGCCCCGCCCCGTGACCTCACCGATCCGGTCTGCTACCAGCTGGCCGTGATTGGTGATAATGATCAAAAGCTTTCCCGCATCCAGACCATACATGATTTTATCAATAACGGTAGAAGTGACAAAGGTAGCCACAAGACCGTAAAGGGCCGCGTCCACATTACCGAATACCACACCGCCCAGACTGATCACCAGCAGATCGATCCCCATAGTCACTGCTCCCAGGGACAGGTAAGGATACCGGGCCCGGATGGACATGGTAAGGAAATCCGTCCCCCCAGTGGAGGACCCGCGCATGTAGAACAATGCCAGTCCGGCCCCCAGAAATACTCCTGAATACAGCGCTGCCATAAGCGGAGACCCTGTATAGGCCGGTGTATAAGGAAAGACCACATCCAGAAATATTGTGCTGATCACCATGGACTTTAAGGATTTCAGCAAAAAAACCTTTCCCAGGATCCGGCAGCTGACCAGAATGATGGGAATGTTAAGTACCAGCGTAGTGACGCCGATGGGCAGCCCCCACAAGTGATTCGCAATCAATGCCAGACCTGACAGCCCTCCCGGCGCGAAGCCGGCCATCTTCGCAAAGGTGTAGAGACCGACTGCATAGCTGATGCTTCCTATTACATCATATAACAGATCCAGTAACACAATTCGGATTTTTTTCTCACGGTTTGCCATAACGCATCCTGCTTTCTTGTCATAGTAGATAGAATCCTCTGAACAGGGCTGAAATATACCTTGTTCACCTAGAGCGTGTCTGAAAATTCATTCCCGGCATCTGCACGCCCCACTTCGCGGTATATTTGGCCCAAATTCACTTAACGTAGCCCACTACGCCGCGTTCATTTGGGCCAAATCCCCACAAAGTGGAGCGCACAGCTACCGGAAAGCAATTTTCAGACACACTCTAGAATGGGACTGGATTTTATTCGCGCGAAGCATGAAAATACCTCCCCAGATGTTCATAAGTATATCACAAACCTGAAAAAGAGAATACCCGGAATCCGATACATCCTTCCGGGTATTCTCTTTTTAAGTAACAGTTCAGATCCCCCTGAACTTTTGCCTTCTTAATGCTACTCCCAGGCAGCATCCTCCTGCCTATTCTGTCTGCCGGGGGCTGCCGCAGATCAGCATCTTGGGCGCCCTGGCCGTGACGATCCCGCTGGCCTGGATGGTTGCTTTCGTATACCGGGACAAAAGTCCGGCCAGCTCTTCCATGGCTTCCTTAAGCTCTCCCACACGCTCCGGCTCAATACATTCCATGATGATAAACTCATTGACCGTATCATCTGTGACGGCTGTGCGCTGGCCGTCCCGCCAGTTCCAGCAGCGGCAGACCACGCCCTCTTCGTCATAGTAGGCCACCTCCCCGGCCAGAGGCGGATCCGTCTCATCCGCTCCCAGCGGCAGAAAGGCCTCGCCCCCTTTCATGACTCCCAGGTGCAGATCCCCGCAGAAGGCGTCGATATTCTCCGCGCCAATGGGGAATCCATACTTTAAGGAAATCCCGTTAGTGATATCCACCGTGGGGGCAATGGAGGACACCGGGTTGTCATGGAGGACCCGTTTCAGCAACGCCTCGATAGAACAGCGTGCCCCCTTTTTTGTGGGGAATTTCTTGTAGGCGGCCCGCCATATGGCAGGAATCTTATTCTCTGAGATCACCTCGCTGGTGAGGAATTTCTTCGCTTCCCTGTTTGCGGACTCCAGAAAGGCCCGGATTTCTGCGGCCTCTTCCTCCCTTATTTCTTCTGCCTTCCTGATCCCGCCTGCCACCAGCACACCGATGGCTACGTCCGGGAACAGCCGGATAAATTCTTCATCCAGTATAAATTCTTTGCTGGTCTGTGTATGTTCCATACGTCTTTCTCCTTAATCATGAATGAAACTCCCCGTAGCAAGCCACGGGGAATTGAACCTTGTCTTTGATTAAAATGTCTTACCCTTCCACCTTTGGCAGCTTTGCAACCGCTTTGGCCAGTTCCTCGTCCGAAGGAATATAATCCTGCATTTCCCCGTCATTGAATTTCTGGTAAGCATACATATCGAAGTATCCGGTACCGGTCAGACCGAAGACGATATTCTTTGCCTCTCCTGTCTCTTTGCACTTCATGGCCTCATCAATGGCTACCTTGATGGCGTGGCTGCTCTCGGGAGCCGGGAGAATGCCTTCTACCCGGGCAAAGGTCTGTGCTGCCCGGAACACCGCTGTCTGCTCCACGCTTCTGGCAGTCAGCAGGCCCTGGTCATACAGTTCGGATACAGTGGAGCTCATGCCGTGGTAGCGGAGACCGCCTGCATGGTTGGCAGAGGGGATAAAGCCGCTGCCCAGGGTGTACATCTTTGCCAGAGGGCAGACTTTGCCGGTGTCGCAGAAATCATAGGCGTACACACCCCGGGTCAGGCTGGGGCAGGATGCCGGTTCCACGGCGATCATCTCATAATCCGCTTCGTTCCGCAGCACCTGGCCTGCAAACGGGGAGAGCAGACCACCCAGGTTGGAGCCGCCGCCCGCACAGCCGATGATCATATCGGCCTTAATACCGTATTTATCCAAAGCGGCTTTCGTCTCCAGACCGATGACTGACTGGTGGAGCAGTACCTGGGCCAGTACAGATCCCAGCACATAGCGGTATCCTTCCTGGCTGACTGCTGCTTCCACGGCCTCGGAGATGGCACAGCCAAGACTTCCCGTGGTGCCCGGGAACTCGGCATTCATCCGGCGTCCCACCTCGGTCTCCATAGACGGGGACGGAGTAACTCTGGCGCCGTAGGTACGCATCACTTCCCGGCGGAAGGGCTTCTGCTCATAGGAGCATTTCACCATATAGACCTGGCAGTCCAGATCAAAGTAGGAACATGCCATGGAAAGAGCGGTACCCCACTGTCCCGCACCGGTCTCCGTGGTTACGCCTTTCAGCCCCTGCTGTTTGGCGTAGTAGGCCTGGGCAATCGCTGAGTTGAGCTTGTGGCTTCCGGAGGTATTGTTCCCCTCGAACTTGTAGTAGATATGGGCCGGAGTGTCCAGCTTCTTCTCCAGGCAGTAGG
The DNA here is from genome assembly GCA_910577655.1 of uncultured Lachnospiraceae bacterium. Classification (GTDB taxonomy): domain Bacteria; phylum Bacillota; class Clostridia; order Lachnospirales; family Lachnospiraceae; genus Brotaphodocola. Next base: position 34,053 of record CAJTOW010000004.1, on the reverse strand, counting down.
CCCGCACCAGAGGTGACGGACGGTACATCTTGTAGAAATCCTGAATCTCCTGGGGAATATCAAAATATGGGGTATTATCATCCAGCTCCTGTCTGGCCAGTTCTGTGCAGAAGATTCCGGACAGCTCCTCTAAAGTAACCGGCTTTAAGGTTCCGGGATTCAGAATGGGAGCCGGTTTCTTCTTCATATCGGCACGTACATTGTACCACTGCTTTGGCATCTCCTGCTCTTCCAGATAAATTTTGTAAGGGATTGTCTTTTCCATGTCCTGGTCTTCCTTTCTTAAAATGAATTTGGGATACTGCATGATCTGGCAGGATGGGAAATGGTTTTCCCGGAAACCGGCAGGGATTCTGCCGCAAAGCGTTTGATAAACAAAAAAACTCCTATCCTACCAGCTACGCCAATAGGACAGAAGCTACTACTTCTGCGGTGCCACCTATCTTCATTCTCACGAATGCTCTCATGCGCGTACCAGCATACGCGCTCTGCTGTAACGTGCAGTCACGTCCTGCATACTCCTGAATCCCATCCAGCCACTGCCCTATGTAGATTACATGGAAACAGTCTGCTGCGAGGGTCGTTTCAGCTCGCCCTCACGGGTCCATTCCCCATCGTTCCCATGACTGCAATCCCACCATCTGCAGCTCTCTGTACATGTTCCAGATCAGTACTCGTCCCGGTCAACGGTTTGTTATTTCGTGGTTTTAGGATACCTCAGATTGATTTTTCTGTCAAGGGGATTTTTAATTTACGCATAGTTTAATGTGACGGTTCGTAACAGTTCAAGGGGTATCTAAACTGTTACAACGGTCCAGACAAGAGGCAAATCGGATAAGAAAGTGTGTTGCAAACATGCTTTCGTTTGCATAAGCGCTTTCTTATTTGATTTGACATCGGGCTGACGTCCGAGGCTTCTTGTCCCCGGTGCTTTTCGGGGGCAAGAAGATGGCCGTCTGAACTGTTACTAACAAGTGCTTATTGTTTCATAAACCATACTGCACCGTTTTCCGTCATGAGCCATTCCTACACATATAATATTTCCGCACAAACCTGCATAATAACGGTTATCAAGAATCTGCTTCAGCGCCTGGGCTTTCAGCTTTTCCAGATTCTTTCCCTGCTTAAATTCTACAATAATACTGGGATACCCCGCCATCTTTGATTCCAGAGTAATATCACTCCGCCCATACCCTGCTTCGATATTACTGGTTACCTTATAAGACCCCCGCAATGTCATACACATTCCCAGAAAAAGCATATGATACGCATTTTCCTTTGCATCCATATAGCTGGTACAAGAGATCACCAGTTCTTCATAAAGACTGAAAAAGCGCTCCATGTCCTTCTTCATCAGACAGTCAAACATTCTGTTCAGATTCTGATTATTGATTCCAGAAATCTCCGAAACGATATTCCGAAATTCTGCCATCACCTCTTCATTGGGAATCTTCACCACTGCAGAATCCGCATCCGTACGTTCTGTCACGGTCAGATAACCGGCATTCACAAAAAGCCCCCACAAGCTGTAATCACTGTCACGTTCTGCATAGGAGGTATCAAGCGTCAGCCAGACTCTCACCGGTTCCCCGGTTACCAGAATATCGAAATCCTTCCAAAAGTCACGGGTGGCATCTTTGAGTCCCTTCCGAATCAGGAAATTTGCGGAAGTATTGACCCAGTAATTGTCCAAAAAGCCATTATCTGCATAATTCAGGACAGACCATGGATTGTACACTTCCACACCGCCCATCTGGTAACCATCATATTTTCTCCGTACTGCCTCATTCAGCTCCAGCCCATATGCTTCCAGCAGATCCTGGGTTTCCTCCTGGGTAAGTCCAAAACAGGAAGCGTACTGCCGGTTAAATACTGTATAGACCTTAGGATTATTGAACTGGGAAAAAATGCTTTCTTTCACCACTCTCTGTACGCCTGTAAGGAGCGCCTGGTCCAGGGCATCATTTCCTTTCATGGCCATGCCATACAAATTCGTGAAAAATGTTCCCAGCTGGTCATGATATCCATACTCGTAGCTGCTCATGACCGGCTGGTCGTATTCATCAATCAACAGTACCGGACTGATCCCGTAATATTTTTTCAGGATACGGAGCAGAACGCCCACGGCGGCCTCTACTTTCACTGGCGGCGCTGCCGGAGCCATGATGGCCCCCGCCATTTCCAGCATCATCTTTGCCTCATAGGAATCCTCTTTTTCGAGCGCCCGGATTGCCTGCTCATACCTGATATATTCCCCGCAAATTTCCCGCTTTATGGTTTCCACCAGGTCAGAGGGGGTACAGGCGCGGCAGTTTTTAAAGGTTAAAAATACTACCGGGCGCGAGTTGATGCTGGCAGCATATTCTGTATCCATAATAGCAAGTCCTTCAAACAGCTCCCGGCTATCCTTTGTTATATCCAGGAATTCCCGAATCATGGACATATTCAGAGTTTTCCCGAAACGTCTCGGCCTTGTGACCAGCGCGACTTTGTCTCCCATCTCAAGAAACTCCTGGATCATCCGGCTTTTATCTACAAAGTAAAAATTCTTCCTGCGGATTTCCGAAAAATCATCAATCCCGACCGGAAGTTTTTTTCTTGCCACAGATATCACCTCTTTCCTGATTTCCCATATCGTCCCGAAACTCCAGTGCAGCGAGCCAAAGTCAGGCTTCTCTCCTCTTTAGAGTGTGTCTAAAGTTCATTCCTGATAACCGTTTGGAGGGGCTGAACTGTCACTTCCATTATACAGTTATGAATTCTCGATTGCAATTAAATTTGGTTACAGTTCACGGCCAGACTGTTTCCCCCGGCCAGCAGATACCAGCTCTGGAAAAAGTTTCCCCCGGCTTGCATTTGCAGGATGTTTAGAAACGTAACTAACAGTTATTACTGGTCACACAAAGAAATCATTCACACAACATGCAAAAAATATGGTATGATATACACATTGCTCTTCCTTCACAGACCAGTCCCTGCATTCCCAGGCAGTACGGCCAGAGATATCTGCCTTCCTTGTCATCTGCCGGACGCATGGACTTTTACTGTCTGGCCATCTGTCCAGGAAAGGCATCTATTCAACCACAAAGGAGTACCTTCATATGCCAGTTTTTGATTTTAACAATTCCCCAGAGGACAAGAAAGAAACCGTCTGTACCTATACTACCTTCCGTTCCAACGAAAGCACAGTCTCGCCGGAGCGGCCCATACTCCTGCTGGATAATCAGCTCCAGGCCTGGGGCCACTATTCCTGCGGCACCTTTACCAACCAGAACAAGCGGACTGCCTTCGAATTCAAAGAAGCTTCCGGCACGGTCAGCGCGGATATTCTCCAGGTGGACGCCCGGTTCGTCAGTCTGCTGAAATGGCTGGGGGAGAACCACATCCCCGTGCGCCTCTCCGGTGAGAACCGGAAGGACGGCTACGCCGTGTATAAGATCCGGGAGACCGCACTGGGTGGTGGGAACAAGCTTTCCGCTGAAGACGGCTTCCTCCAGTTTATGATCGGACGGCTCCTGGCCAGCCATGCACCGTCGGAGGAGGCGGTGGATGAAGAGCAGGCCGAATCCGGTGACAGCATGAAGCTTACCAGTTTACAGAGTATTTCCGACTTTATGACCTGCGCCGGCAGGACCCTTCCGGACAATATCGGGGTCTGGGCCAGAAGGAATCTGGCCGTGGCCCGTTCCCACGAGGTGACACCGGAGGAACGGCGCCATGCCCAGCGTGCCCTGTCTATCATGATGAATATCCAGTGGAAAAACGATTATTTTGAGTCCATTGATCCCGTAGAAGCCCGCCGGATCCTGGATGAGGAGCTCTATGGCATGGAACGTGTCAAACAGCGGATCATCGAGACCGTAATCCAGATCAACCGCACCCACACCCTCCCTGCCTATGGACTCCTGCTGGTAGGACCTGCCGGAACTGGGAAATCCCAGATCGCCTATGCGGTGGCTCGGATTTTAAAGCTTCCCTGGACTACCCTGGATATGAGTTCCATCAATGATCCGGAGCAGCTTACCGGCAGCTCCCGCATCTATTCCAACGCCAAGCCCGGCATGATCATGGAAGCATTTTCCATGGCAGGCGCCTCCAGCCTGGTGTTCATTATCAACGAGCTGGACAAGGCGGCCTCCGGCAAGGGCAGCGGCAATCCGGCGGATGTGCTGCTGACCCTTCTGGACAACTTAGGGTTCACAGACAATTATATCGAATGCATGATCCCCACCACCGGGGTATATCCCATCGCTACGGCCAACGACAAGAAGCTGATCAGCGCGCCGTTAATGTCCCGGTTTGCAGTCATTGACATCCCGGATTATACCCCGGAGGAGAAAAAGATTATCTTTTCCCGGTATGCCCTTCCAAAGGTTCTGGGCCGTATGCAGCTGCGGCCGGAGGAATGTGTGGTGACACAAGGCGCCCTGGATGCCCTGATTGAGCTGCATAAAAATACCAGCGGAATCCGGGACTTAGAGCAGGCAGCGGAACATATTGCCGCCAACGCGCTGTACCAGATTGAGGTGGACCAGGTGAAGCAGGTGGTTTTTGAGGCGGGGATGGTGCGGGAGCTGCTGGGGTGAATTGAAACAACAGAAAACAGACCGCATATCTGGTATGACGCGCAGACCAGAAAACGTATCACCAGTGCTCCATCCAGCCAGTAATCAGACTGCCAGTGCCGAATATTTTGACAGCCTGCAAGGCGGAGAAAGGAGGCGATTTCCACAATACAAGGCCAAGAACCGCCGGATACCGGCACCCTGTATTGTGGAGACCGGCTGTTTTGCGGCACTCCCTTTCATTTGGTGGTTATTTTATGACTTATTTCTTTTAACAGTTCAAGAGCTATCCAGATGATTATGTTTCCTTTTTAGATACTCTGTAAATGAAGCGGCACCTAACCGTCTGCGTTTTGCAAGCATACTGGACCAGATGCCATTGCCTTCCGTCTCAGTAATTATTCCTCTGTTGTATGCATCTACAAGGATATCACTGGTGGTTGTATGTCTGAGACCAAATTCCGATATGTATACCTGAATGTCCCGCAAGTTGTTGCTCGCAACAATTCCTCCATACCTTCTGGCCAATGATATTGACGCAGCCTCACCATTCCCAATAATCTTATGTCCCTTAGCTGGAGCCTCTGTCAATTGATAATATGTGCCATATTCTTCCGAATCAATATCAATATCCTGTATCAAGACGAGCTTTTGGCCAAGCAGTACATCCACCCGTTTTTTCAAATGGGTCGTATTGGGTCTGCAGAGTTCTGTATACACCGGTTTGGGAATAACTACCTTTCCCGGATACAGCTGTGGTAACAAGCATTCATTTCTTACCCATAGGAAAGCTGACAGGCAGTCCGTATCAAAGAAAAGCAGATCAGTCAATCACAACGCCTCCCTCCAGGTCTTCACCAAAGACAATATCATCCCGGAAAGCATCCAGTAACAGTTCTTCATACTTCCCGTTGGATATCATATCCGCCTGAAGCAAATGTTCTGCCTGACAAATATAGTGGCCAAGCACCCGCATCTTTTTATCTTCCGGGGATGGTTTATATAGGGAAACATCAAATCCAAGCCTTGCTGCCCTGCTGATAATTCCCGATTGCATGGTGGCTGCTTCCGCAGAATTAAGTTCATTTTCCTCTATTAAACGAATCAGCATTGCCTGATGGCTTATACCGAAATACTGTTCCAACCGGATAATCTCTTCTGCTGATAAGTGCAGCTCAGAACATTTCTTAAGTTCCTGGACAGCTTTATATAAAGCCGCAGGTGGCATTAAAAAATAAGAAGCAAACTGGTCCGCCTTCTTCTCATTCTCATTCCCGGCTCCGATCTGGCTTGAACAGACCGTAGACGGAATACCTTCATCAAAATATAAATGATATAATTCATGGGCCAGGGAGTATCTCTGACGCCCAACGGACATATCTGAATTAATGGCAATAACCGAAGACAAATCTCCCCTGAAACATGCACCGCTTATATGATTTCCAAGAGGGTAAAATACCAGAGTAAGCGACTGGATTGACTGGGCCAGTGAAAAAATGTCAACCGGTGACGCTTCATCTTCTCCCAGCTTCCGCCTTACCATAGCAGCTTTGTTGCTAAATTCCATCTTATTCATCACTGGCAGCACCTCCGGCAAGCTGGTCCATCTTAAACTGATTCAATGCAATCCTGTTGATAATCGCCAATGCGTTTAAGTCAGCATTCTCAATGGCGGCTGTACGAAATGCTATGGTATAGGCCGGTACCACCCCTTCATCCGAGACCAGGGTTGAAACCGGACAGCAAAACAGCGCTGCCAGCTGGTTCAACGCATCGGAACTAATGGAACGCTCCCCCTTTTCAAATTTCGAAATCAGGCTCTGGTCAACCTGAAGGAAATCCGCAATCTGCTTTTGGGTAAGATTCGCTTTTTCACGCAACTGTTTTATCTTCATACCAATGTTTGATATGTTGGCTGCCATTCATCCTTCTCCTTTCACTTCGCATATGCTTCCGGACTCTCACCACCCCCATCCACAAAGGCTGGGTATGGTAAATTGGGAAGGTTGCCATCCACAAATGACTGGTGAACAGCAACGCCAAAATGATTACTTACTTTTTATTATACACATTTTTGTCATAATGTAAAGCATTATTTTTATATAAAATATGACACATATCAATCAGAGTAACCCTTAAAACCAGACCCCCGCCACCAGTGCGTATTCAGATACCGCCCAATCCAAAAAGGGAGCACCGCAAAACTCCCTGTTTCCACAATACAGGGCCAAGAACCGCCGGATACCGGCACCCTATATTGTGGAGACCGGCTGTTTTGCGGCACTCCCTTTCTCGTTTCACTCTTCCCCTGGAGCGTGTCTGAAAATTGCTGGATATTCGTCAATATGCCGAAAGCAGGCAAAAGCCATACCCTGGTTCACTCTTTTTCTGCGTTTTAGGGGCAGATAACCGGGGCGTGCAGATGCCGGGAATGAATTTTCAGACACGCTCTAGGCCAGCGACCCCATAGGATCCCAGGGTTCCAGCTCTACCGGCTCCCCATCCAGGGCCTGAACCAGTTCCTCTGGCAGATATTTCTTATGTACCACCGCCTGGTAGGTGTAGGCGTCAAACCATTTGTCACTCATAACAAAGTAGCCCTTCCTGCCGGCCTCGTCTCCCCAGCTGTTCTCGATCTTCCACCGGTCCGGCTTTCCGTCTGCACCAAAGTTGACACCGGCGATAACCATGGCATGGTTCATGGCGCTGTCCCGGTAGTCTAAGCCTTCCTCCTTGGTCAGGCCGAATTCCAGGCCGCCCAGGATCTCGCCGTAGCGGTAGGTGTCCTGATCCCAGATACCCACCTTCCGGTCCCCGAACTTGGAGCAGTCGCTGCCGAACCATACAGGCTCGCCGTCTTTTAGCTGACGGACCACCAGGTTCTTGAAGGTATCCATGGGAACATTCAGATGGCGGACACTTCCCTCCACCACATTCCCCAGATACCGGACAGTAAAGGTCTTCCCATAGGGCTTATCCTTCGTGGGGGCGTGGATGATGCTGACATACTCTTCCAGATCCGTTCCCACGTACTTTTCATAAAAGCTGTGGGGCGTCAGACCCCGGTCACAGTGGTACTCCTTATCTTTATCCCGGTATTCAAAATCAAAGGTCTGTGCCGGCTTTCCGAAGCAGATGCACAGCGCCCGGTACATTTCCTTTAGCATCTCTTCCTTCCGTGGCTGCACGTCCCTGCCCTCTGCCACCAGCTTTCTCAGCTCCACCGCATACTCCCGCAGCTTCATATTCAGCATCCGGGACATGACACGGGTGGATGAGGACTGGCAGGTCTCCGGCATGGCGCTCTGGGGCACTACCCCGTACTTTTTCACCAATGACACGATCATATCCCACTGTCCGCCGTCGCTGATCCCCTGGAGGATCCAGTCCAGCGTCCGGTCCCCCACCGGCAGATCCGCGCTGTCGATGATGGATTCCAGAAAATAATTGATCTTCTCAAACTTATCCCAGAATGCGATATAGTTCTGGGACAGCTCGAACTTCTCCAGACTGCATTTCTTCGCCACAGCCTGCCGCAGCACATTCATGGCCGCGAAGATCCAGCACCGCCCGCTGGCCTTCTGCCAGGTGACCCCTGTGTTGTAAAGGTCAATGGAAAATGTCATATCCAGCCGTCTGGCCGCCTCCCCGTCAAAGGCTGCATTCTCCAGATCCGTCTTGGATACCGCGCAGGTCATAGCCTGACTGAGGCGGCTGTTCTCATAATCCTCCCTGCATGCCTGGATCAGATCCCGGGTAATTGGTTTTGCATTTTTCATAAACTCCTCCTATTCTGTCTGAAGCGTGTTTGACAATTGCTTTCCGGCAGCTGTACGTTCCACTTTGTGGGACGCCTGCGGTGTACCGCAAAGTGGGGCGTGGGGATGCCGGAAATGAATTTTCAAACACGCTCAGCATACTTTCGTAAAATCGCAACAGTTCAGACAGGGCTGTCTTCCAGCCCCCTAAAAACGCCGGGGACTGGAAGCCCGTCTGAACTGTTGCAAAAAATCAGCCACCCCATGAGCTGTAACTGTTTCACTGCTGCTGTCTGCGTTCCTCCTGAATCATCCGGTCAATCTCCAGGACCGACAGCACATAGATCTTGATGGCCTCCAGAATTCCCTGGATGTTCCGGGCCTCATCCGGCTGGTGAACCCGTCCATGCCCCGGCGGCAGGAAATCCGCGCTGACGCCATTTCCCCCTCCATAGCCCACGGCATGCTTCAGTTTCCGGGCGTAGGTGCCGCCGTCGATCACGTATGCCTCATTGGGCTTACCGGTGACCTCATGATACACGTTCATCAGCGTCTGGACGTATTTGTCATCCTTGGAAATATACAGGGGATCATTGTTCACCGACCGCTTCACGGCAAAGCCTCTGGTTCCGATGACTTTCAAAAGCTCCGATTCAATGCGCTCCCGGTAGTCGGTCACCGGATAGCGGATGGAGAACAGCACCTCCGGGATGGAACCATCCATCCGGGCCGTTACCGCGGCACATACCAGCCCGCCTGAAGGCTCATCCGCCCAGGCAATCCCCAGAGTGCCTCCGGTGTAATCCCCGGAAAACTCTGCCAGCGTCCGGCAGATGGCCCTGTCCGTAGCATCCAGCCCTGTCAGATCCTTGAGGAAATCTGCCAGCAGCCAGATCCCGTCTACCGTTCCCTCAGGCATGGCGCTGTGGCCGCTGACCCCTTTGGAAATGATCTCGATCTGATCATCCTTTTTCTGGATTTCCATATCGCTCCGGCCCGCTGCCAGCCTCACTGCCTCCTCATACAAAGACTGCTCATAAGGAAGCTTTGCCGTGGCATTGGCCGGGATCATGTTCTCTGCCTTTCCTGCCGAAAAGCCGGTGATCTGCTGGAAGCCCGTAGCTGCCTGGAGGGTCAGCTTCAGACTCCCCTTCTCCCCGTAGCACACCGGAAAGAAAAGGTCTGGAACCATGGAATAATCCGGCATCACATGCTCCTTGGCAAAACGTTCAATATCCTTCATGCCTGATTCCTCGTTGCAGCCGAAGTAGACCATGAGATTGCTTTCCAGGGGAATCCCCAGCTCCCGGATGGCCTGCATGGTATACAGACCGATAACAGCGCCGCTCTTATTGTCCCCGGCGCCCCGGCCGATGAGAAAACCGTTCTTCTCCACCGGCTCAAAGGGATCATAGATCCAGTTGTCCCCCGGCTCCACCACATCCAGATGGGAAAAGATGCCGATCAGGCTCTCCCCCTCTTTACGGCTTTCGCAGAAGGCTGTTCCATACCAGTTGCCATGATTATTGACAAGAAACCCCCGCTCTTTTGCCATATCCAGGGCAAAGTCCAGAACCTTCGCGCATTCTTCCCCGAAAGGCGTCTCCTCTGTACCCTCTACGCTCACGCTGGGGAATCTCACAAGACTCTTTAAGTCCTCCACGATTGCTCGCTCGTGTGAGCTTATATACTGCTCAAGCTGTGTAACCAGTTCCTGTCTTTCCATATCATCATTCTACCTTTTATCATTATTTAAATTGCCTCCCGCCTCATACAAAGGTGGGAGGCAGATACTTCACTTTACCATATTTATACAGATGGTGGCAAGCACTTATTGCCTTAGGTATGCCAGGTCCGGCTTACTGCTCTGCAAAATGGGCTCTCAGATATCTCTCTGTATCCCCTGGCTGGTAAGGCAGCTTGTTGCCCGGATTCAGGCAGGTGCCCAGGGGGCTGTAACACTCCAGGGTATTGCCGGCCTGTACCGCGTTGATATCATTGTAGTTGACCACGGAGGCAACTGCCTTTCTCAGATTCGGAGAATCAGATACCACGGAATTGCCGTGCATGTTGAAGGCCAGCATATAGACGCGGATACCCGGGAACTTCTTCAGTATCAGATTCTCATCCTGCTCTACCACATCATACTTGGTAGTGGGAATGTTGTAGCAGTAGTCCACATCGCCGCTTCGCAGGGCTGACAGAGCCGTATCCTGGTCTGCAATGAACTTGTCGGTCAGAGTCTTGATCTTGGTGCAGTCCGGCTCCCTGGTACGCAGGCAGGGGTTGGCTACAAAGTTCATCTGATAGTCGTTCATGGAGGTCAGCACGTAGTTGCCGCTTAAGGACAGGTGGTTATCATAGGTAGCGCCTTCCACCGTTGCCACGGAATCTCCGTACAGCTTATCTTTGGTTGCATCATAAGCCGTATAGTCAACGCCCTCATTCATGGCTTCCACATACTCGCTGTCCACGATCCCGGCGCCGTGGAAGGTCAGGCAGTTAAGAATCTGGGGATAGGGAACTTTTGTATTGCAGCGGACTACCTGGTACTTTCCGGCATCATTGTCCACCTCATCCCTGGAAGCCACGACCTCGCTGATGGGGGTGATGCTGTCTGCTTCCAGCACTTCCTTCATGGTCTTGCCATCCACATTCTTCACGCTCTCCAGCTCTGCCATGTCCGTCACAACCTCAACCGTATCCAGGTTGGTATACATGCTGTAGGTCTTGTGCATAGCCGTAGAATTGGGATCCTTTGCACGGTTTAAGGAGTAAACCACATCCTCTCCGGCTACCTTCACGCCGGAATCATACACCTGGCCGTCCTTGTCGATTCTTGCGAAGCCGCAGTCATCTCTCAGCAGGAAGTAGTAGGACTTGTTGTCCTCGGAGATAGCGTAGCTCCAGGACAGAGAGGAATTGGTGGTCACTGACCAGTCAGGCTGCAGGGTCAGAAGATGCACATACATCTCATCCAGCGCGTGGCCGGAGCTCTGGTCATCGGCCCGGATCGGATCCCAGGTAGTGATGGCAGAACCGGGCTGGGTGATCACAAGGGGTCTGGAATCCCGCAGGGACTCATCCACATAGTCAAAATGCTCCCATCTCTGGTTGGGCTCCACGGAATCCTCCTTCAGGATCTTGTTGAAGGGGCGGCCGCTGACGTTCTGATACAGGGGAGTCATGTAGGTCTGCTCCTCCACCACATATTTCTCTGCCTCGCTGTAGGTATTGATATACACATCTGCGGTCTCGCCTGCTGCCTTGTTCACCAGCTCATCCAGCTTGGAATCATTGATTCCGGTTAAGTTGCTGTCGCCGATGGACTCCCAGATGCCGCGGCATCCATAGTCCGGGGTACCCACCGGATTGGCCCAGCTGGAGATGGCGATATCAAAGTTGCCGTTGCCCTCCTGCTCCCGGAAGGTGGCGCCGTCGGAAGCCGCGCTCATTTCCACGTTGATCCCGGCTTTGCTCAGCTCGTCACGGATGACGTTGGCCACGCTCTCGTCAGTGCTCTGGTACAGAAGCTTGAGATTCACTTCCCCGATCTCCACACCGGCATTGGGATCCGGCTCTGTAGGGCCCTGGTCTGCTGCCGGAGCCGCAGTGCTGGTTACATCACTCTTGGTCTTCACATTACATGCAGTCATGGAAGTTACCATGGCGGCACACAGAACCACTGCTGCTAATCTTCTTTTCTTCATACAATTACTCCTCCTGTTTTTTTGATACTCACTTCATTCTGCCGCAGCTTCCGTATACGCAGCCAGGGGTGCTGCCGGTTGTCAGCCACTCCCTGTAAAACAACCGGAAACCGCAATTTCTATCTTCAAACCGGATCTCTCCAGTTAAAAGCGCAGCTTCCCTTCCATCATCTCCCGGGTCCTGTGGCAGGCCACGAAATGCTCCGGATTCACTTCCTCAAAGACCGGATTCTCACTGCGGCACTGGTCCGTAGCAAAGGGGCAGCGGGGCGCGAAGCGACAGCCGGACTTTGGATTCACCGGGGAACCGATCTCTCCTTTTAAGATGATCTTCTCCTTCTTCTCCCGGATATTGACGGAAGGAATAGCGGACAACAGCGCGATGGTGTAAGGATGCAGGGGATTCTTAAAGATCTCCTTTTTGGAGGCCTTCTCAATCATCTGTCCCAGATACATGACGCCGATGTTGGTGGAGATATGCCTGATCACCGACATGTCATGGGAAATGAACACGTAGGTCAGTCCCAGCTTCTCCTGCAGTTCCATCATCAGGTTGATGATCTGTGCCTGGACCGACACATCCAGGGCGCTGACAGGCTCATCGCAGATGATAAACCGCGGGTTCAGGGACAGGGCCCTGGCGATGACCACACGCTGGCGGCGTCCGCCGTCAAACTCATGGGGATACATATTGTACATGCGCCGGGAAAGTCCGGTAAGCTCCATCAGCTCCTCCACCCTCTCCCGCCGCTGGGCGGCTGTTTTGCAGATATTGTGAAGCTTTAATGGTTCCTCAATGATCTGGGAAATGGTAAACCTGGGGTTTAAGGACGCATAAGGATCCTGGAAAATGATCTGCATCTCCTTGCGCATCTGACGCATTTCTTCCTTATCAAAAGAAACGATATCCATGCCGTCGAAGATCACCTTCCCGGCGGTGGGCTCATGGAGCCGCAGAATGGTACGGCCCAGGGTGCTCTTGCCGCAGCCGGACTCGCCCACGATCCCCAGGGTCTCGCCTCCCTGGATCTGGAAGCTGACATCGTCCACTGCATGGAGCAGCCCGCCATTGGCAACATTAAAATATTTTTTCAGTCCAATGACTTCCAACATTGTACTCATGGCCTACTCTCCCTTCTCGTCTTCCGGATTGCCCAGGGGGAAAAAGCATTTGAACCTGTGGCTTCCCCCGGTCATGGCCGGAGACTGTGTCTTACAGATATCCTGACAATATTTACATCTGGGATGGAAGTAACATCCCGTGGGCGGCTCTGCCATGTTGGGCGTCATGCCGTCAATGGGCACCAGCTTGGTGCTGTCCTCATCCAGCTTGGGAATGGAGTCAAAGAGTCCGCAGGTGTAGGGGTGTCTGGGATTTAAGTAAACCTCCTCCACGGTGCCGGTCTCCACGATCTCCCCGGCATAGACGATGGCTACCTTGTCGCAGGTCTCCGCCACCACTCCCAGATCATGGGTGATCATGATCATGCCCATCTGGAATTTCTCCTTGAGATTCATCATGATATCCAGCACCTGGGCCTGGATAGTCACGTCCAGGGCTGTGGTCGGCTCGTCGGCAATCAAAAGATCCGGGTTGCATAAAAGGGCCATGGTGATCACCACACGCTGCTTCATACCGCCGGAAAACTGGTGGGGATAATCTCCAAACCGCTCTGCCTTGACGCCTACCATCTCCAGCACCTCGATGCAGCGCTTCCTGGCTTCTTCTTTTGTCATCTTATTGTGGCGGCGCAGCACCTCAATAAGCTGATCGCCGATGGTCATGGTGGGATTTAAGGCTGTCATGGGATCCTGGAAGATCATGGAGATACCGTTTCCCCGGATCTTCTCATTCTCCTTGTCTGTGTTGAGGATCAGGTTCCTGCCTTTAAAGTAGATCTCACCCTCAGTGATCACTCCCGGCGGATCCGGCACCAGCTGCATGATGGCCATGGCTGTAGTGGTCTTGCCGGCTCCCGTCTCCCCCACCAGGCCGATGCTGTCGCCTTCATTTAAGTCGAAGCTGATACCGTTGACGGCGAAGACCTCTTCCTCGTCTGTAATATAATGTACATGCAGGTTCTTTACCTGCAGAATGCATTTCTTGTCCTGCTGTTCCATGATCGTCCTCCTTCTATGATGCAACGCACTTCTTCCTGCTGACTGACGCTTCCTATGTTCTGACGTGTATCTTCTTGTTTCCGAAATGCGCCGGAAACAAGAAGCTTCGGCGTCCCGCCTTATGTCACTCAGCAGAAACAAGCGCTTATGCATGCAAAAGCGTGCCTGCAACGCACTTCTTCCTGCTGACTGACGCCTCTTATGTTCTGACGTGTATCTTCTTGTTTCCGAAATGCGCCGGAAACAAGAAGCTTCGGCGTCCCGCCTTATGTCACTCAGCAGAAACAAGCGCTTATGCATGCAAAAGCGTGCCTGCAACGCACTTCTTCCTGCTGACTGACGCACGTCAGAACTGCTACTTTAACTTCGGGTCCAGCGCGTCACGGAGGCCGTCGCCCAGGAAGTTGAAGGCCAGCACCAGAATCACGATGGCGAATCCGGGGAAGATGGCCATGTAGGCATTGGTCTCCAGATACGCGCTTCCTGCCTTTAAGATATTGCCCCACTCAGGAATCTGCGGCGCGATACCCAGACCCAGATAGCTTAAGGAGCTTACTGCCGTCACGCCTGCGCCGATACCCAGAGTGGCCCGGATGATCAGGGGGGCCATGGAGTTGGGCAGGATATGTTTGAAGATGATGATCTTGTCCCTGGCTCCGCAGGCTCTGGCAGCCTCCACAAATTCCGCGTCCTGCAAGGTCAGCACGGAGGCACGGATGGTTCTGGCATAGCTGGGGATGGCGCCTACGCCCAGGGCGAAGGTGATATTGGCCGTGTTGGTTCCGAATGCCGCGATAATGGCGATGGGCAGCAGGAGACCCGGGATAGCCATGAACACATCCAGAACACGCATGATCACATTGTCCGTGGTTCCGGAGTAGAAGCCCGCAAAAGCTCCCAGGATGATGCCTACTACAATAGAAATTGCCGTGGAAATAATACCCACTGTCAGGGAAATCCTGGCGCCGAACACCACGCGGGTGAAGACGCAGCGGCCATAGTCATCGGTTCCGAAGGGATAGGCCAGACTGGGTTCCCGCAGAATCAGGGAGTAGTTATTGTCAATGGCAATGCCATAATCAAAGGTCAGGTTCGCACAGATGGAAATGGTCAGCAGAAACACGATAATAAATGCTCCCAGCACAGCCATCTGGCTCCGGAACAGGCGCTTCACCACGTCGATCCATGCGATGGACACGTAATCATCTCTGGTGTAGCATTTACGCAGCAGCATCAGGCCCAGCAGCAGGGAAAACAGGTTTCCGGTAAGAGTGGTAATGATCAGCACCACTGCCAGGGGCATCATGGATTTGTCCGCCCGGTTCCCATGGACATGGGCCGCAACCAGAGGCAGGCTTACGGCATGGATCAGGATCACCACCGCCAGCACCCCCATCCCCAGGAAGAATGAGTCACACACGTAGTCCTTGAACACGTTCAGATAAGAAACAATAATGATCAAAATCTCCACCAGCAGCATGTAGCTGCCCACCTGGTATTCCAGATTCTTATTCTTTTTCACCAGACTGAGGCCTGCCAGGGCACAGAAAATGTTCCCGTTCACAATGGTAGCCAGAAGAAGAAGTCCCGTCAGCCGCAGCCCTCTGGATATCTCCCCTTTCCTTAGCACCTGGCTCTTAAATCCACTCCAGATCAGGAAAGCCAGCACGGCCTCTGCCAGGAAGAGTCCTGCCACGGCCAGGGATACCGGACTGAAGGCTTTTTCCTTCATATCATAGGCCAGGGCCACGCAGGCTGCACCCAGGAATGCCGATGCGCCGCAGGCAAAGGACAGACTGGAATTCTCCTGAAAGCGTCCCAGCTTTCTCTGGTTTGCTTTTTTAATAAAGAAATTCTCGCTTTTCATGTTCTTCCACCTCCCTTATTGGCTCTTCAGTCTGGACTTGATCCGGGGATCCAGATAAACATAGATCAGATCCACAGCCAGGTTCACAAGACTGATGATGATGGACACATATACCACGCCGCCGAGAATGGCCGGGATATCGGGGAGAAACTGTTTATCCACCACGTAGCTTCCGATACCTTTTACATTAAATACCTTCTCGATGATGGCGGAGCCTCCCAGGGTGCCGCCGAACTGAAGACCTGCCACAGTCACAATGGGGATCATGGCATTGCCCAGGGCATGCTTCACGATCACACGGATATTGCTGAGGCCCTTGGCCCTGGCGGTGACAATGTAGTCCTGGCCCAGAACCTCCAGCAGGGCGGAACGGGTATTCCGCGCCAGACTGGCTGCCAGATGGGTACCTGACACAATGGCCGGCATCAGCAGTGACAGCTTGTTCCCCTCCACGTAGGAGGCCGGCAGGATATGGCTGTTGATGGAGAAGGTAAGGATCATGACCATACCGAACCAGAAGGCCGGCAGGGACAGTCCCACCAGTGCAATAAACATGAAAATATAGTCAAATGCCGTATTGGGCTTTACCGCAGTCAGGATACCGATGGGGATGGAGATCACCACGGCAATGATGAATGCGTACACGCTCATCTCCAGGGTCACCGGGAACTTCCGAAGGATCGCTGCCATAACATCTTCATTGCCGGAGTAGGAATTGCCCAGGTTAAAGGTGGCAAGGTTCTTGAAGTTGTTAAGGAGCTGGATGATATAGGGCTGATCCAGTCCATATACCCGGTTGAAGTCTTCGATCTGCTGGGCTGTGGCCGTCTCACCCAGGACATTGATAGCCGGTGAGGAGGAAGCGAAGTGCAGGATCGTGAATACCACGAACACCACGCCGAAGGCCACGAAGATCATCATGATCAGACGCTCAAATATGTAACGGCTGTAAGGGTTGGCCGAGATCAGCAGCAGTATATACATAGGGATGGAGCTGATCACAGACAAAGCCAGGAATGCCGGTTTGTCCAGGCCTGCACACAAAAACCCGATAAAGGACTGGCGCTTTTTCATCCCATCCTTTTCATACCTTCTGTCCACCCGTGCAGAGATCTCCACATCCACATCACGGGCCGTCTGCTTCTCCAATTCCCGGGTGAATTCCGGCGTGTCCGTCTTCCTGCCAAAATGGCTGTACTTGTTGGTCAGGTACGTTTTCGCGTTGTCACGGATCCGCGTCAGGGTACCGTCTGCCTCCGCTTCCCTTTCCACTTCCTCCCGGATCTTCTTGTATCCGGCTTCATCCTGGCTCTTTCTGGATAAGAACGCCACAAATGCCACCGCAAACGTAGGAAGCCCAAGCAGGACAAGCGCAATCCGGTACAAAGGCTTTGCAAATGCACGGATCATCAGTTTGTCAAGTTTGTCTTTCATTTCACAATCCTCCAGACTTTCTCGTAACGGCTGTGGATGGTCACAGGCTCCCTGATCCTCCCGAATTGTTTCTTCTGGCGAAGAATCAGGAAAATGACATACTCCAAACCGTTCCATGTTCTTTCCCGGCGCATATCTGCTCCTCCTGCGCTCTGGATTTAATGAGAATATTTTAACATACGGGGATTTTCTGCGTCCAATACACGATTATTATGAATTCATAGGGAAATCACTATTAATAGTTAACAGGAATTCTATGGAAAGGTGGAGAATTTTGTGCAAAAAGGCCGAAATACCAGGGTTGCTGAATCAGCATACCGGTTCATAGAAGAAACCGGAACATATCCAGAGCATTCTCTTAATTTCACCATGCAAAAGCCGATATATATAACAAAGTACTGGCGGCATTTTGCTGCATATTCAGACACACAAAGAAATGTGCCATTGTCATATTTTGCGCCTGTCAGGCGTACAAAATAACCAGAAAAGAGGATTTTTCCATGGAAGTAAAGATAACAACCGCCATCCGTCCGGCCCAGACAGCGCCGGCGGTTTCCAAGGCGGCCTTGGCGAAGAAGGCGGACACCACAGCAGGGACGCAGCGGGTGGATACCTATGAAAGTTCGTCAGGAGCCAGAGCTTTTGGTGACAGCATGATGGACGGATCTGCAGATACCGGAAAGGGACTGGTTTTGAATCAGCTTCGGCCTGCTGCGGGCACCCTGGATATACAGGAGTTACGTCCGGATCCTGACTCCCAGGCGGCTAAGATGGACTGGGCTGACGTAGAGAAGACCTTCCAGAACATCAGCCTTTCCTCAGACCGGCCATACAATGTGGATGCCACGGTCCGTCATACGGCCGCTCTCTATGTGGCGGCAAAGCACTGTCTCACAGAGCAGTATTCCGGTGAGGATCAGAAGGAGATTCTGGAAAGCAGGCTGAAGCAGCTGGACTGCCTATATGAGAATGCCAAAAATCGGGTAGCCGATTCCTACCAAACGTCCGTGGGCAGTTTCTATGACAAATACACTGGCAAGGGCACCAGCACGGCCATGAAGAACAGTCTCATGGCAGCCTTTGACCAGAAGGTGGCTGAGGCAGAGACCTCCGGGAGCGGACTGCTGGATCCGGAGAAAGGATATTCCTTTGACTATATCTGCACCGGCCTCCAGGCCAATATGATCTATAATGAGGAAAACAAAACCGCGGCAGATACTCCTGCTGCCGGAAACAAAACAGACGAAAACGAACCAGGGACATACAGTCTGGAGGATCTGAAGGCAGCCGCCGTAGTGGCAGAGGCCTCCGCCCAGGCGGATTCCGGTCAGAAGCTCCATCTGCTTAGTGATGAGGAACTGGGGATCATGATGGCCTTAAGCCATATGAAGCTGGCTGTAATGCTGGCCGGAACCGGGGCAGACCAGGATACTGTCAACACATTCCTGAACGCCTTCCGTTCCCGCCAGTGCCAGAATATGAACGAAAGCATGTATGGTGCCTATCAGTATACCATCGGCCAGTACCAGAAGACCGGGAGTATGGAGACTGCCATCACCAGCAGCATGAAACACTACGCCAGCAGTCGTTCCTTCTCCCACTCAGTCTATGACTCCGGCCAGACAGACAGCTCCCAGGTCTCCCGTTACCAGTTTGACATCCGGCAGTTTATGGATATACTGAAAAAGGGAGATACTCCAGAACTGGTCCGCTCTATTGCAAAGGGAGGACCAGGCGGACTGATCGTTCACGCATAAATTATGGCCACGCGCTGATCACGCGTGGCCGCTCCTCTTTTTTAAGTTATATTTCACCTGCCTGCTCCAAAACAATATTCTCCAGATTCGGATTGATATAAAAACCATGCCGTTTCATCTCCCGCAGTCCCCATCCGATACCCCACAGTGTTCCTTCAGATACTTTCTGAATTCCTTGGAGATCTTATTGAAATGATGACCTGCCTTCCACACGATGTAATAGCTCATGGTATACTCCGGCTCACTGATGGGCAGGATGCGGATCCGGTCGTTCCCCTGATTTTTCAAGGCCCTCTCCCGGGTCATCAGGGCCACCCCATGACCGGCGGATACCAGCTCCACCATATGACAGTGGAAACACTCCATGGACACGTCCGCTGTGAATCCGGCGTCCTGGCACATCTGGTCCGTGATCTTCCGGTATTCATATTCTTTGGGGAGATTAATGAACTTCTCTCCTCTGGCTTCTTTCAGGCTGATCCCGCCGCGGTCTGCCAGGGAGTGGGAGGCCGGCACTACCAGAACCATCTTCTCCCGGCAGATCTCCTCCCCCACGATACCTGGAGACGAACTGAGACGGGCCGTGATCACATAGTCCACTTCATTTTTCGCAAGCTCCGCTTCCACATCTGCCGCGGAAAAATCGATCTGGCGGATACTGCAGCTTGGAAACCGGGACTTAAATTTCATCAGCATCATCTGGGAGAAAGGCTTGCTGACCACTCCCAGGGTCATCACGTTCTCCAGCTTCTCGCAGTAGGTATCCACCTCGCTTTGGGCCTTCTTCATGACTCCCAGAGCCTGCTCCACATACTCCAGGTATATCTCCCCGCACTTGTTCAGATAGATACCCCGGCCTACCCGGTCAAATAATGGAACCCCCACCTCATTCTCCAGGCGCGCGATGCTGACACTGAGCGCAGGCTGGGCCACGTTGAGCTTCTTTGCGGCATTGGTCAGATGTCCGGACTCTGCCACCGCCTTAAAATATTCAAGCTGTACCAAATCCATCCCTGTCACCTCCTGGCATGTCCCCAAAGGTCACGATTTCTGCAATAGGAGCCTTTTTTTATTTTACAACAATACCATATTCTCCTTAAAACTTCAAGTTTAGAAAAAAGTAACAGTTCGGACGGTAAAAGCTGGTTATTGCTTCGTAACAGTTCAGATACCTCTTGAACTGTCACGGCATCTGCCCATGAGAATCGCTACGCGATGGGGCAGATGCCATTCGGCCACTACGTTTTCGTACGGTCAGCGCAGCGAGTGCGCAGACCTGTCTGAACTGTTACACTGCTTCAGCTTTTCATTGGCATCCTCCACATTCATCCTGGAAAGCACCAGGGTGATCACCAGATTAATGAGCATCGGAAGCCACAGATACATGAAATAGAGCATACGGATGCAGGATTCCGACTGTACCGCCAGACTTCCGTCAAATCCGCTTGCCGCCAGCATCCAGCCTGCGACCGCGGTCCCCAGACCGCCTCCCAGCTTTACCCCCAGGGATGTGCAGGAATACATGGTTCCGTCCACCCGCCTGTTCTTTGTCAGCCAGGTGTATTCTGAGCAGGCGGCAATGACCGCATTCATATCCCCCTGCCAGGGCCCCTGTCCCAGAGCTGCCACTCCGGTGAAGATCAGCATCAGCGGCACACTGCCCAGGTAGCCTGCCACCACTACCATGGCACGCCCGAAGGTTCCCAGCATGTAGCCTCTCAGATTCAGCCTGTACATCCCCTTCCACCTGGCCACAAGAGTGGGCGTCACTACCAGAACTGCAATCAGCGGGATATTGATGGCCCAGGAGAATACCCCGTAGAGATTTTCATTTTTCAGTACATAGGTCATGTAATAAATGCCCATGTTAAGCATGGCTCCGTACACCTGCTGGAGAATATACACACCACAGATCATCAGATAGAACCGGTTGGCTGCCAGCAGTCTGGCCGCATCCATAAGGCCGTACTTTTCCTCCGGCCCTGGCCCTTCTTCGGCTCCGGATTCATGCAGCTCTTCCTCCGGCAGTTCCTTCACAGACAATACGGAGATCGTATTGACTGCCAGCCCTACCAGGGAATAGATAATGGCTACCGTCCGCCAGCCCACAGCACCGCCGCCGAAATATGCCACCGCACCGATGGTGATGGACTGGATCACGAGACTGGTACCGAAAGCAAAGATAAACCGGCAGGATCCCATCTGCACCCGTTCCTTGCTGTTTTTTGTCACAAGGGCGGTCAGGGCCGAGTAAGCGATATTGTTGGCCGTGTAGAATACTGCATTTAAAAGGTTGTAAGCAATGAAAAACCATGTATACTGGGCCGTGGTTCCCAGATCCGCCGGGATCGCGAAGATAGCAGCCAGGGTCACCGCACAGCCGATATAGGCATAAAGCATCCATGGCCTTGCCTTTCCAAGCCGGCTTTTTGTTTTGTCAATCATTGCCCCAAAGAAAATATCCGTAATCCCGTCGAAAAATTTTGACGCGGCGATCAGGGAGCCTACGATGCCAGGGTTCATTCCTACCGTATTGGTCAGATAGATCATGACAAAGGAGGACAGGAATGCATATACCACATTTCCAGCGATATCTCCGGAACCGTATCCTACCTTGTTGTACCATTTTAAATATGTCTTTTCCTGCATATAAAATGTACTCTCTTTCTTAAATTTTTAATGACTGGTATCTACATTCTGCCTGCCCCGGACATCCGTTTCCGGATTTATGCATGCCCGGATGCCGGGGCGGCAGATTGCAATAAAGGATTATGAATGCCCTGCAAAGGGCAGAAGTGTCATGGTAAAACGAAATGTTTCTTCATCAAACCGGTATTTCTCCAGAAGCTCTGGCCCGCAGCTGTTGGAACCGATCCCATTCTGTGCATAGTCCAGACACAGGATAGTGCTGCCTGAAGGCTCCAGCTCATAATTATGTTTTTTCTGTTCCAGCTCCTCCTGTGTGTAAATGGACGCGTTAAAAGAAAAGGGTTCTTCTGATGCCGCCGCCAGACCGCAGCCCCGGCCCGACAGCACCACATAATCACAATCTGTATGACTCCCATTCTCCTGGGGACGGATATAGTCTTCATGAAGCGCGGTTACCGGCGCCTGATACTTCCCATGGGTGGAGGCCCGGTGCTTATCCCCATAGCTTTCAAAGGGTCCCATGCCATAATAGGCCACCTGGGAAAGGGCTTCATCCAGGAACAGGCGGAGTCCGAATCTGGGCAGTGCCGGGAACTCCAGATTACGCCGCACCTGAAATGTTACATGAATCCTGCCGGAACCACAGACCACCCAGACGGCCTGCACCTCCATCATGGGTTGTACAGACGGCGCCGCTATGGACATGGTACTGGTAATCCTTATGGAATTGGAATCCACGTCACGGCTGACGCAAGTCCTGTAGGCTCTTGTGCAGGCTTTGTCATACCGGGCCCGCTTCCATTCCTGCTTTATATACCGGTCATTGTCCGTAGGCGCCCGCCAGATATTCAGCTCCATGGGCCGGTTCAGATATTCACGGCCCTTGCAGCAGATCCGGGAGAACAGTCCTGACCGTTTGTCGAACATATAGGTGAAATCCGCGCCCTGCAGGACAACTGCTTCATCCGTTTCTGCTGCCGTTTCCACCAGTCCTTCGGATATATCTGTTTCCTCTGCCGCTTTCAGCATTCTTTCAGATGCATTTATTTCCTCTGCCGCTTTCAGTATTTCCCCGCACATGCTGTTTTCCCCGGCCTCTTCCGCCAGTTCCCCAGGCATGCCCGTTCCTTCCATGATCCGTAGTGCTGTCTGGTTCCGGTCATCTTCCGTTTCCAGACGGATCTCCTCACAGCCCAGCAAATGTCCGGCCGGTACCAGAGCCTCTCCCTGTTTCAGATAATAGAAAAGCCTGAGATAGGCCCTGCCCTGCCGCGGTATTGTAATCTCCACGGAAACGCTTCCCTCCTGGCCGGGTTCTGCCTGAACAGCGGGCAGGAGCCCTTTCTCCACACAGATTCCGTCGCAGCTTACTTCATACCGGATCTCCACATAATCTTCCAGACTGGTAAAATCCATCTGGTTCCTGACCGTCAGTATCCGGATCTCCTGGTCAAAGGAGACCACTCTCACCGGGCGGTATACATTTTTGTACTCCAGCAGTCCCACATGAGGGGTACGGTCCGGATAGACCAGACCATCCATACAGAAATTCCCGTCATGAAGGATCTCCCCGTGGTCTCCGCCATAGCCGTAAATACTTTTCCCCTCCGGCGTTTTCCCATGGGCCACGGCATGGTCACACCATTCCCACACAAACCCTCCGCACATCTGATCATGCTGGTGGAACAGCTGGAAATAATCCTCCAGATCCCCGGGGCCATTGCCCATGGAGTGACAGTATTCACAAAGGATCAAGGGTTTTCCCGGCCCCCGGCCCAGATACTCCTGTATCTCCTCAAAGGACGGATACATCCGGCTGTAGAGATCCAGACAGGAATAATCATACTCCTTTCCACTTTTCCGGTATCTGGCACTCTCGTAATGGGTCAGCCTGGAACTGTCATACTCCTTGGTCCAGCCCAGCGCTTTCTCAAAATTACAGCCGTAGGCGCTTTCATTTCCCATTGACCAGATGACAATGCACGGACGGTTCTTGTCCCGCTCTACCATGCGCCGGACACGGTCCAGGATTGATTCCTCCCAGAGAGGATTGTCTGCAATGGGAATATTCCACTGGTCGAATTTATTTGCGTCACTGTCGTCCCTGTGGTATGTCTCCACCGGGCCATGGCTCTCTACATCCGCCTCGTCTACCACCAGAAAACCATACCGGTCACACAACTGCAGAAAAAAAGGCACGTTGGGATAATGGCTGGCGCGGATGGCATTGATATTGTGCTGTTTCATCAGAGTCAGATCCCTTATCATCTGTTCTATGCTGACAGCCGGACCCGTGACCGGATCGGAATCATGACGGTTGACACCGCGGAACACTATGGGACTGCCGTTAAGACAGACCTTGTGATCCTGGATCTGGATACAGCGCAGCCCCACATAATCCACGATCACCTCCTGCTTTGTACTGATTGCCAGCCTATAGAGATATGGTGCCTCTGTGTTCCATAAAACAGGATCCGGGATCTCCAGAATCAGGCTGTCCTCTTTACAGCATATGACCCCAACTACAGTCTGGCTGTTCTCTCCACAGCTTTCTGCCCCGCATGCAGTCCGGCTGTCCTCTCCACAGCTTTCTGCCCTGGCCACAGTCCGGCCCTCCCTGTCATAGAGAACTGCGGTTACGGGAACCTTGTCCTGAAAATACTTGAGCTGCAGCGTCACCTGGGCCTTGTCTTTCTCCAGAAAGGTTTTTATATAATAATCCCGGATCCCCTGGTCCGGACGCTTCAGCAGATAGACGTCACGGAAAATGCCGCTCATGCGGAACTTGTCCTGATCCTCCAGGTAGCTTCCGTCGCACCATTTCAGCACCAGAACTGCCAGACGGTTTTTCCCTTCCCGGATCATGGCAGTGACATCGAACTCACTGGTACAGTGGGACACCTGGCTGTATCCCACGTAGATTCCATTAAGCCACAAATAAAAGCAGGAATCCACCCCCTCAAAATTCAGGTGCGCCCTGGGCGCCTCAGGGTCTCTTTCATAGTCAAACTCATGAACGTAAGCTCCGCATGGGTTATCCCGGGGTACATAGGGCGGATCAAAGGGGAATGGAAACCGGATATTGGTATACTGGTGGCAGTCATAGCCGGCCATCTGCCATACTCCCGGAACCTGGATCCGGTTCCAGGATGCCAGATCCTGATCCATCCCATAGAATGCATCCTTCACCTTGTAGATGCTGTCATAATAGCGGAATCTCCATTGGCCTCCCAGCATCTGCAGCCGGTCCGAGTCCTCCCTTCTCTCCACCAGGGTATCCATAGGCCGGGACGCCGGAATATAATACGCCCTGTTCTCCATGGTGTTCTCGTGGAGCATGTTCAAATTCTCATAATGTCCTGGTACAATCATCGCATAACCTCCTGTCTTTCATCTCTGCGTCTGCCCTTGTGAATAACAGTTCAGGAGGTGTCTGAACTGTTATCCTTGTGATTATGATTATATCTGTAACTCCCAGAAACATCCATAGACTCCATTGGACAAAACATGCACAAAATGATACAATATTCCCATGATAGCCACAGTATTTTTATAGAAAATGATACCGCAGGCAGGCATGGTTCCAGCCTGCTGCCATCATATATCCCAAAAAAAGGAGGTCAATTCCCATATGTATATTAATTCTGCATACCTGAATCATTCCCTGGTGGATTTTAAGGACAAGAGCAGGAAGCTTATTGTAGGGAGCTGCGGAACCTACCATCTCTACACCCGTCCCAGGCTGCCTACCTACCGTCCCAGGGGAAGAGTCGATTTCCAGATTCTGTATATTGCCTCGGGAAAAGCACATTTTTATTTTGACAAAAGCGAGGAGGATACTGTGGTAACTGCCGGACATATGGTACTCTACCGCCCCAAAGAACCCCAGCGGTATGTTTATTATGGGACAGAACAGACCGAGGTGTACTGGGTACACTTTACCGGAAGCAACGTGACCAATATCCTCCGCCACTATGGGATCACCAAAGAGATGCGCGTCATTGAAACCGGAACCTCCCTGGAGTATACCAGGCTTTTCAGGCAGATGATTCTGGAACTCCAGAAATGCCAGGACTATTACCCGGAGCTACTTACCATTCTGCTTTTACAGCTTCTGATCCACATCCAGAGACAGACCGGCAGAGACCACCGCCGGAAGGACGCCTATCTGGAAGCAGAGATGGAGCATGCTATAGAGTTCTTTAATGAGCACTACAATACGGACATCAATATAGAAGAATATGCCGCTTCCAGGGGAATGAGCGTCAGCTGGTTCATCCGCAATTTCAAACAATACACCCACACCACGCCCATGCAGTATCTGGTAGAACGCCGCATGACAAACGCCCAGATGCTTTTGGAAACCACCAATTACAACATCACTGAGATCGGCAGTCTGGTAGGCTACGACAATCCCCTCTACTTCAGCCGGATCTTCAAAAAGCAGAAAGGCATGTCCCCATCCGAATACCGCAGGCAGACCTGATTCATATGTTTTTCCCAATCAATCCATCACAACCTTATATTGGACTTTTCCCCCCTGAAATAGTACGATAGTAACAAATGTCCCCGTCATAATTGCAAATCCCCTATTACTATTGCACTATGCCTGTGACGATTCCGCCCCTATAGTCAGGCCGCCCTTAAAGAACGCCGGTGCATAGCGGACAGACAGCATTTCCGCCTGTGGATCTGGCATTCCTTCATGGAGCGAGAGCACGTCTGGCCTGCAATCACCTGCATCCCGGGCGGATCCCTATGGAAAACAAGAGAAAGGAGTCCTTTATGGAACATACATACGATTTTGACACCCCCATCGACCGCACCGGCACATGCTGTATCAAATGGGACCGCCGCAAAGGCAAGTTCCAGGACGACCAGGTGCTGCCCATGTGGATCGCTGACACAGACTTCGCCTGCCCCCAGGAGGTAACTGAGGCCATCACAAGACGCTGTGCCCACCCCATCTTCGGATACAGCTTCCCCAGGGACCAGTATTTCACCAGCATCATAGACTGGTTCGCCAGCCGCCACGGTCTCTCCCTGAAAAAGGAATGGATCCGCCCTTCCTGCGGCGTGGTTACCTCCATCAGCTACTGCATCCAGGCCCTGACCAGTCCCGGCGACAAGGTTCTGATCCAGCCTCCGGTCTATGACCCCTTCCAGGCTGTCATCGCCGGCGCCGGACGCAGGGTGGTGGAAAATCCCCTGATCCATACAGACAACACCTACACCATGGATTTCGACCACCTGGAGCAGGCCTTCCAGGAGGGCGTGCGGATGATGATCCTGTGCAATCCCCACAACCCGGTGGGCAGAGTCTGGAGCCGTGAAGAGATCACCCGCCTGGTGAGCCTCTGTGTCCAGTACCAGGTCTATCTGGTATCCGATGAGATCCACTGCGATATCGAGCTCTTCGGCAACCACTATACCTCTGTTCTGGCTGTCCCCGAAGGCCATCCCTACACCATCAGCTGCATCGCCCCAGGTAAGACCTTCAATGTCTCCGGTCTGGCCATTTCCAGTCTCCTGGTTCCTGACCAGGACTTAAATGACCGTATCGGTTCCCAGCTGCGCAGCGCCTGGCTCATCAACCCCAGTGTCCTGGCCCTGGAAGCCTCCGCTGCCGCCTATACCCACGGCTCCCCCTGGCTGGATGCCCAGCTTGCCTACTTAGAAGACAACGCCCGCCTGGTCGCCAGCCGTCTGGCCGCCGAGGCCCCCTCCATCGTCCCTGCAAAGCTGGAAGGAACCTTCCTTATGTGGCTTGATTTTTCAGCCTTCGGCCTCACCGGCGCCCGGCTCCAGGAAGAGCTGATCCACACCTGGCATCTTGGCTTCAACGACGGCCCACACTTCGGAACCGGTGGCGAAGGTTTCATGCGTATGAACATTGGATGTAACCGCAGTCTTATAAACCAGGCTGTAGACAATCTGGTGAAAATGCATCTTGCCCGTAACAGTTCAAGGAGTATCTGAACCGTTACCAGAAAATAGTCAAAGACCCCGCAGCAGGCTGACGGGGCATCAAACTTGCAGCGCAGCAAGCTGCGGGGTATTTGACCCTCGCGGCAGTCGCCAAATGTGCATGCGAGCATGCACGCCTGGCTCGTTGCTTCGCGCGAATAAACAGAAAGGAGCTCACTCATGCCAGCATATGCAATCATCGGCTTCGGCTGCGCCGGCTATCACGCCCTGACCGCCATCCGCGACGTAGACACGGCCTCCAGAGTCGATATCTATTCCGAGCACAAGGATTCCCCTTATAATCCCATGCTGACAACCTACTACGCCTCTAACCGGCTGCGCTATGAAGGGATGTTCCCCTTCGGAAGCCTGGAGGATATTTCCTTTACCTACAAGGCCAACATCTTCCCCGGTACCCGGATCACGGGGCTGGACGCGGCGGCACGGTCCATCACCCTGGCCGACGGCACAGTCCGTACCTACGACGGCATCGTCCTGGCCACCGGCGCCCGTTCCTTCACACCCCCTATTCCCAATGAATGTCCGGATGCCTGCATCTCCATGCGGACTCTGGATGATGCCAGGGAGCTGAAGAAACGGATGGAGGAAGGCAACATTTCCCGCGCCGTAGTCATCGGCGCCTCCATGGCAGGCATCAAGGTGGTGGAGGTACTCCACAACAACGGCATCCCTACCACCCTGGCAGACATGGCCCCCCATATCTTCCCCCTGGCTGCTTATCCGGCCACAGCCTCCCGGATCCAGAAAGAGCTTGCTGCCCAGAACGTCACCCTGAAATTCGGCGCAGGCCTGAAGGCCATCCGCAGGGGAACCGGTACTGCCGCCGTGGTGGAATGTACCGACGGCAGTCTGCTGCCTGCAGACCTTATCGGACTCTGCATCGGCACCAGGGCCAACACGGATCTGGCCGCCCAGGCAGGACTTGCCATCGGGCGGGGCATCACGGTCAGCACCTCCATGGAGACCAGCGGCCCCGGCATCTACGCCGCAGGCGACTGCTGCGAAGGCTTAAACCTGCAGAACGGCCAGCCCCAGATCATCGGACTCTGGGCCAATGCCGCCTACCAGGGCTACACCGCAGGCGCCAGCATGTGCGGCAGCAGCAGAACCTTTGGCGGGAACATTTTACACAATATCACACACTTCTTCGGGATGGACTTTATCGGCTTTGGAGACAACCGGATCACCGGCGAAACCCTGACCTATGAGAACCGGGAAAAAGGTCTCTTCATCGAGGCCGTCCGCCAGGATGGAAAAATCGCAGGCATCAACATCCTGGGCAGCTACCGCATCAGCGGCATCCTGAAAAACCATATCCTGGGTATCATACAAAACCAGCAGCACCATATTGCCGGCCTGCAGCGGGGCGTGCTGAAAAAAGAAGGCTTAAGCGAAGCATTTATCCGTGAGCTGGAAGGAGGACATTATGGCAACTAGAGAAGAACTGCTGAAAGCAAAGATTCCCTGCGCAGAGACCGGCATCGAGATCCGGCACACCCTCTGCGACATCTGCGCTCCCTCCTCCCACTGCGGCGTGGACGCCTATGTAAAGGACGGCGTGATCATCAAGGTGGAGGGCAACAAGGATCACCCTTTAAACCGCGGCCTTCTGTGTACCAAGGGCGCGTCCAACCGCCAGTACATTTATCGGAAAGACCGGATCCGGACTCCCTTAAAACGCACCGGCCCCAGGGGCAGCGGCGAATTCACCCCCATCACCTGGGAAGAAGCTTACGAGACCATTTCCCAAAAGCTTCTGGGCTATAAGAAGGAATATGGCGCCCAGTCGGTCTTCTTCTTCTCCGGCTACAGCAAGTGGTACCGCCCCATCCTGCAGCGGCTGGCCTATTCCTTCGGTTCCCCCAACTATGGAACCGAATCCAGCTCCTGCTTCACCTCCGGACTCATGGCCTGGGAGACTGCTACCGCATCCCCCACACGTCCGGACATGCGCAACTGCCGCCTGTTCCTGGGCTGGGCACACAATCCTTACTTTTCCGGCTACCTGGGTGCCCGGAATACGGAACGGCTAAAAAAACAGGGCGTCAAATTCATCATCATTGACACTATGTACACCCAGACCGTGGAGAAGATCGCAGACCTCTTCCTCCAGCCCCGGCCCGGCACAGACGGTGCCCTGGCCCTGGCTATTGCCAACGAGCTGATCACCAACGACTGGGTGGATCACGACTATATAGACGCCTACGTCCACGGCTTTGACGAGTACGCCCAGTACTGTAAAGGTTTTCATGAGGGTAATGTGGAGGAGCTTACCGGTGTCCCCTATGAGAAGGTGAAAAAAGCCGCCGAGATGATCCATGAATACGGCCCCATGAGCATCCGGGAAAGCTCCGCACCCCTGGCCCACCATATCAACGGCATGCAGAATTACCGGGCCATCATGGCCTTAAGCGCCATCACCGGCAACTATGACCGCAAGGGCGGACAGATACCTTCCCCCTTCACCTACACCCACCAGGCTTCCGGTTATCACACCCTGGAGCATGAATTTGTCAAGGAGGCCCGCAAGTCCTCTATGGCCCCGCCGGTGGGCGCACAGCGCTTCCCTCTGTGGAACGAGCTGGAAAAGGAGGCACAGAGTATGGATCTTCCCCGGCAGATTCTGGAGGGGACTCCCTACCCTGTCAAGGCCGTCCTGGCCTTCGGCATGAATTTCCGCATGTTCCCGGAAAGCGACAGCAGCATGAGAAACGCCCTGGAGAAACTGGATTTCTTCGTGGACGTGGACCTGTTTTTGACAGATACCAGCAAGTATGCGGATATCGTTCTGCCTGCCTGCAGTTCTTTTGAGCGGGAGGAATTCAAGTCTTATCCCGGCGGCTATGCTTATTATACGAAGCCTGTTATCGCGCCTCTCTACGAATCCCGTTCCGACGCGGATATCATGTGCGATCTGGCCCGCCATATGAACCTTGATGATCCTCTCCTTAAAGGCGGCTACCGGGCCTGCCTGGAGTATATCCTGAGTCCCATCTCCTACACCATAGACCAGCTCCAGGAGGCTGACACGCCTTTGAAGGTGCCGGAGTTTGCTCCCCACCAGGAGTTTGCCGCCATCCGCCGGGGACTGGATACCCCTACGGGCAAATTTGAGCTGAAATCCGAGATCATCGCGTCCCATCCGGAATGGGGGCTGGATCCCCTTCCCACCTACCGGGCGCCTCTGGATGACGCGGATCCGGCTCTCTATCCCATGACCCTGACCGAAGGCGGACGTCTGCCCAATGCCCTTCACTCCCGGCTTCACGACATGTCCTGGCTGCGGACCCTGCGGCCAAAGGCCTGCGCGGAGATCAGCCTGGAGGATGGGGAAATGCTCCAGATCAGGGAGGGGGATCTGATGGTGATTGAGACTCCTGCCGGAAGCATCTGCGTCCATGCCACCTTATCCAAACGGATTCCCAGGGGACTGGTCTCTCTTTACCATGGATACCGTGAAGCCAATGTAGGCAGTCTGGTGGGGCGCAGCCGTCTGGATCCTTATTCCGGTTTCCCGGCTATGCGTTCCAACCGGTGCCGGATCACACCTCTTGAGAAAGATCCGGCCGCTGATGCATCGGAAGAGAAGCCGGTCACCGGTATGCCGGACGGGCAGCCGGCAGCCGGTATGCCGGACGGGCAGCCGGTCACCGGTATGTCGGACGGGCAGCCGGTACCGGTATGCCGGACAGGCTGCCAGACGCCGGTACGCCACAACTGCCTGCCGGAAGAGACACGGCCGCACCCGGACAGCCGTCCGGTGCCGCCAGGAAAGGAGAAGCCCATGAGTAAAATGATTCTGGATTTTGACCCTGTTGTCTGCTGCGGCTGCGGCGCCTGTGCCATCGCCTGCATGGACCAGAACGATTATGATCCGGCTACGGGCAATGCCCCCTTCCGGACTATCTTCGAGACCCAGGAGCTGGAGGACAAACCGGTGTTCAGCCATTATTCCGTGGCCTGCATGCACTGCTCTCCTGCCCCCTGCGTAACCGCTTGTCCAGTTGGCTGTTTAAAGAAGGATCCCCAGACAGACCTGACTGTCTTTGACAATACAGACTGCATCGGCTGCCACAGCTGCGCCATGGCCTGCCCCTTCGGCGCCCCCTCGTTCAACGGAAAGGGCAAGATGGAGAAATGCGACGGCTGCTATCTGCGTCTTAAGTACGGCATGGAACCGGCCTGTGTCCGGGTATGTCCCACAGGAGCACTCCGTATGGTGACAGAGGAGGAATACGAAAAGGCCCATGAGGAGCATTCCCTGGTTGAAGAGGCCAGGAAGATTGCGAAGGAGCAGATCTGACGCAGATTCCTGCCGGCAAAATATTCCTGGTTCAGACGGGCCGTCTTCCTGCCGCCCGTCCAGGCTGTTACAATCATTCAAGATATAAGGAGATTTTCCATTATGAAAAAACTGATTCGTTTCCAGCGCGCTCTAAAGGAAGCGTCTCTTCATGAATTGCTGCCCCTGATCCGTCCGGGAGTCTCGGAACAAGAGCTGGTAGCAGAGCTGATCTACCGCTTCTACCGCAACGGAGCCCAGGGACTGGCCTTCCCGGTCATCATCCTCAGCGGCCCCAATTCTTCCCTGCCCCACGGGTTTCCGGGAAACCGGAAGATCTGCCACGGGGACTTCATCACCCTGGACATTGGAGTCAAGGTTGGCGGCTACTGTTCTGACATGACCCGTACCTTCGCCCTGGGCCACGCCACAGAGGAAATGCGCCAGGTCTACGACCTGGTTCTAAAGGCCCAACTGGCAGGCATCCATGCCATCGCCCCCAAAAAGACCGGCGATGAAACCGACAAGGCTGCCAGGGATATCATCGATGCCACCCGGTACGCCGGAACCTTCGGCCACGGCCTGGGCCATTCCGTAGGTCTGGTCTGCCATGACGGCCTGCGTGCCGCCCAGGGCAGCAAGGACATCTTCCAGACCGGCAATGTAATCACCATGGAACCTGGTATCTATCTGCCTGGACAGTTCGGGGTGCGCATCGAGGATATGGTCTGGCTGTCAGAGGAAGGAACCGTGAATCTGACGGAATTTCCCAAGGAACTGATGATTCTATAGATAAAAGCCAAATCCGCTTCGGCCTGTGTCAGACACGCCCCAGCTCTCAGCACCGCCAAAGTCAGGCCTGCCTGACTTTGGCTTATTGGCTTCACCTAATAAATCTTAACCAACAAGGAGACTAATCATTATGAATAAAGATCAATTGCTGGCCGCCGTTCAGCCTCTGCGGGCCCGTGAACCTGCAGGCGCCCCAACCAGCCAGGAGCTGGCCTTATATCCGGCCCAGGAAAGTGAATTCTATATTTCTGCGGAGGACGGGCACCCCATCCATATCTACCGGATCGCCCCCGAGAACATGCCGGAGCACCCGGAATCTGTTCCCCTGGTCATTGATTACCACGGCGGCGGCTTCATACGTGGCTGGGACATCCGCAGCGGCTTCTTCTGCCGCAGAATAGCCCTGACCCACCAGTGCCTGGTGTGGGACGTAGATTACAGCGTCGCACCGGAAGCTCCCTTCCCCACGGCTGTCCGCGAAAGCTACCAGGTAGCTGCCTATGCCTTCCAGCATGCCGCCCAGCTGGGGATCGACCCGGACAAGATCATTCTGATGGGGCACAGCGCAGGCGCCAATCTGGCTGCTACCGTCTGCATGCGTACCAGCAGGACCCATGCCTTTCGGCCCGCCGGACTGATCATGGACTATCCGCCTCTGGATGTCTACACGGACCCGGCCTCCAAGCCCCGCGAAGAAGGCGACTCCGCCCCGGAGGACGCCAACATCTACAACGCCAGCTATTGCCAGAACGGAGAAGGCCGCGACCCCTATGCGTCACCGGTCTACGCTGACCAGTCCCTGCTGAAGAATTTCCCCACCACCCTGATGATCACCTGCCAGCTGGATAAGCTCTGCAAAGAAGGGGAGCACTTCGCCTCCATGCTGGTGGAAGCCGGAATCACCGTCATCTCCCGCCGCTTCGTCAACAGCCTCCACGGCTTTACCATCTCCCGCACCGGAGAATGGGAAGATTCCATGGAGCTGATTCATGGCTTTATCAGAAACATATTACAGTAAACCTTCTACGGACGATAAAATGAACAGTTCCGGGGGGATCTGAACTGTCACGAACTGTGTAACAGTTCAGATACCCCCTGAACTGTTACGGCATCTGCCCATGAGAATCGCT
>CAJTOW010000003.1 GCA_910577655.1 uncultured Lachnospiraceae bacterium | reverse complement strand
CTACGTTTTCGTACGGTCCGCGCAGCGAGTGCGCAGACCTATCTGAACTGTTACCTGTCAGCAGACATACTACAGTCACTTACTATTTATTGTAATTGACAATGGCACCAAAGTCTGGCTTCAAGGATGCACCGCCTACCAGTCCGCCGTCAATATCCGGCTGTGCGAACAGCTCAGGAGCGCTGGAAGCTGATACAGAACCGCCGTACTGGATACGGATGGCTGCTGCCGTAGCTTCATCGTAGATTTCCCCGATGCAGGCACGGATCGCCGCGCAGACCTCCTGGGCCTGTTCTGTGGTGGCTACCTTGCCGGTGCCGATGGCCCAGATAGGCTCATAAGCAATCACAGCCGTCTTTGCCTGGTCAGCCGTCACATTCAGGAAGGCGATCTTGATCTGCTGGCGGATCCAGTCGATGGTAATGCCCTGCTCTCTCTGGGTCAGGGACTCGCCGCAGCAGATAATAGGTGTCAGGCCGTGCTCAAAGGCTTTGAGAACCTTCTTATTAACTGTCTCATCTGTCTCTGCAAAATACTCACGCCGCTCGGAATGGCCGATGATCACATACTTCACACCTGCGTCCACCAGCATATTGGGCGAGATCTCGCCGGTATAGGCGCCCTTCTCCTCAAAGTACATATTCTCTGCACCAATGCAGATATTGGTTCCCTTAGCCGCCTCCATGGCCGGGATGATATCAATGGCCGGCACGCAGAACACCACGTCCACCTCATCATTCTTCACCAGAGGCTTTAAGGTATCGATCAGCTTTACGGCCTCGGAAGGTGTCATATTCATCTTCCAGTTGCCTGCGATAATTTTCTTTCTGGACATTTTTCTCTCCTTTATTTGTCATCCGCTGCTGCTACGCCCGGAAGCTCTTTGCCTTCCAAAAATTCCAGGGATGCGCCGCCGCCAGTGGAGATATGGCTCATCTTGTCGGCAAAGCCAAGCTGGTTCACAGCTGCCGCAGAATCACCGCCGCCGATGATGGTGGTAGCCTCTGTCTCAGCCAGTGCCTGGGCTACCGCGATAGTACCCTTGGCCAGCACAGGATTCTCGAAAACACCCATCGGGCCGTTCCATACAACCGTCCTGGCAGACTTAACTGCATCTGCATAAAGCTCAGCGGTCTTCGTTCCGATATCCAGACCCTGCATATCTGCCGGGATCGCGTCTACAGACACTACCTGCACATCAATAGGCCCGTCAATGGGATCCGGGAAATTGGCAGCGATGGTACTGTCAACCGGAAGCAGAAGCTTCTTGCCCAGCTTCTCTGCCTTATCCATCATCTCCTTGCAGTAATCCAGCTTGCTGTCGTCTACCAGGGAATTGCCGATCTCCTTGCCCTGGGCCTTTAAGAAGGTGAAGGCCATGCCGCCGCCAATGATCAGGGTATCGCACTTTTCCAGCAGGTTGGAGATAACATTCAGCTTGTCGGCAACCTTAGCGCCGCCCAGAATCGCCACAAAGGGTCTCACCGGATTCTCCACTGCATTGCCCAGGAAGTCGATCTCCTTCTGCATCAGATAGCCTACCGCGTTGGTGCCGCCCTTGGCTGTGATAAATTTGGTCACGCCTTCAACAGATGCATGGGCTCTGTGGGAAGAACCAAACGCGTCGCATACATAGTCATCTGCCAGATCAGCCAGCTCCTTGCTGAACTCCTCGCCGTTCTTGGTCTCCTCTTTGCCGCGGAAACGGGTGTTCTGCAGCAGGACTACGTCCCCTTCCTTCATAGCCTCCACAGCCTTGGTGGCAGCCTCGCCGGTCACGTTGTAATCGGAAACAAATACCACATCCTTACCCAGCTTCTCGGAAAGTCTTGCGGCAACCGGCGCCAGGGACTCGCCTTCATTGGGACCGTTCTTTACCTTGCCAAGGTGGGAGCAGAGAATCACTTTCGCGCCGTCATCTGCCAGCTTCTTAATGGTGGGAAGAGCAGCCACGATACGGGTCTCATCAGTGATCTTGCCTTCCTTTAACGGTACATTGAAATCACAGCGTATCAGAACGCGTTTCCCCTTTGCATTCAGATCATCTACGGATTTTTTGTTAAGCATTATGTTACCCCTTTCTTTTCGAAACATGATTATGGAGAATCCTGCCATATGGGACCGGGCCGCCCAGAACGGTATCCCGTCCCCTTAAGGGGCAGGAGGCTTCTGACGTGAAAACGGGTCCGGCCCATAGCGACCGGACCCATTCGGAGTCGTTGTATTACAGCTCAGCGAAGTATTTGATTGTACGAACCATCTGGCTGGTGTAGGAGTTCTCGTTGTCATACCATGAAACAACCTGAACCTCATACAGATCATCTGCGATCTGGGCTACCATGGTCTGGGTAGCATCAAACAGAGAGCCGTATCTCATACCGATCACGTCGGAAGAAACGATGGGATCCTCGTTGTAACCAAAGGAGTCAGAAGCTGCTGCCTTCATAGCTGCATTGATGCCCTCTTTGGTAACGTCTTTGCCCTTAACAACTGCGGTCAGAATCGTGGTGGAACCGGTGGGAACCGGAACACGCTGTGCGGAACCGATCAGCTTGCCGTTCAGCTCAGGGATAACCAGACCGATTGCCTTGGCTGCGCCGGTAGAGTTGGGAACGATGTTGGCTGCGCCTGCTCTTGCTCTTCTCAGATCGCCTTTCCTGTGCGGTCCGTCAAGGATCATCTGATCGCCAGTGTAAGCATGGATCGTGCTCATGATACCAGACTGTACCGGAGCGTAGTCATTCAGCGCTTTGGCCATAGGTGCCAGACAGTTGGTAGTGCAGGATGCTGCGGAGATGATGGTATCATCTGCAGTAAGGGTCTTCTCGTTTACGCTGAATACAATGGTCGGCAGATCATTGCCAGCCGGAGCAGAGATAACAACCTTCTTTGCGCCTGCATCAATATGGGCCTGGGATTTAGCCTTGGAAGTATAGAAGCCGGTGCACTCCAGAACAACGTCCACACCGATCTCGCCCCACGGAAGATCCTTGGCATCCTTCTCGGCATAAATCTTGATTGTCTTGCCATCAACTGTGATAGAACCCTCACCGGCCTCTACAGTGTGCTTGCCTTCGCCGATTCTTCCACAGAAACCGCCCTGGGCAGTATCATACTTTAACAGATGAGCCAGCATCTTCGGGTCAGTCAAGTCGTTGATTGCAACTACCTCATATCCCTCTGCGTCAAACATCTGCCGGAAAGCCAGACGGCCGATACGCCCAAAACCATTGATTGCAACTTTTACTGCCATGATTCTTTTCCTCCTAGATTCGTTAAATATTTGATGATTGTTAAATTATCATCAACTTGTCTTTTATTTTACCTAATAATCACCGGAATATCAAGAGTTTTTTCCAGATTTATACAACAAAATGTTCCGATTCACAGTTCGTTCTTCACATACCCGGCCAGATTGTAGGCATGGTCCGAAACCCGCTCCAGATTGGTGATGATATCCAGGAACACCACACCTGCGGAGGGAACACATTTGCCGGAGGAGAGACGCTCAATATGCTCTTCCCGCATCTCCTCTTCCATGTTGTCCACCTCGTCCTCATACTGTCTGACCTTGCGGACCGCGTCCATGTTGCCATGCTGTCTGGCCTCAATGGCGTACTGGTAAGATTTGACCACCACCCTGCTGATGCTGCGCAGGTCCTCCATCCCCCGCTCCGAAAAGCTCAGATGGTGGCTGACCATATAGTTCGCCAGCTCTGCCAGATTCTCCGCATGGTCACCGATCCGTTCGATATCGCTGACACTGTAGAACAGATTGTTCACCACCTGTTTCTGCTTCTCCGTCAGGGAAAGGTTGTCCACCTTGATCAGATATTCCGTCAGGATCTTTTCCATATTATTGATGGTTTTCTCGATTTTATACACATCCTCAATCTCCTCCAGGCTGCCTGTCAGCACCGCGTCCAGGGCGCGCTTGACATTATCCATGGTGATCTGTCCCATATGCACCACCTCCAGGGACGCGATCTCCACGGCAAATGCCGGCGATTCAAAGATACGCTCATCCAGATGGCGCAGGGTGGAAACCGTCTCCGCATCCTCATCCGGCCGGAGCTCCTCCCCTTCCTTCTCCTTGACGATCCATCCGGAAAGTCCCACCAGCTGATTGGCCAGAGGGAACTGGATGGCTGTATTGACCAGGTTAAAGATAGTATGAAAGATGGATATCTGCACCGCGGTAATATTGGACATGGCAATATCCGGCCTCACCGTAAAAAGCAAAAAGCCTCCTACCCCAAATACGACGGCGCCGATAATATTAAAGGTCAGATGGATGACCGCCGCACGCTTGGCTGTGCGGGATCCTCCGGCGCTGGAAAGCATGGCCGTAACGCAGGAACCGATATTCTGACCCAGAGTGATATAGATGGCCGCATTGGTGGTCACAATACCATTCATAGCCAGGGTCTGCAGGATACCTACGGACGCGGAGGAGCTCTGCAATACAGCCGTGACCAGGGCGCCGATCACCATGCCCAGCAGCGGATTTCCCCCCAGCAGAGCAAAGGCCTGAGAGAATACAGGGGCATCCGTGTAAGGACTGATAGAGCCGGACATGAAATCCAGGCCAGTGAAGAGAAGCCCAAGGCCGATCAGGATCTCACCGATGGTGTGTTTTCTCTGGCTCTTGCCAAACACAACAAGGAGCGCGCCGACACCGATCACCAGAGGCGCATAAAAGCTGGGCTTCATGATCTCAAAGGCATCCCCCAGCTGGCTCATGGACACGATCCAGGCAGTGATAGTGGTACCGATATTGGCACCCATGATGACTCCCACAGCCTGAACCAGATTCAGAACACCGGCACTTACAAAGCCTACCACCATGACCGTAGTGGCGCCGCTGCTCTGAATGATGGCTGTGATCAGGGCGCCCAGGGCAATGGCCATCAGGCGGTTGTTGGTGAGCATCCCCAAAAAGCTGCTCATCCGGCTCCCGGCTGTCTTCTGCATACCATCCGCCATGATGCTCATACCATAAAGAAACATCCCCAGCCCACCCAGAAAGCAGAACAAATTTGAAATGTCGCTGATTGACATAGCTTCCCTCCTCATCTGTTATGGTACAAAACTACGGAACCCTTCCCGGCTCCCCCATATGCGCAAAATATAGATTCATGATACCATAGCGGCTTCCTGTATTTCAAGCAGTTTTCAATATTTGTGGTAATATTGCGTAACAGTTCAGACGGACGGCAAACCGGATCAGAAAGCGCTTTTTTTGCATAAGCGCTTTCTG
Source organism: uncultured Lachnospiraceae bacterium (assembly GCA_910577655.1). GTDB lineage: Bacteria > Bacillota > Clostridia > Lachnospirales > Lachnospiraceae > Brotaphodocola. The sequence continues at coordinate 78,598 of CAJTOW010000003.1, read as the reverse complement.
ATCCGGTTTGGCACCGGGCGGGCGCCCGATGCTTCCTGTCCCCGATGCTTTTCGGGGGCAGGAAGACAGACCGTCTGAACTGTTACAATCTTGCGTTTTCCATTCCCTCCGGTTATAATGCTTTCATAACCCTTTTACAAAGGAGGCACTGGCACATGCTATGTGATTTTCATCTTCATACGGAATTTTCAGGGGATTCAGAGACTCCGGTCAGAGACCAGACCGAGAGGGCCATTGCCCTTGGCATGAAGGAGATCTGTATTACCGATCACCATGATTATGACGCCCTGGAGGCAGGAGATACCTTTCTTCTGGATCTGGATTCCTATTTCCCGGCCATAGAAACCATACGTCAGGAATATGCCGGAAGAATCCATGTCCGCACCGGCATCGAGCTGGGGCTTCAGCTTCATATCAGAGACTATCTGGAGCAGCTGGCCCCTTCCCTCCCGGTAGATTTCATCATCGGCTCCAACCATTATATCCAGGGAAAGGATCCCTACTATCCTTCCTTTTACGAGAACTGTACAGAGCGGGAGGCCTACACCCATTATTTTGAGGTAACCCTCAACCGGATCCGCTGCCTGGAGTGCTACGATGTCCTGGGACACCTGGACTATATCGTCCGCTACGGCCCCAACAAGAACCGGGACTACTCCTACCCTGCCTACCAGGAGTATATTGACCCCATCCTGAAACACCTGATAGACCATGGCAAAGGTCTGGAATGCAATACCGGAGGCTTCCGGGCCGGTCTGGGCCATCCCCATCCCATGGAGGATATCCTGACCCGCTACCGCACTCTGGGCGGCGAGATCCTCACCATCGGGTCAGATGCCCATACCCCCGCCTATGTAGGGTATGAATTTTTCAGGCTGCCTGACCTGCTGCGTCAGTGCGGCTTCCGCTATTATACGGTATTTCACCAGAGGAAGCCTGTATTCCTGCCTTTGTAGCCCTTTTCCATAAGCATTCCCGGATCAGTGGGTCGCCGCATACTTGGCCACCAGGATCCACACCTGCTTATTGCGTGTCCAGATATCGTTGTACTCCGACAGCGGCAGCGGACAGGACACACTTCCCACCTCAATGGTGATACTGGGAACCGGGTTCTCTCTGATCTGGGCCCAGTCCTTGAAGCCGCCGTGACCGCTGCTGCCCAGAGACTGGTAGCCGGTGAGGCCGGACACCACCGTAGCGATCTCCCCGGAAGCCTGCTGTACCAGATTTCCCGGATAATCCCAGTAAATGATATTGCCCATGCTGTGGTAGCTGACTGTGGCCGCCCAGGTGCGGGCATCCATCAGCCCTGCCAGGGCCTGACTCTCCGGTTCTGAAAGGGGCGATGTGCCCTTGTAGGTGCCATAAGACGGAACCGGGCTTGCCGTGACCAGATCCCAGTTGGCCGGGAAATTCTGGTTCAGATCCACGCCCCGTCCATTGGTCTTCCAGTATACCAGATAGCGGTCAAAGGCAGCGCTGGTACGCCCCTGGGCCAGATCGTCCGCATATGCCTGCTGTATCTGCTGGCGCAGCTCCTGGGAACGGATAGCATCCAGTCCAAACTGGCTTAAGGAAATCCCGTCCGGATTCACCATAGGGACGAAATGTACTGCCACACTGCTTAAAATACTGGAAAATGGTTCCCCATGGAAGGTCCCGGTATCATAAAGCTCCACTCCGTATTCCAGCTGTTTCATCACCAGAAGCGGCGTCATATATTCACGGGCATGGATGCCTCCATGGATCAGGATGTGCTTCGGGGCGTTGGGATTGCCCAGAACCGCCTCATAAAGGGTACGCCCGTCCAGGGATGTCCCGATGGCATTGACCTGAAGATGGGTCCCGTACCGGGACCGCAATGTATTCAGGTCCTGAACCATCTGGTCATAGGAATATTTCTCCACTACAGTCACAATAGGATCCGGCACATCGGAGATAATGTTCTCCGTACTGCCCGGGCCCTGGGCCGGCCCCACCGGACCCATCCCGGGGCCTCCCAAAAGCCCCTGGCCTCCGCCTGCCGTGATCACCGGCGTATCCGCCAGCGCTTTCAAAGGACAAAAGGCCAGTGTTCCTGCTGCCAGCGCCATGGCAGCCGCAAATCCATATATCTTATTTCTCATCTTTTCCTTTTTTCTCCACAAGATCACCTGGCTTCATGCTAAGGCTGATCTTGCCCATCTTATCTACATCCAGCACCTTGACCGTCACCATATCTCCGATATTCACCACATCCTCCACCTTGTCCACACGCCTGTCAGACAGTCTGGAAATATGGACCATGCCGTCCTTCTTGGGCTTTAACTCCACAAAAGCGCCGAAAGGCATGATGCGGACCACCTTGCCTGTGATGATCTGGCCAGGTTCGATATCTGTCACAATGCTGATGATTATCTCCTTGGCCTTGTCGATCATAGCCTGGTCCGTACCGCAGATTGCTACCATACCGTCCTCGGAGATATCGATCTTCACACCGGTCTCCTCGATGATCTTGTTGATGGTGCTGCCCTGCTTGCCTACCACATCCCCGATCTTCTGGGGATCAATGGTCACCTGGTCGATCTTGGGCGCGTACTCGCTCAGACTCTTTCTGGGTTCTGCAATGGCCGGCTTCATGCAGGTATCCATGATAAACAGCCTTGCCTCCCGGCATCTTGCAATGGCGCCCTCCACAATGGGTCTGGTCAGTCCATGGATCTTGATATCCATCTGGATGGCTGTGATGCCGTCTGTGGTGCCGGTCACCTTAAAGTCCATGTCCCCGAAGAAATCCTCCAGGCCCTGGATATCCGTCAGAAGGACGAAATCATCATCCGTCTCACCGGTCACCAGACCGCAGGAAATACCAGCCACCATCTTGCGGATCGGAACACCTGCCGCCATCAGGGACATGCAGGAGGAGCAAGTAGAGGCCATGGATGTGGAACCATTGGACTCAAATGTCTCGGATACGGTGCGGATCGCGTAGGGGAACTCCTCCTCCGTTGGAAGCACCGGGATCAGGGCACGCTCTGCCAGGGCACCATGGCCGATCTCACGTCTTCCCGGTCCCCGGGACGGCTTGGTCTCGCCTACAGAGTAGGACGGGAAATTATAATGGTGCATATACCGCTTGGATACCTCATTCTCATCCAGCCCGTCGATCCTCTGGGCCTCGGAAAGGGGAGCCAGGGTACAGACATTGCAGATCTGGGTCTGTCCGCGGGTAAACATGGCAGAGCCATGGACTCTGGGAATGATATCCACCTCAGCCGCCAGGGGACGGATCTGAGTCATCTCACGTCCGTCAGGACGCTTGTTATCCTTTAAGATCATCTTGCGGACGGTCTTTTTCTGATACTGGTACACAGCCTCGCCAAGGATCTCCAGCCACTCTTCATTCTCGGCAAAGGCTTCCTCCAGCTTCTCGGTGATCACCCGGATATTCTCCTCACGGGTCTGCTTGTCGTCGGTAAATACCGCCGCTTCCATCTCCTCCTGGGGAACCAGCCTGCGGATCTCTGCGAACATCTCCTCCGGAATCGCGCAGCTGGTATAGGTATGCTTCTCCCTGCCGCATTCAGCCACGATCTGGTCGATAAAAGCAATAATGGTCTGGTTCACCTCATGGGCCTTGTAGATGGCTTCGATCATCCTGGCCTCAGGGATCTCATTGGCCCCGGCCTCGATCATGATCACCTTTTCCCTGGTGGAAGCCACGGTCAGGTTCAGATCGCCTACCTTCCACTGGTGCTGGGACGGATTGATCACCAGCTCCCCGTCGATCATACCCACCTGGGTCATGGCGCAGGGGCCGTCAAAGGGAATATCGGAAATGCAGGTGGCAATGGCCGCCCCCAGCATGGCTACCAGCTCCGGACGGCACTCAGGATCCACGCTCATGACCATATTGTTCAGGGTCACGTCATTGCGGTAATCCTTGGGGAACAAGGGTCTCATAGGACGGTCAATGACACGGGAGGTGAGGATGGCGTTCTCCGATGCCTTGCCCTCTCTCTTGTTGAAGCCCCCGGGAATCTTGCCCACTGCGTACATCTTCTCCTCATACTCTACGCTTAAGGGGAAGAAATCGATCCCGTCCCTGGGCTTGTCCGATGAGGTGGCTGTAGACAGCACCACCGTATCGCCGTAGTGGAGAAAGGCTGCTCCGTTGGCCTGCTTTGCCACTCTGCCTATATCCACGGTCAGTGTTCTTCCGGCCAGTTCCATGCTAAAACTCTTATACATATTATGTCTCCTTTTCATTTTTATTATATTGCAGTACAGAAGACTCCAAGACCGAAACTACTGCTCTGGACAGAACCCCCGCAAGACCTTAGTCCATGGACAGTACCCTGGGTTCTGCTCACAGCAGTCGTCTCGGGCCATGCCTTCTGATCACAATCCAAAATATCCAGGGTATCACTTTGGTACCCCGCCCGGACATTCTATAAAAGTACAACAGGGGATGGAGAAACCCTCTCTCCACCCCCGGCAGTCGTCCTTACTTTCTGATGCCCAGTTTTTCAATCAGTGCACGATAACCTTCCAGGTCGGTTTTCTTCAGATAGTCCAGAAGCCCACGTCTCTGACCTACCATCTTCAGCAAACCACGTCTGGAATGATGATCCTTTTTATTATTCTGCAGATGGGCGGTGAGCTCGGCGATCCTTGCTGTGATGATCGCGATCTGAACCTCCGGTGAACCGGTATCTCCCGGCTTCCTGCCGTACTCTGCGATGATTGCTGCTTTCTTCTCCTTTGAAATCATGATGACTTCCTCCTTCATTCTTCTACTTACCGAATACCAGGTCCTGGCTGGAGTCTCCAAAGAACCGGGCACCGGCGCTGTTCACACCGGGTAATCTTATCATATTCCACTCCCAATGTCAACAAAAAACAAGAAGAATCCTGCTGTCATCCTTCCTCTCCACAAGCTTTACGTCCACTGTACGATCCGTAAAGAGGAAGGATGGCAGCAGGATTCCAGAAAATACAGAAGGCTGGCAGCCAGAACACCACCGAAGTGCTTACACCAAAAGCCTATCATACTATTCGACATATTTCAACAATTCTCGACAAACAGTCATTCCAGTCCTGTAAGTGGTCTTTATTTTTCCTGTTTTGACCCTTTATATTATCCGTTTACGGTCATCCTCTTTTACACCACACTTCTTTGGGGTTCTGGTACAGAGCCGCATTTCTCCCGGTAATAATTATCAATGATTTCTCTGGCCGCTCCCCAGCATCCACGGCTGACCGGAATATATACCTGGTTTTTCAGGGTGGCCCCTTTTGCGCTGATAACCTCCAGCTTGTCCATGTTGACCAGAAACGAATTGTGAACCTTCACCATGGGAAGCTCCCGCAGCTTCAGCGCCTCCTCCCTCATGGGCCCCCCGATCTGATACACCTGGCTTCTTGTGTGGATCAGGGTCTTGCCCTGCTCTGTGCTCACATACCAGATTTCCGACCCCCGGAGAAATATCCGCGTTCCCTTGAATGTCCAGAAAAAATAAGATTCTTTTTTGCTCTTTTCCATTATAAACATACCCCTTCTCTGCCCCCAATCTTTTGGAGTACATAATTATGATCGGTCCGTTTTCCGGCCTCTTCTTATATACAACGTAAAACCCGGGGAAATGTGACAAGAAATGACAAAGTTTTTCAAAAAAACGAGGAATGCTGCAAAATAGTGGCTCTATCCGCCACATTCTGCAGCACTCCGCAAATTCTCTATCCGTAGCACCGGTGGACAAGGGCCGCGATGATGATCCCCAGCACAGCGCCGGCCAGCACCTGCAGGGGTGTATGCCCGACGAACTCCTTCAGACGTTTCTGAAACTGTTCATTGTCCAGCTTAAAGAAATCCTGCTCCATGATCATGTTCAGAAGTTTCGCCTGCTTGCCGGTCTCCTGTCTAACCCCAATGGCATCATACATCACCACCGCAGCCAGCACAAAGCTGATGGCAAAGGTGGAGGACTCCACTCCGTTGCGCAAAGCAGCGCTGATGGTCAGCGCACATACGGTGGCGGAATGGGAGCTTGGCATGCCTCCCGATCCCACCAGACGCTCCGGCGAAAAACTCCTGTTCATCCAGCACTCGATCAATGTCTTGAGCACCTGCGCCACCGTCCAGCCGACTATCGCGCTGACCAGTATCTCATTATTCAATAAGCTCTCCCAGAATGTCATCTTGTACCTCTGCTGCAGGAGTCCGGCCTTAGTATCCGATCAGCCAGTCATAAAGCTCCTGATACTTCATAGCGGATGTGTTCCAGGAAAAGTCCATAGCCATGGCACGGTCAATGATCTTATTCCATTCCCGCTTCCTTTCATAGTAGACATATTTGGCATAGCGCACAGAATCCAGCATCTCATGGGCATTGTAATTGGCAAAGGAAAAGCCGGTGCCAGTGTTGTTGAATTCATTGTAGGGCTCTACAGTATCCTTCAGACCTCCTGTCTCCCGTACGATGGGGACTGTGCCGTAGCGCAGGGCCATAAGCTGGCTCAGGCCGCATGGCTCGAACAGGGAAGGCATCAGGAACGCGTCGCATCCGGCATAAATCTTGTGGGACAGCTCCTCCGAATAGTAGATCTGGGCCGACACCCTGTCATGATACTTCCAGTCATAATGACGGAACATATTCTCATAACGCTCATCCCCGGTTCCCAGCACCACCAGCTGCATATCCTCGGAACACAGCTCATCCATAACACCCTGGATCAGATCCAGGCCCTTCTGGTCTGTAAGGCGGGATACGATTCCCACCATGAACTTCTTGTCATCAACCTGAAGTCCCAGCTGCTCCTGGAGGGCGCATTTGTTCTTTGCTTTCTCCTTGCGGAAGTTCTTGACGCTGTACTGCTGGGCGATGAATCTGTCTGTCTCCGGGTTAAAGTCTGTATAATCAATACCATTGACAATGCCGCGCAGGCTGTTGCTTCTGGCCCGCATCAGGCCATCCAGCCCTTCGCCGTAGAAGGGAGTCTTGATCTCCTCCGCATAGGTCTGGCTGACCGTGGTCACCGCATCGGCGAACACGATGCCGCCCTTAAGCATGTTGCCGTCCTTGTAAGCCTCCAGCTTGTCTGAAGAGAAATAATAGTCCGGCAGATCCGAAAATCTCTGAATGGTCTTTACATCCCACACACCCTGGAACTTGAGATTGTGGATAGTGATGACGCTCTTCATGCTGGCAAAGAAGTCTCCGCCCCTGAACCGCTCCTTCAGATAGACCGGAATCAGTCCTGTCTGCCAGTCATGACAGTGGACCAGATCCGGCTGGAAACCGATCACCGGAAGCGCGGACAAGGATGCCAGACAGAAGAAGGAGAACTTCTCCAGATCGTAGAACCAGTCCCCATAGGGCTTGGCGCCGTTGAAATATGCCTCATTGTCAATGAAATAGAAGGTGACGCCCTCATATACATACTCCATGATCCCCACATAGCGGCTCTGGCCCAGGTAATCCATGTAGAAATGATTCACATACGTCATCTCATTGCGCCAGGATTCCTTAATACAGAGATACTTGGGAATCATAACGCGCACATCAAAGTACCTTTTATCAAAACACTTGGGCAGGGAACCGACAACATCGGCCAGACCTCCCGTCTTGATAAATGGTACTGCCTCGGATGCAACAAACAAAATCTTCTTCATCGAAATTATCCTCCTCGCTGCAATCTGCCCACAAGCCATGCCGGAATCCACGTCTACAGACCATCATACTAACCGCGCGGCAGACCCCCGGCACCCGTGGACAGACTCTGATTAAGATAAATTATACAATACTTGGACGCATTTAGGAAGCAAAATCTGTAAAAAACAGGAAAAATATAATTACAGTTCACGGGGCGGTTTACATACGTTTGTATTCCAGGCGCATACGGTCTGTCAGCAGGGCTATGAACTCGGAATTGGTTGGCTTTCCTTTTCCGTTGTTAATGGTATATCCGAAGATATCGTGGATTGTATCCAGTCTTCCCCTGGTCCAGGCCACCTCAATGGCATGGCGGATGGCACGTTCCACACGGCTGGAGGTGGTGTTGTGCTTCTTGGCAATGGCCGGATAGAGGACCTTGGTGACGGATACCATCAGCTCGTCCTCCTGCACGGAGATGGCGATAGCATCCCTCAGATACTGGTAACCCTTGATATGGGCGGGGATCCCGATCTCATGAAGAATGGAAGTCACATCGCTCTCCAGATTCTGCTCCATATATTCCTGCCGGTTCACATAGGGCCCGATCCTGTGCATCTCGGCAAAAGGCGACAGGGTCTCCGGACCGCTGCAGACTCTCCGTATCTTCTCCATCACGATATCCCGGTCAAAGGGTTTCATGATGTAATATTTCGCGCCAAGTCCAAAGGCATCCACAGCCATCTGGTCGCTTCCGGCAGCCGTCACCATGATAAACGCCGGCATCTTCTTTCCGTCAGAAACCTTCTTTACCTTTTCCATCACAGATATCCCATCCAGCCTGGGCATGATCACGTCCATCAGGACCAGATCCGGGCTGGTATTAACGATCAGATCATAGGCATCTTCCCCATTGTCAGCCTTACCCACCACGCGAAATCCGTCTTCTTCTTCCAGCATATCATTCAACAAACTCATCATTTGTGGATTGTCTTCTGCGATCGCAACATTTAATTCCGCCATTTTCCATTTCCTCCTTTTTTTCGTGCTGTAAATTGTATTATAGTCTCTCTATTTGTCTGCTTGCAACGAGATTCAATCGCAAGTTTCGACATATATATACAACGTAAAAGAAACGAAAATGTTACCATAAAATTAATTGAAAATGCGGCCGAATGTTACAAAACTTTACAGAGTGATTTTTCAATATTGCCACATACTAAAAGGGAGCTGAATTCAGGCTCCTTTTTCTTCGCCAGAATCATGAATGTTTGTATATAGAAGAGGAGGTATGTGCGATGAGGGCAAGTGGAGGCAGACGCCGGGGATTCCGGCATTTTCTTATGTGGTCCTTCTGGTTCCTGGTAGTGGCAGTGGCAGGCTCCGGATGGTATTTTGTGGAACGGCAGATTCCAAAGAAGCTGAATGTGGTGGTGCAGGAGCAGGAGGAATTTCAGTTTGCACTGCCATTTGATGTGACACTGCTTAGTACAAGTGAAGAAGTTGTCCTAAGCAACCAGTCAAATATTCCCGCAGATGAGATCCGGCTGCGTATGGACGAGCCTTTCTCCCTGTATGCGGAAAATAAAGGAAGCTACCGGCTGGATCTGAAGCTATTCGGCAGGATCAAGCTGAAGGAGATCCAGGTCAATGTAGAGGAAAGCAGGTATGCCATCCCCTGCGGCACGCCTGTAGGAATCTATCTCAAGTCCAGGGGAGTCATGGTCATCGGCACCGGACGGATCCTCAAGGCAGACGGCCAGGAGGCGGAACCTGCTTTCGGCATGCTGGAATCCGGCGACTACATTGAGGCCATCAACGGAGAGCCCCTATGGAACAAGGAGGCACTGATTACTTATCTGAATTACAATGGGGCAAATGAAACCGTTCTCACGGTCCGCCGGGGCGGAGAAACCCGCCAGGTGCGCATGAATCCGGTGCAGACCATAGATGGCAGCTACAAGCTGGGAGCCTGGGTCCGGGACGACACCCAGGGAATCGGAACCCTGACCTACCTGGATGCCAACGGCAACTTTGGCGCCCTGGGCCATGGGATCAGTGACAGTGATACCGGGGATGTGGTGGAGATCGAGCAGGGCGCCCTATATGAGACAGAGATTCTCGGAATCGACAAGGGAAGCTCCGGAAACCCCGGAGTCATGGCCGGAGTGATCTACTACGGCCCGGGAACGCGGGTAGGCACAGTCAATGCCAACACAGAGCAGGGAATCTTCGGCAAGGCTGACGACAAGCTGCGGAAAAATATCAGCGGAGATCCCCTGGAAATCGGTTACCGCCAGGATGTCAAAAAAGGCCGGGCCTGGCTGCGCAGCACCGTATCCGGCCAGGTCCGGGACTATGAGATCGAGATCCAGCGGGTAGACTACAATCCCTTACAGAAAAGCAAAAGCCTGGTACTCCGGGTGGTGGACCCAGAGCTTCTGCAGCTGACCGGAGGGATCGTCCAGGGCATGAGCGGCAGCCCCATCATCCAGGACGGCAAGCTGGTAGGGGCCGTGACTCATGTGTTTGTCAATGATCCTACCAGAGGCTATGGGATTTTTATGGAGACGATGCTGGAAAGTGCGGAGCAGTGATTTTTATGGAGTTTTGACGATCCTGCCGGATTTGATGCTTCCGGCGGGACTTTTCTGCTGCTGGCATTTTTAGCTGCGAAATCTGACATGCCGGGGATTCCACCCATACTGCATTTTCAAATACAATCGTCTCCTGCCAAATACATTTCAAGTTCTTCTTCTCTGCCAAGGAAATAACTTTCTATAAAGTCCCAGCGTTTTTCGTCTGACATGGGACATGTAAAAAATCGCCTCAGAAGTTCCTGACTATCTTTATGTTTTCGTTTTATTTCTTTTAACACTCCATTTTTATAGTTGGAATATGCCAGTCTTCTGATTTTTTCCGGATCATTAACACGAAGGAAAATTTCCGCATTTTCCCCTCCCTTCAAATCATAGGATGCCAGATCTGTAATTTCCAGTAACTTGAGTATTGGCATAATAGAAATAGGTCTATCCTGGCTATAGGGCAGATAGGAATGATACTGCATATCCTCACCTGGATAACACTGTCCAAGCAGTTTTTTCATATTTTCTTTAAGTCTGGTATAATTCCCCATAATGATATAAACTGGTGTGTCCGAATTTTTTTGCTGCCTTCTTTTCTGGAGAATTTTATACAGACTCTTGTTTTTCTGAAAAACGGTATTTTCATTCACTTCAAAAGTCAGCATATCAAGCAACATACCGATCTGGTTTCTGTCCAGAGAATTTACTGCCAGTTTCTCCCTGACCTCAGCAATAAACTCACGTTCTTCAAATGATTTTCTCTCTGCCTTTTTATGCATGGCCAGTACATCTATTACGACATCCAGTATATTTTCCAGTTGTTCTTTTACTTCATTATAGGCCTTATGATATGTAACATTCACCTGTATGCGGGGCGTAAGATGGGACCCGTTTTCATCCTGCATAAACTCAGGAGAAAATACAAGCTGTTTAAATGCGCCAAAACTAAGATCAGAATAGTTATTTTCCCATAAATCCCCAATTTTCACAGAATAGACAGTTCCAGGAAGACGCACCACATTTTCTGTGCCATCAGGATTGGGGATAATTCTATCTGGCACTTTACCGATTCGTTTACTATATTTTCCGAATTTTTCATCAAATCCAGTCTGTAATGAATCTGGTACGCTGACAAAGATTCTCGTGAGCATTACCCGCGGTCTCACAATAATCACAGGAAAACCATATTTCGCCTTTAAATCCTTGGCAATCATCAGTAATCCATTTTTTACTTTTGTTTCCAATTCCTGATCCTTGAATAAATGTGAAAAAGAATCGGGTTCAATCAGCATATTACGATGTTTTTTGACCTGATATATATCAACAATTTTTTTCATAATCGCCTTGATCTGAAACTGGTTCATTTCAGACAAACCATGCAGAGAACGTATATAACGCATATCTCCCATGAAATAATCCATGTGCGCAATTCCTTCCATCGATGCATTGCGCGCTGCACGCCCTATCTCCTGGACATAATCTGACAAGCTGCCTGTTGGCGCAAAATGAACAATATGTTGTATATCACTGCGGTCAACCCCCATTCCAAAGGCTTTTGTACATATCAATGCCAAAATCTGACCACTACGATATTCTCTTTCAGTGATATTCTTTTCCCGCCTCCATAACTCTCCATAATACCGTCTAATCACCCTTGTCTCTTCTGGTGAAAGTTCATTGTAGATGGAATCAACATGTGTCGTATATGGACAATATGCTAATACTTTTTCATGTTTTGCAACATACTTCCGCACTCTTTCAAGCAGAAGTCTCTTCTTCATGTTTTCTAACGCTTCACCATATTCTCCCTTTTCCTGACACACAATATCAAACCTTATGTTGTTCCTCTTCACACTTCCAAGATGTAATATAGGGTTATTCAGATCCAGTTCATCAATCGTATCATTTACAACATCATCTACTCCAGTATAGACCGCTGTTGCCGTGAGACACAGCACAGGGAACTTGTACCCATTCTTTTTAACGTTTTTAAGGAAGTCACCCAAAAACCAGTAATCCGACCGAAAATCCCTTCCCCAGGAGGTAACTGTATGTGCTTCATCTATTACCAGCAATCCCAGCTTTCTCTCACCCAATAGTGTTCGGATACCAATTGCTAATAATAATTCTGGTGCCAGATATACAATGGACTTGCTTCCATTTCTTATTTCATCAATCTGCTGTTGCCTCTTCTCATACGAAATCGATGAGTTAATACAGGTAGCTATTTTAACACCTCTTTCATTCTCCAGTTGGGCTACCTGGTCATTCATCAATGCAATCAGCGGAGATATGATTATCGTTACCAAATCATATTTTTCCGCAATATATATTGCGGGAAGCTGAAAAAGCAAAGATTTTCCGGCCCCGGTAGGGGCAGTGATAAATATATCCCTGAAATCCTTCTCTTTTCTGGCAAGTTCACATTGCTCAATGATTTCACTGACAAGCGCTCCCTGGGAGTAAGCTTTTATTTTCTTCGATGTACTGGGATCACAATAAAAATCCAATTGCCTGAACTCAGCATCTGATCCCCAATATTTTTTCAGATAAGCCTGAAACCGACGGTCATCATATTCCAGCTCTGGTGCTTTAAAATCCATTTCTGCAACAGAATACGGAATTTTCAGGCATTCCAATACCGTCTGCAGCGAATTCACATCGCCTTTTCCCCTGGATTTGTCCCGTTTTATATTGACACACTGTATTTTATCTTTCATAATGGCAAAACGGAATAAATAATCCTTTTCTGTCCCTGCCAGTATCTCCTCACCAGCATTATACTGCCCCATAGTATAAGACTCTGTTTCAAAAAAATCTACTATCTCCAGATTCAGGTCTTTATGAACATTATTAGGGTACAGCAATACATTTTCATGATTTAAAATAAGCGCATCACTATAATACCGCCCAATCAGTTCCATCTCTGACTGCTCATGATTTTTATCTGACTGCATATAATCAAAGAAATCTGAAGCCTGCTTATATAAAAGGCAGCTTGGAACCGGGTTACTGAACAGATTATTATTTACAATAACTACCTTCCCATCAAAAGAAGCCGAAAGATCCCTTACAGCAGACAATAACGCAATTAGTTCCTCATAAAATCCAATTACACTCTGTTCCGCAAGCAACAATCCCTTATTTATTATTCTCTTATTGTTTTCCAATACAGATAAATCAAGACACTCTCCCTTCAACAGCTCCTTATCCTTAAAAATACTATTGGGATGATTGATCAAATAATGCAATTGTTCAATACCAAAGCCTCGAAATACAAAAAACACCTGACTTCCATTTGTGTTTAAGAGTTCCTCAACCCTCTTTTCAAAATATCTCTGAAAAGAAACCATAAATACCTCCTTAGTATAAAATGCTATGATTGCTTCTGGCGTTCTGGATCCATATCCAGGTGCATTTCACATCTCCATGGCCTCCCATATCATAGCATTCAGATGCTCATAGATCTCAAATGCATCACTCTTCGCCTCAGTGCCAAATACCTTCTGCAACACCATACAGATATTCTTAACCAGTGTCCTGGAATCCTTTCCATAGGACTCTCTGATGGTCTCATCTGTTATGGCTACTATAGTATGGGCCGCCGGATTTCGCACCTCACCTGAGAGTCTGGCCCATTTGATCATCTCATCTGCCACCGCGCCATACTTCTCATAGCCTGACCTCCCGCTTAAAAATTTTACTATATGGATAATAGAAAGAGCGTTTACCGGATTGCCCCACATAAACCGTCCCTGCTTTTTATCCGAAAACTGTTCATCCAGATATGCTCCAACACCTGGAATTTTTCTTGTGCATTTTTCTTCCGAGAGACGCATAATATAGGAATTCTTTGCCCTGCTCCCTATAGTGATATCCTCCAGCTGTACCCTCATGCACTTCTCCAATACATACCGTCCCATGTACAATGTCATGATCTCCAGACGCATGGAGAAGTCATTCAGTTCTCCCCGAATCTGTTTGATACGCATGCTGTTAAAAAATTCTATGAGCTGAGCCACATCAGAACGTTTAATCGGATAAAGCTTATCCTTCATTCCCAGTTTTTCGGCCATCTGCTCTGCTTCCTTATGTTCCAGATTCAGCCTTCTCTTCGCATGCTCTAAGAGCATCCCTGTCCGTTCAGAGAAATTCTGTTTATTGTCCCTATATAAAAGGCAGGCACCAGAATAGTCATAATTCCCTATCAGGGACTGAATCTGGAATTGCAGCATAGGCCTTCTAAAATTCAGAAGCTGGGGTTCCTGACACCGGCAAGGATTCCCCTCCTCATTATCTACATTAGTCTCAAACCAGTCCTCGATCAAATCCTCCCTCGGATTGAACATGGGGCTTCTATTGGCTGATCTCTCAGGAGAACTCACCTGGATAGCTGTGTAGTGGTCCGGGTCAGATATCGCTATCATACACAGCGCGGTCTCCATCTGGGGCGTCCCTGAAGTAATATTCAGCAGGATCTTCCTCTCTGGATATTCTTTTCTCACATTATTGCAGATTGCCAGGAGCCTTATGGCAAAATCATCATAGCTGTGGACATCCTGTATCCCTGTGGGGATAGTTTTCACTTCACAGTCCTTGTCCAGCATATGGATTGCTTCCTCATTGTGATGATATTCGCTCTCCTCGTCTCCCACTTCTTTCGAAAGAAGCAGAATCGCCATTCCTGGCCGATAATGACGGATAATATGGAGCACTGGCCCGTCGTGCTGTCCTCTTATGGGATCTGTCTTGCCAACTACAGATATTAAAATATTGTCCTGCATATGGGTTCTCCTTTATTTTCTCTTCGTTTTCTTATAATTTCTGATACATCTGCCGGTTCCACTTCTTCCACAAGATCATCCAGGGCCATAAAAGCCATATGGATCTTCCGGTAATCAAACTTCTCGTAAGACACCGTGAAACGCAGCCTCCCATCCCTTATTTTCTCCCCTGCGCAAATAAAATTGCGAAATACACTGTACACCCTGCGAATCACCTCTTCATTTCCCTCTCTCAGGACAAAAGAGACCGCCGCATTCTTCAGATTCTCATTGTAAAATGTGATCTCGTTATAAACACTGTCAATAGGACTTCCACCAATCAGCTGCCAGATCCATAAATCATCTATGGCTTCCAACGCCTCTCTCACATCTTTTCCTGTTCTCGGCTGCCACAGTCTCTTGCATCCATCCGTAAAGCAGGACAATAAAAACGCTTCATAAGCATATGTGTCCATCCCCTCCCGGGCCACTCTCTGAAGGTAATCAAAAACCTTATGTAAAAATGATTCCGCCTCTGGTTTCCCCTTCGCCTCACACAGTTTGCAAAACCGGTCATACTCTGCCAGAAAGCTTCTGCTTCGGGAAAGCTTTTTTCTAATACAGCGGTTATAATTATCATCTCCCCTGTTGTCCAGCGTCCACATACAGTCTAACAGTCTGGCCGCCTTTTTCTCTATCTCACGTTTTCCCGCCACAGCACACCGAATAACATATGCCAGGATATGATATATCTTCTCCAGTTCAGAGAATGGATATTTTTCTTTGCTGATGCTAGCGGTAGTTATGATCTTTTTGTAGGGAATATGAATGACTCTTTTCTCGTTCATCTCATAACACATGACATCCATAGGTTCTTTGCTGTCTCCGGCCAGATGCCGTATCACGTCATACTCCAACGCGTAGGGGACAATCACCGCCTGCTTTGCAGGCTCACCTGTATTTTCACCGCTTTTATACTCATATAGCAGGATCCTGCCTTCATGTATAGCGTCCCGGATCTTCCGGTACTTAGAGCACACTCTTCCGGGCAGATCCTTCATCCTGCATCCAGGATCAAACCTTTTCCTTTGAAGCCAGCTTTCACCCCTGCACTCTTCCCTCAATTTCCGTCTTAGCTTTTCCACACTGTCCTGACTTAAAAAAATGCTGCAAAATCCCGGATACTCTGTTAGTATAAGATCCAGCCACCAGAGTTCTGCCTGAAGCGGCGGCAGAGGATGCCCCTTTCTTCCCGCTTCTTCCATCAGTATATCCGAATTATATACACTTAGCAAAGAACCTTGTTCTTCTATCAGTCCTTTCAGCCGACGGCTTTTCATTGATTCTGCCCCAGAAAATGGTTCCACCACGGAAATCATGGATGCAAAATCCCCAAAGGACTGAATATATAAGACAAATCCCGGAATGTCACAGACCTTTATATGATAGGTAACCACATCCACCTTCCAGGTCTCCATACCCTCATAATAAGGGGATCCCATAGTTTTTACCACATCTGGTATGGTACGCTCCTCTATAATGCAGTCCGCCCATCCGTTTTTCCTTCTGTCCAGCAGATACCTTGTGCAGTTATTATGATAGAACTCAACCTGGAACTCCCTGGTCTCCTGCTCCTTTCTCTTGACCACAGGTATTTCTATATCCACCTTTCGTCCAGGTCTTATGTGGACTCCACCAAACGCAGGGAGTTCTACCGCCTGCTCCGGAACTATTTCACTATCTGTCCATGGAATTGCTTCCAGATAGAGATGCTCCTCTACCCCCGTCATGTCCCTATCCCTGTAAAATAGACCTATGGGAATATATTCCTTCTCTTCCCAAATCACTGTCATATGGGCATTGATAGCATATAGGCAGCGGTACAAATATTCCTGCTCGAATTCAAAATCCAGAGGCAGATTGCGCAGCATGATATAGGACGGCCTTGGCTGAGGATCCAGTCTTTTCAAAAAGAATCCTCCCAATACGGATAATGGCGTGAATCCTGAAAAAAACTGAAGCATATCCAAAAATCCGCTGTATTCCCTACTGTTTTCCACATCATCCAGACTGCCAAATACCCGCCCCCAGGTATTCTCTTTCAGATACTTTTTCCCGTCAGACTCTACTATGATATCCCTATAACCATTGAGAATCTTACTATGAAACTTATCCTTCCACAAGGCCAATTCGTTTTCCACCACTCCATCTATCAGTTTCAGGAAAACTTCCCGCTCTTCCTGAAACATACATACTCTTCTGTAAAGACAGACTCCGTCATCCTCTTCCCGGCACTGACTGTAGGGTTTCTGTTCGCAATCTCTTATATAATCCTCTGCCAGATCATCATGAAAGCTTCCACAGCAGCCGCACAAATCCTGAAACCATCTGTTCTGTACAAGACGATAATGGTTCTGTCTTATAAGCAGCCTGCCCGATTTCTTTCTGCACCCCATTGCATGCTGGCTCCAGGGTGTGATAATGCTGTTTTCATATACGGATTCCTGTATGATATTGACCAGTTCCCGTACCCTCTGGCTGCTTTTTGACAAGAGCAGATTGGTCATCTCATCATCCCAGTAAAAGCCATATTTGAAAATGTAATTCAAATTCCTATAATCGAAAAGCATATCAAAAAATATCTTCGTAGGCTCTGTAGGGATCTTCTTCTGTTTTCTCCTATCCATCTTTCCTTCTGCCTTTCTACTCTATACCCCATCCATACACTGCGGAAAATAATCTTCTTTGTCATAATCATAGTGGAGCCAAGTGACAGATATCTGTTCTCTCCATGCTGCATTCAGGACACTGACCGCGGCAGAAGTGAGACCTGACACATAGATCGCTATCCTCCTGCCTTTAAAATCCCTGAGGCATTGATCTGCCTCCTCCTCCTGCCACTTAAAGTCAAATATCCGCTCAGCAGGAATGGTATCAAAAATAGCTTTTTCCCTCTGGCTCCAGTGGCGCCCTTTACACAGAACAACCGTTGCCACTGGTTCTTTATCCTCATCGCTGACATGCACCGGCTTCCAGTTCACTTTCTGATCCATATAATCCTCTTTTTCACGATCATAATGCCATAGAATCAGTTCTATCTTCAGCTCTGCTGCCGCCTGAATCATTGCCAGGATCTCCACTGTCATCCCACCATTCAGACAGACATCAACCTTCTCCCCTCTATAACATTCCAGCTTTTTTAATGAATATTCCTTCACTGCTTTCAGATCCTGAAAATCGTTTACTCCAGGTATATCATAATAATCTTCCGGAAAAATATATCCATCACATTCTATTCTTCGCATTTTTGTCAATGCCAGATAAACCATGGGACTTTCCCCTCTTTCTGCATTTATAATCTATATAAAACATACCAGTTCATCCTCCACCTTAATATTCGCCTGCAGCTCTCCCCATATCTTCACCCGGCTCATCATACTTTGATTTACCGGGATCATACATACACAATCCTCATCCTCTACTATTTGGGACATCTTTTTCGCAAACTCCCCGGTCTTATCCAGATCCATATTGCCGAAAAAACAGCTTTTTTGTATTCGCCTCAGTCCATAATCCTTACACAACTGCACAATCTTCAGCCTTCTCCTCTGACTGCATATATCATACAACAGCCAATACATCTTCCTTTCCCTCCCCGATCTTCTCCGCCACCTGAAGCAGTTCCATATAGATTTTTCTTTCCCGGGTAATCCGCTTTTTCCCAAAAACAACTTTTTCCTGAAATGCACTATAAAAGCGGGAAACCAATAATTTTTTTGCGTCCTCCATAAACAAAAGCCTTCCGCTGCTGTCGGGCTCCATGTCATCCATTGTAATCAGCCTGTCATGACAGATCTGGTACGCTATCTCCTCACAAATGATCCTCTGACATTCAATAAAATCAAACACAAAAGTAGGCTTATTGTAGGTATCCACATGCATGACACCGATATATGGATCAAGGCGGCACTGATACATCAATTTCTTAATCTTAGCATACAAGATCCCATAAAGATAATTCAACGCACAATTATATACATCTTGAGCGTTTCTCATTCTCTGGGAAAATTTCATATCATCCGGCAGAAGAAAAGAAATACTTTCAAAATAGGCCCGCCCTGCGCTTCCTTCGATTCCCTGCAATGTCTCCCTGACTTCATCTATATCGTTTCCCTGGACATCTTTCAGTTTCTCCTCCGCTTCCTTCAGACGTTTAATCCGGGTATTCAGATATAAAACCTCATCTCCATCAGCTGACTCTATCAGAATCCGTTCTAATTGGAGGACTCGATTATCGATCTTCTTCAGGAGAAAGCCTTTCACCAGCTCAACCCCCTCTCTCTTACGGGCCAGAAGGATCTGATTCCTCTTGTAGATGGGGGAACTTCCTCCAGAAAATGGAAGGATCTCTCCTTTGGGATCCCCATACTTATCCAAAAACAAGATCCATATATCTCTTTCCATGCAAAGCTGAATCGCATCTGCTGAGATATGACAAGCCGGATAAATGTGCAGTTCCTTCACTTTATCCGCACTGATCTCTTTTTCGCCTTTACTGGATGTGATTGTAAGGCAATTACTCCTTTTGCCAACCTTTGCGCCATATTCCTGAATAGTCAGAACCATCTCTTCCTCCTCAAACAATACACTGCAATCAGTTAGTTACTTCCATCTGGTATCCCAGGCATTTCCTCCTCATCCATGATTCGGACAATAAATCCTTCTTTCTTTGTATATCTAATATATATCATTTCAATGCTTTATGCAGTCCCTTTAAGGGAAAATTTTCTGTGATTTTGCTTTCTTTTAAATATATTACGATTTTCTTGAGCTATATCAGAATGGTCTAGATGATATCCTTGTTTTGGTGGATTCTTTCTTCTTACAAAGATGAAAATGGATGCACAAGCGTTTCTCGCTTTTACATAGTCTCAATCCTTGTTTTAATGGATTCTTTCTTCTTACCCCAGATCATGACAAAGAGTGACGATACCGCCGAAAAGGTCTCAATCCTTGTTTTAATGGATTCTTTCTTCTTACAGATGGCTTTTCACACTTTCCACTACCTCCAGGGAAAGGTCTCAATCCTTGTTTTAATGGATTCTTTCTTCTTACGATACAAAGAAAAAATTATTGAACTGTTGGAAAAAATTGTCTCAATCCTTGTTTTAATGGATTCTTTCTTCTTACTCTAAAAGAAGGCAAAATTCAGACCGCAAACTGGAATGAGTCTCAATCCTTGTTTTAATGGATTCTTTCTTCTTACACTGCTACATCGATTCCAATGGGCATCGAGTGTCCTCTGTGTCTCAATCCTTGTTTTAATGGATTCTTTCTTCTTACCTTATTATGAGTGAAACTTATGCTGATGAAGATGAGCTATCGTCTCAATCCTTGTTTTAATGGATTCTTTCTTCTTACTTCATAGGGTTTTTGTCTTATGATAACTGCTATCTCAATGTCTCAATCCTTGTTTTAATGGATTCTTTCTTCTTACATTCTACCAATATCACCATCAATGGAGAAGAGTATAATTTAGTCTCAATCCTTGTTTTAATGGATTCTTTCTTCTTACAGGTATTAGTGATGATGGCTGTTGTGGTTATGACGAT
This sequence comes from uncultured Lachnospiraceae bacterium, assembly GCA_910577655.1. Lineage (GTDB taxonomy): Bacteria > Bacillota > Clostridia > Lachnospirales > Lachnospiraceae > Brotaphodocola. The sequence continues at coordinate 58,004 of CAJTOW010000003.1, read as the reverse complement.
GTCTCAATCCTTGTTTTAATGGATTCTTTCTTCTTACGAAATCCGCGCAAATTGGAGAAAGCTGTTATCCAGAGGAGTCTCAATCCTTGTTTTAATGGATTCTTTCTTCTTACGTTAAGCAGGCAATTAGTACATATGCAGCGGTCAGTTGACAGTCTCAATCCTTGTTTTAATGGATTCTTTCTTCTTACTGGTGTTGTCCAGATGACGGATGGCCTCCAGCTGGCTGTGTCTCAATCCTTGTTTTAATGGATTCTTTCTTCTTACCCTCCATCATTTCGGGAGCGCCGTACGCCCCGATAAAACGTCTCAATCCTTGTTTTAATGGATTCTTTCTTCTTACGCAGGAAGGAGTAATTATGATTAAAAGGATGGATGGAAATGTCTCAATCCTTGTTTTAATGGATTCTTTCTCCTTACGTTACGTGCGTACTTAAAGTAACATATAAGGCATCGTAATGTCTCAATCCTTGTTTTAATGGATTCTTTCTTCTTACCCAAAAGAATTAGACAGGTACAGTTTGAAACTATTTATAGTCTCAATCCTTGTTTTAATGGATTCTTTCTTCTTACAAAAATGAGAAAAGAGCTTTTTGAGCGATTAGAAAATGCGTCTCAATCCTTGTTTTAATGGATTCTTTCTTCTTACGTGACTTCTTGGATTGAATATCTAAGGTTTGCCTTGGATACTGTCTCAATCCTTGTTTTAATGGATTCTTTCTTCTTACAGTTCTGCCACCTGCTTTTCGACTTCCTTCTGGCCTGGTCTCAATCCTTGTTTTAATGGATTCTTTCTTCTTACAAAGATTGGTACCAGTTGAACCAGTACACTGGTTCCGTTGTCTCAATCCTTGTTTTAATGGATTCTTTCTTCTTACACATTTTGCAATGGGGAGCTCTAATCAGACTGAGTACTGTTTGTCTCAATCCTTGTTTTAATGGATTCTTTCTTCTTACGCCTGGGGTGAAAATTATGAAGTATTATGTAAATTATGTCTCAATCCTTGTTTTAATGGATTCTTTCTTCTTACTTATCAAACAAAATTCTGCTAAAAAAACGCTAAATATAGTGTATCTTTTTTATTTTCCACAATATTTAGTATCTATTCCTTTTTATTTTCTTTTTACCAATTATATTATCACGTCATTATTCACAATTATCCTTTTTAGGCACAGCAATTTTTTATGCATTATTTACTTTTTCTTGCTATGCAGGAATTTCCACCACCTCTCACTCATAGTGCATTTTCACCTTCATCTTCATAAAAATGCCCCTTCATTTGTGCAAATACCAACACTTTCCTCAACCATATTTCAAACTTCACATACTGATCTGCATAGGCACCGCAATCGTCTGCCCGTTGATCACCACCCCAGGGATCATAGAAATCTGGGTTGCATAACGTCCATAATGCATTTTCACATTCTCATCCTTAAAGACTCCCCCCGCTTGTATGAATATCAACGGTTTTTTAAATGGAGCTTCCGAGATAGCATATTCCCGATCAAGTTTTCCATATTTTACCAGAGTTTTATACCTTCCCTCTGTCGGGTCTCCTTGAGCTGGGATAAAATTAGACAACGCGACGAACCCATTGCTTCTTTTACAATTCAGCAGTTCCTTTTCTTCCTGCCAGCCCACTACCTCAAATGCACCTTTTCCGGTAGACTTGTCTTTGCCAATCCCCAACTGGAACATCATCTCAATAATGGTACGCAGTCTGTCTTCCGGCAGTGTAGATAAAACATACACATCATATGTCTGGTCTTTTCCCACGAAAAATTCGTCTTCTCCATATAGGCTGCCGCTTCCCTCGATATTCTTTACGCTTCCTTCTTGTCGGGATACCATGTTATGGACCACAGTCTGCTCTGTTATCCCTTCATCACAGAGCCCTGCTGTGAATCCATGATAATCTCCCTCCTGAAGCTTCTGGAACCACTGTCTGGTCACATATTTCGCGGACTTCAATTTCTTATGTTCCTGGTAGGCCTTCTTCCGCTCTTCCTTGGTCTCGATCTTCTCAAAGTCAGCAGCCGCATCCCTGATTCCCAGGGGGAGCGGAAGCGTTCCCCCCGGAAATGCGTTGGAAAATATGATCTGCTGCCTTCCGGACTTCAATTCTTCCAGAAGCTCTGTCAATGCTTCCTCTCCACAGCTGTACCGATAGCTCCAGCAGAATGCACCGAACAAGGTATCCCCCTGAACCGGAGACGCAAAGGACATGACCGGCCTTATTGCCACACGATACAGTACCATTATTTCACCCCGATTTCTTCCCATTCACCTTCAAACTTCACCTGACCATAGCCTCTGGAACCACTGCCGCCCAGATAAGAAGACTCTACCATCTGCAGCGCCTTCTCCACCGTTCTTTTTAGCTTTTCCTCCCGGTCTTCATCAAATATCTGCACCAGTATCTCCAGCCTGAATTCCAGTCCGGCCGGTACACGTTCCATGAATCTCGGTGCTTCGGCGGTGCCTTTATCCCGTTTGATCAGGTTCTCCGCCTTTAACTCCAGATATCCCCCTCTCTCCACTGGCATATCCTGTATCCTCTTTCTGGACTCCTCTGTCAGTTCACAGTCCCTGACAATAATTCTGGTAGGTGCAGACAATGCGTTCGGATTCATATGCGCCCCAAACAATGTACATACCACACAATTTTTATCTCCACATCCGCAGGGCTTTGATTTATCCTCAAACCCTTTTGCATTCTTCATCCCATGGATTTTCTCCATCTGGGACCTCATTTTTCCCTTCAGGCTTGATCCGGGAATGTAAGGCTCCCCTGTAAGAGGATTCTTTACCACTTCACTGTCCGCTCCGCCGATATTCAGTTCATTGCTGGCTCCCTTGATTGCCAATCCTGTCACCAGTTTGATTGTGCCTTCGTATTTACAGATTTTCTCCAGTTTCATAACCGTCATCCTCCTAATTCTTTTCTTTGGGTAAATATGCAATGATAGATTCAAAGTGTTTCACAAAAGCATTCAAGTCCTCCACATTATGGATTGCCATCATATTGTCATTTATGAAATTCCGGAACAGCTCCGATACAGTCCCGCGGCTTACGGCATAATTCACATATGGGATCAGACGTTTCAGTTCCGCTTCTACTGCATCAAAATTATTATTTTTCCGATGCAGAAGGCTCTGTATCCGCAATACATATTCATAAAATTTGCGGATCTGGCTCCGCTTATTCTGTGGGGTATTGGGCTTTTCCCATTCATTCTTATCAGACAGCTTTTCAGCGATAGCTTTCGAGTATTCCACAATATACTCTGGCTTTAATGCGTTCTCATTCTCAACCGTCTCAAAATATCCCCCTGACAGATATCCTTTGGGAAGCTGGCCTTTCTGGTAGTTGCTGTTAAAACCATTCCTTCCTCCCATCTTGTTTCCAAAATTCCTATTGTCGTATGCCATTACACCCGCTCCTCCTTCGTGATATTCAATGCATAGGCAATCGCTGCTTCCGCAAAAAACAGATTTTTCTTCACAACCCTCAGATCCGCTGCGTTCTTCGACAGATCATCTACATAGTCATCCAGAAACCATTGCATTCTGGGATTGGTTCTCTTTCCCAGCTCTTCATAATTTCTCTTCCTGTCATAGTGAAATAAGGGTTCAAACATAAGGGACATAACATCGTGGCTAATCAGGAATTCCCGATACATCCTGCTATAGGTGCCTATCCGCCTGATGATACCTATACTTACCTGCTTATCTTCCAGAAGCCCTGCCAGCATTTCCCCTATATCCAGCTGCTTCCTCAAATCCTCCCAGCCGAATAGCTGCCCCAAGAAGCTGACGCCATCCCTCCCCGGCTTCTCTGGGTACAGCTCCTTGATCGTCTTGTTCTTTACCTCTTTTAAGCTCTGCTCGCTCAGTTCCGCCATATTGGCGATGTGTTCCCTGGGCTGGAATACACTTACTGCTGCGGAGATAGTAAGTGCTGGATTCTGTGCCGCAAAGTTCCTGAAGTCTTTATGGATCTCCACCGCCAGCTTCGGTATCACATCCCACGGCCCTATAAGGAAAAGATCGTCTCCGCCTGAGAACACGCTGTACACATTCCTATATTCTTCTCTCTGACTTATAAGCTGGTTCACATACCCTGAAAAGAATATCTCAAGGAATCTGGACATGGTATTAACCCTGGAAATAGTTCCAAAATGCCTTTTTCCTGTCCGGAGTCCGTCTGCGAAGATATACCCCAGAGTGTCTACATCCGCCTTCAGGACTGCCAGACGTTTCGTTCCCCTGGATACCTCTGCCATATCATTGAATGTCATCACATCCCCGTCTACAGCATCCACCGGAATATGATTTGCCATATACCGGATCTTTACAGGAGCTCCCTTGGCCTGCTCTGGAAGGCTTGATCCATTAATCTGTTCTATCAAAAACGCTTCATCCTTCCTGAATTCCGGCCACAGCCCGATCCAGTAGTTTCCATAGATGTGATATGCTCCCTCCCTCTCCCCACGGTAATACGATATGTATCTCGTTCTGGGAAGCCTGCCTCCTATCTCTGTCTGCATGGCACAGTTTGGACAATACTCCTGATCCCTATCCGTAAGTTCTCTCTGGCAGGATCCACAGACATATTTTCCTGCCAGATCCTTATATAGGCTAAACTTATCTTCTATCCAGCCATCGCCGTCAGTCAGGCTATGGTGAAATGCCATGGCCTTCTTCTCACCCAGAACTCTCATAATCTCCGTCACAGACTGGCTGTAATACTCCAAACCGTCTGCTCCCATGGTGATCCAGGCCAGATGGATAGCGATCTGCCCCTTAAACAGAGACAAGAAGCTTTCCTCCATTTCATTTTCAATGGTCTCCAGAAGCTTGTCTGAATCTTCTGTGTTGGGAAGCAGCAGATAGAATTTCCCTCCTGTCAGCATCAGAATATGGTTCTGGGTCAGGCCAAACCGGTAGATAATATCCTGGGCAATAGCTGACACCGCTACATCCACATAGAAGGATCTGGCACGGAGCCGCTTTGCTACCCCCTTCTTATTGACATTTGCCACAGAAAATACATAATTCTGAATCCCCGAGAAATCTCCTACCACCAGCTTAAAGTATTTTCTTTCCGCATCATGGCTTCTGGCCATACATTCTGCGATGGCACCTGCTATCCTGGACTGGTTATACAAGGAGATGTCTTCTCCCTCATAATCAGAAGCTGTGATGCACCATGTGTATTTTCTCAGCAGGCCATCAAAGACGACGATAAAGTCTTCCCACGATCCGGGGGCATAATCTTTCAGAGATTTTAACTCTTTCATGAACTCCATGGACAGCTTTTTTCTCTGCTCATCACTGCCCTTTTCCTGGGGAAATATCGCTTCCGGCGACTCCTTCCTGATGGAATAATACATCTTTTTCTTCTCACTCTTGTCCTTCACTGTAACTCTTGAGAATACACTGGTAAGATTTCTTCCCTTGGCCAGTTTCTCCTTAGCTTCAGATTCACACAGAGACAGACTAAAGGCATCGTCCACCAGTCTCCTCTGTTTTGCACACTCCGGTTTTTTCCTGAGAATGCCCAGAAGTTTCTCCACATCCAGATACCTCTCCAATACTCCACGGCAGCCCTCCACCAGACTCTCTGCTCCGTCATCCCAGAACCGTCCGATATTGATAAGCCATGCTGCCAACGCAACTTCTCTGTACTCCACCTTATTCATCACCCCTTTTATCATGCTGTATTCTAACTGTCCCGAATCCTCTTGCGGTTCCTTTCCCAATCCCGCACAGATCCGGAATGCAGCAGTTCACCTGGAATGTTCCTCGAAATCCCTCCATCTTCTTTCCTTTGTACCACACAGAGACATTTTCCAGCTGGTGTGTGACTGTCAGCTGGTTCTCTATGGTTACTCCAAACCTCTTACACATAGACAAGATGTTGCCCGTCAATATATTTGATAAAAGCACAGCTTGTGCTTCCTGATCTGCCTTTTTATATCTTTCATAATTTCCCTGGTTCAGGGCCAGCCATGGCGTCAGAAAATGATATTTCCTGACTTCCCGGCTATCCCCTATAGGACGCTCTGACAGCCGGATATCCAGGGCCATGTCTGTATATATCTTGTCCCCCAAAGTCATCTGTGTCTGCTCCATCAAGTGGGGATGGATACTCCGGATCCCGTCTTCCATTGCAAGGATCATCGGATGGCCTCCCACCACCTTATACTGCACCAGCGGATATCGATAGATTTGTTCTCCACTTTCCTTGTGATTATGGAGATAACTATCCGCATAGTCCAGATCAGCAAAAAATCCGCGGATCCGCTTTGCCTCTGATACAGACAAGCAGATATTCTTATAGATAGCAGCCATAACCCGTATGTTCTTTATCATCCCAGCCCTCTTTCAATTGGTTCTAAATATTCTTTCGCATAGTCAGACAACTCTGCTGTCGAAATAACACCGCACCAGATAACCTCTATAAATAAGCTTTCACCAGAACATCTCCCTCTCTTTATTAGATATCTCTATTGTATCTGAATTCTTCGGAACAAGATATATGGTAAAGGGAAAATATTCTGTTATTTTGCAGATATTTGTATTTTTCGTCTTCCATCATTCAACGCCCATTTTCTTTTATTTTATCAGAAATTGAGCTTGCTCACAACCTATTTACTCTTGGTTTTGTCGTGACGCCCGGAGATTACAAAGTTCTTCATCTCCCTGGCATTCTCCCGCACCGCGTCGGTGATCCGGGCGCCTCCGAGAAGTCTTGCCAGCTCCTCAACCATCTGCTCCTCATCCAGGGCATGGATCCTGGTCACGGTCTTGCCCTTCTCCACAGACTTGGCAATCTCATAATGGCAGTCTGCCATGGCGGCGATCTGGGGCAGATGGGTGATGCAGATGACCTGGTGGTTCTTGGCGATAATAGCCAGCTTCTCTGATACCTTCTGGGCCGTGCGGCCGCTGATCCCTGTATCGATCTCGTCGAAGATCAGGGACGGGATATCGTCACTGTCCGCCAGCACCGTCTTGATAGCCAGCATGATCCGGGACAGCTCACCGCCGGAGGCCACCATCCCCAGGGGACGTACCGGCTCCCCCGGATTGGTGGAAATGCGGAATTCCGCCCCGTCATAACCGATGGCCGTATAATGCTCCAGCCGGTCAAACTCCATGGAAAATTCCACATCCAGGAAATTCAGGTCAAGAAGCCCCTCCCGGATCTTCCGGGTCAGGGTACTGGCAGCTGCCTTGCGGATACGGGAAAGCCTGGCACAGCATTCATCCAGCTCTCCTGTCACCCTCTTATAATCCTCCTCCAGCTGTTTCCGGTATTCGTCGAAATGCTCCAGCTGCTCCAGTCTGGCGCGCTTTTCTTCCAGAGCCTCCTGGATCTTTTCCGCCGTACCACCATATTTGGACTGGATTGTGTGGATCAGGTCAAGACGTTCCTCTGTCTGGCGCAGGCGTTCCTCGTCAAAGGTCACATTGTCCAGATAGGCATTGATAGCATGGTGCACGTCATCCAGAATGGACTCGGCATCATAGAGCTGATCCTGGATTCTGCCGATCTCCGGATCAAAGCCCGCCACCTCCCCTATCTTCTGAAGAGCCCTGCCGATGCTGTCGGTCTCCACGGCCTGATAGGCCAAAGACAGGCTCTCCAGGATCTTCTGTCCGTTGGAAAATTTGCGGTATTCCTCTGCGAGAGCCTCCTCCTCTCCCGGCTGGATCCGGGCATCCTCAATCTCTGCCACCTCAAACTGGAGAAAATCCACCTCCCGGCGTCTGGCCTCCTGGTCTGTCCCGGCTTCCTCCAGCGACTCCTGCAGAGACTTGTATTCACGGTAAAGCTTTTCCACCTTCTGCTTCACCGGTTCTGTCCGGGATTTGGCGTAGGTATCCAGAATCTCCAGATGCTTGGATGCATGGAGCAGAGACTGATGCTCATGCTGACCATGGATATCGATGAGAAGGCCGGTTACCTGCCGCAGCTTTGCAACGGTCACCGTCTCATCATTGATCCTGCTGACGCTGCGGGTGGCCATGATCTTCCTGGTGATCACCAGGATCCCGTCCTCATCAGGAGTCACATCCAGGCTCTGCAGCTTTTCCCGTTTTTCTTCATCTACCGCAAATACCAGCTCCACCCAGGCATACTCCGCTCCACTGCGGATAATATCCCTGGGGGCCTTCTGGCCCAGGGCCAGGTTCACGGAACCGATAATAATGGACTTACCGGCTCCGGTTTCACCGGTCAGAATATTGAGTCCGTCGCCCAGCTCCACATCGGCCTGCTCAATCAGCGCCAGATTCTTTACATGTAATTCCAACAGCATAAAGCTCCCCCTTGTCTTTTCCGGCCCCTCTCCGCATACCCGGCAGCTGATACTTACACTGTCGTCAGGGGAAAGCAGCCTGGACATTTGTCCGTCGTTACCTGTTATCCGCCATCAGCTTGCGGATCTTATCCATAACCAGGATCGTGTCATCCACACTCCGCACCGCACACATGATGGTATCGTCCCCGGCGATACATCCGACGATCTCATGAAAATGGATCGCGTCCAGGGCCGCTGCCACTGCCATGGCCATACCGGATACGGTCTTGATCACCAGAATATTCTGGGCCATATCCATGGAAGCATAGCCGTCCCGCAGGATCCGGATGTATTTGTCACTGAAGGTTTCCTGGTTCTGCATGACAATATAGCGCTGTTTGCCGTGCTCCCCCTGGACCTTGGTCAGCTTCAGTTCCCGGATATCACGGGAAACGGTAGCCTGGGTGACCCGGAAACCGGCCTTTTTCAGGCGGTCCGCCAGCTCCTCCTGGGTCTCAATCTCATATTTTCCGATCAGCTCTACGATCTTGCTGTGACGTTCCAGTTTCATGTTCATATTCTCCTTGCGATATATCCCCTGACCGTTTCTATATTGGATTCATCTTTGACCTGAGATTCTCCAGAAACGAAATGTTCTTCAGCTGGATCAGGGTGGTGAAGCTCTCTGATTCACAGATCTCCAGGCTCTCCAGCTCTCCAAGTCCCAGGGTCTGGTCCCCGTCGAATACGGCCATCTGCTTCTGGCCGCCGGTCTGCCGGGGACGGATGGTCACCACGTCCTGATTGGAGAGGATGATGCTCCTGGCATACAGGGAATGGGAACAGATCGGTGTCAGGGCCATCAGTCTGGCAGCCGGAGTCACGATGGGGCCGCCTGCCGACAGATTGTAGGCCGTGGAGCCTGTGGGAGTCGCCACGATCATCCCGTCTGCCCCATACTGGTTCAGAAAGACCCCGTTGACATATACATCCAATTTCAGCGGATGCATCACATCCTGGCGGGTCAGCACGATCTCATTAAGGGCTATGCCCCGCTTCTCCCCTTTGCTGCCCCGGATAATCCCGTCCAGCATCATCCGCCGCTCCAGCCGGTAGTGGTCCTCCAGCAGGGCATCCAGCATGGACATATAGTCCTCCCCACGGGCGATCTGGGTCAGATATCCCATGGTCCCCATATTGATCCCGATCATGGGGAGACGGCAGCTTACCAGATCCCGGGCCGCCTGGATCAGAGTCCCGTCGCCCCCCAGAGTGATGACGCACTCCGTCTCCTCCGGGATATCCCCGGGATCCGTGTAGCCGTGACCGCGGCTCTCCAGCTCTCTTCTCTGTGGACTCCCCCAGCAGACAGCCCCCTTGGCCTTTAAGTAGGCCGTAATCTGGCCCGCCAGCTTCTCTGTGCCGCACTTGGTCGGATTGCCGATCAGGTAAAAATATTTCATGTCTGTCTCCTAACCCGGACAAGCCGGAACCAGAATTTCGTCTTTTGGAACAGCTCCTTCACCTACGGTCCAGTGCCTCATGGGCCGCCTCCACCACACCCTGTATGTCCGGCAGGCACTCTTCCCCTGCTTTCTCTCCTGGCTGGTTTATGAGATGGAGCAGATACTCGATATTGCCCTCCGGTCCCTTGATGGGTGAATAGTCCAGGTTCAGGATCCCGAAACCGATGCCTGCCGCATACCCCGTGACTGCCCGGATCACCTCCAGATGGGTAGCCTTGTCCCGGACCACCCCCTTCTTCCCCACCTTCTCCCGGCCGGCCTCGAACTGGGGCTTGATCAGGCACACGATCTGGGCGTCCTCTGTCAGCAGCTGCTTCACCGGCCCCAGGACCTTGGTCAGGGAGATAAAGGACACATCGATAGAGACAAAGGAAATCTTATCCGGAATATCCTCCGGGGTCACATAGCGGATATTGGTCTTCTCCATACAGATCACCCGCTCATCATTGCGCAGCTTCCAGTCCAGCTGTCCGTGGCCCACATCCACCGCATAGACACGGACGGCGCCATTGTGCAGCATACAGTCGGTAAAGCCTCCTGTAGAAGCGCCTACATCCATGCAGATCTTTCCTGCTGGCTCCACCCCGAAGCATTCCACTGCCTTCTCCAGCTTGAGACCTCCCCGGCTCACATACTTTAAGGTGGCGCCCCGCACCTCAATCTGTGCAGAATCCGCGAACATGGAACCGGCCTTGTCTTCCTTCTGACCGTCCACATACACGATTCCGGACATGATCACCGCCCTGGCCTTCTCACGGGAGGCAGCGAGCCCCCGGTTTACCAGCAGTATATCCAGTCGTTCTTTCATCCTTCCCGCTCCCCTAACCATTCCTTTATTTTACCGATCACCGAATCACTGTCAATGCCCAGGCTTTCCCGGAGCAGGGAGACATTGCCATGCTCCACATAGGCATCCGGAAGAGCAATATTCAAAACCCTGGTCTCCGGGTGGTGCGCGTGGATATAAGCGGTCACCTCCAGCCCATAGCCGCCGCGGAGCACATTCTCCTCCAGGGTCACCACCAGCTTATGCCCTGCTGCCAGCTTCTCCACCAGCTCCTTATCCACCGGCTTGATAAACCGTCCGTTGGCCAGGGTACAGGAAATCCCTTCCTCCAGAAGCTTTTCCCGCACATGCTGGGCCGTGCTGACCATGCTGCCTACAGCCAGAAGGGCGATGGTCTGGCCCTCATAGATCAGTTCCCCTTTGCCATACTCCACAGGCGCCGCAAATTCCTTAAGCCCCCTATATGCCTGACCGCGTGGATAACGGATGGCCACCGGCCCCTGACAGCAGCTGACGGCAAATTCCAGCTCTGCCCGCAGCTCCCACAGATTCTTGGGTGCCAGAACCGTCATGCCTGGAATGGACGACAGATAGGACAGATCGAAAATGCCCTGATGGGTCTCCCCGTCGCTTCCCACCAGCCCTGCCCGGTCCACGGCAAAGATCACCGGCAGTTCCTGGATGCAGACATCATGAAGGATCTGGTCAAACCCCCTTTGCAGGAAGGAGGAATACACCGCCACCACCGGTCTCAGTCCGGCGGCGGCCATTCCCGCTGCCGAGGTCACTGCGTGCTGTTCCGCGATGCCCACGTCAAAGAACCTTTCCGGGAACTTCTGGGAAAAGGCGTTGAGCCCGGTTCCGTCTGGCATGGCCGCTGTAACCGCCACAACCTCCGGATGCTCCTGGGCGATCCGGCACAACTCCCTGGAAAATACATCTGTGTAGGAGGGATAGACCTTCTTTTTCAGTGGCCTGCCCGTGGCAATATCAAAGGGCTCCACCCCATGGAAACGGGAGGGATGCTTCTCCGCCGGAGAATAGCCCTGGCCTTTCTTGGTCAGTACATGGACCAGGACCGCGTGATCCAGCTTCTTTGCCTCCCGGAATACCTTGACCAGGGCCCGGATATCATGTCCGTCCACAGGCCCCAGATAAGTAATGCCCATATTCTCAAAGAGCATGCCGGGAATGATCAGCTGCTTGATGCTGTTCTTGGTTCTGCTGATCTTGTCCACCAGCCCGGTGCCGATGACCGGGATCCGGGACAAAGTGCCGGACACCTGCTTTTTCAGTTCATTATAGCCCTCGCCGGAACGGATCCCGTTAAGGTACCGGGACATGCCGCCCACATTTTCCGAAATGGACATATTGTTGTCATTAAGGACAATGATAAAATTCTTCTTCAGCCGTGCCGCATTGTTCAGGGCCTCGTAGGCCATGCCGCCGGTCAGGGCGCCGTCCCCGATCACCGAAACCACAGAATAATCCTCCCCCATAAGATCCCGTCCCTGGGCCATGCCCAGGCCGGCGGAGATGGAGGTGGAGCTGTGGCCCGTGTCAAAGGAATCGTAAGGGCTTTCCTTTCTTTTGGGAAAGCCGCTTAATCCTCCATACTGCCGCAGCTCTGTGAACATCTCCCTGCGGCCGCTTAATATCTTGTGGGTATAGGACTGGTGCCCCACATCCCAGATCACCTTATCCTCCGGAAGGTCAAATGCCAGGTACAGCGCGACAGTCAGCTCCACCACCCCCAGATTGGAGGCCAGATGCCCGCCGGTCACACTGATCTTCTCGATCAGAAACTGCCGGATCTCCTGGGCCAGCTGATCCAGCTGGTCAAAATCCAGTTCCCGCACATCCTCCGGACCTTGAATTTTCTCTAATAGCATTCTGTTATTCCTCGTTCCTATAGCATTTGGGTTACAGCCGTTCTCCAGCCCACACCTATTTTTCTCTCGTAACCAGCATCTGGATAAGCTCTTCCAGGAACAGGTTCTCCCCCGGAAGGCTGTGAAGGAGCTTTAACGCCTCCGCCGAAATCCGCGCCACGTCCTCTCTGGCCTTTTCAAGGCCTTCCAGAGTCACATACGTGGTCTTCTGGTTCTTCTCATCGCTGAGAACCGGCTTGCCCAGCTGCTCCGGGGTGCCGGTCACATCCAGGATATCGTCCTGGATCTGGAATGCAAGTCCCACTGCCGCGGCGATCTGCTCCACTGTCCTTAGCTGGTCCTCCTCCGCGCCTGCCAAAAGGGCGCCGGTCATCATGGAAGCCTCTAAAAGAGCGCTTGTCTTCAGCCTGTAGATAAAATCCAGCTGTTCCCGGCCCACCGGCCTGCCGGTCAGCTCAACATCCACCACCTGGCCGCCGATCATCCCATAGATGCCGGTCTTTGCAGCCAGCAGTCCCATGGCCCGGGCCACCAGTCCGGCCTTCTCCCCCGGGCCTTCCTGGCAGGCTTTTGCCGCCGTCTCAAAGGCGTAGATCATCAGGGCATCTCCGGCCAGCACGGCCATATCGTAGCCATACTTAACCCAGGTAGTGGGCTTGCCCCTGCGCAGCTCATCATTGTCCATACATGGCAGGTCATCGTGAATCAGTGAGGATGTATGGATCATCTCAACAGCCGCCATAAAGGGCTCTATCTCCTTCCCCTGACCGCCAAACAGACGGTAGGTCTCCAGCATCAGCATGGGGCGCAGACGCTTGCCTCCGGCCCGGACACTGTAATTCATGGCCTCAAAAATGGTCTTCTGATGTCCTGCCTCCTCCGGGAGATACTGCTCCACCACAGCCTCCACCTGGGCGGTCCGCTTCCCAAGCTCCTCATACATCTTCATGATCCCCGCCTCCTTCCTGCAGGATCAGAATCTTCTTTTCCACCTTATCTATCTTTTCCGAACATTCCCGCACCAGCTTCATCCCCGCTTCATAGAAAGCAAAGGAATCCTCCAGACTGGTGTCCGGTGCTTCCAGCTTCTCCATGATCCCATCCAGCTCTTTAAATGTCTCCTCAATCGTCTTTCCCTCTGTCTCTCCCATCACTGGCTCCTTTAAATCTCTTTCTCAACACTGTTATATACAATCATACAAACCATATGGATACCGGTGCTATGGTGATACGCAGCCACTGAAGCCATGCGCCGTCTCATCCCTCCCGGCCGTCTTCCTGCTGCTGCAAGGTACGTTCCAGCACCCTGGCTTTCAGACTGCCGTCCGAGATCCGCACCGTGATCACCTCATCCTCACGGACGTCCCGGACATGGGCGATCCGCGCTCCCGACTCCCCTGTCACGAACCCAAAACCGCCGCTGATCCGCTCCAGGGGAGATAATCCGTGCAGGCGGCCGCTGGCCAGAGCCAGCCGGTGCTTCGCCGTCATCAGCTTCTGCTCCAGAATCTGGCCCATCTGGTCCTCCCAGTCAGCCAGCTGCTGCCTCCGCTCATGGATCTGACGGATGGGGTCATGAATCTGAAAACGCAGCCGGTACTGGCTGATCCTGTAGCGGCACTGCTCCAGCCTGCGCCCCAAAGAGCGGGTGAAGGCGGCCTCATAGAGCTCCATCTGTCCCGCAAACCGGGCATAATCAAAGACCGCCAGCTCCGCCGCCGCCGACGGAGTAGGTGCCCGCAGATCTGCCACATAGTCCGCGATGGTTACGTCGGTCTCATGTCCTACCGCAGAGATCACCGGTGTCCGGCATTCGAAAATAGCCCTGGCCACCAGCTCCTCATTGAAGGCCCAGAGATCCTCGATGGAACCGCCGCCGCGTCCCACGATCAGCACATCCAGCCCCATGGCATCCAGCCTGCGGATGCCGGAGGCTATGCTCTCTGCCGCTCCCTGGCCCTGGACCAGGGCCGGACAGAGCACAAGCTGCACATAAGGATTCCTCCGGGCGGAGATATTCATGATATCCCGGATGGCGGCTCCGGTGGAAGCCGTCACCACCCCTACTGTCCTGGCATAACGAGGGATGGGCTGCTTGTATTCCGGGGAGAACATCCCCATCTCCTCCAGCTCGTCCCTAACCTTCTGAAACCGGGCAAACAGATCCCCCAGGCCCTCCTGCTGGATCTTCCTGGCATAGAGCTGGTACTTGCCGTCCCGCTCATAGACATCCACGGAACCCTCCACCACCACCTGCTGCCCCTCCGCCATCTGAAAAGAAAGACCGCGCCTCTGGCTGGCAAACATCACAGCCGACAAAGTCCCGGTCTTGTCCTTCAGTGTAAAATAAATATGTCCAGAAGTGTGATATTTGCAGTTGGACACCTCGCCCCGGACCGAGATCCGGTTCAGGGCAAAGTCCTGGGCAAACATATTCTTAATATAGGAATTAACTTGTGATACTGAATAAATACCTGCCATATTACTCCTGTTTTACGATTTTCGCCAGTACACCGTTGACAAAAGCCGCGGAATCCCTGCCGCCGAACCGCTTGGCCAGCTCCACGGCTTCATTGATCGCCACCTTGTCCGGTACCTCGCTGTCATAGGCCATCTCATAAAGAGCCTGCCGCAGAATCGTCAGCTCCACCCGTCCCATGCGCCGGGTCTTCCAGCCATGGGCCACCACGTCCAGCTTCCCATCCAGCTCCGGGATCTTCCCTGCCATGCCTTCCACCCGGTCAATGAGAAATGCGCGGTCTGTCTCGCCCATATCAACCTGGTGGATGATCTCCACGGCTCCGTCCTCTGTAGTGTCCTCCTCCTGGGGGGACTCAAAATACTGCTCCGCCTGGTCTTTCGTCTCCTCCGGCGGATAAAAAACCACTCCAAAAAGCATCTTGAAGCAATGCTCCCGCATCTCTCTTCTGGTCATCGGTCTGTTCCTCCTGGCACAAAGATCTCTGGATACCTGGTAGGTATCATAACACATTTTTCCAGGTTTCACAAGCATTTCCATCATGCTTCGTCTCCGGCACCCATTCCCTGTCTGTTGATTAAGTGTTCATGGTATATTTTCTCCTTCTCTGGAAATCCTAATCAGGAAAACAATCATGACAAAGAACCAGGAGGTCCGATTATGTGGGGATTTATGATTGCGCTGGTTTCCGGTGCGCTTATGAGTATTCAGGGAGTATTAAATACAGAGGTGACAAAACAGACCGGCATCTGGGTGTCCGCGGGCTGGGTGCAGCTGACAGCATTTCTCACCTGCGTCCTGCTCTGGTTCTGGGGGGATAAAAGTCCCATAGACGCCATCCTGCAGGTGCGGCCCCTCTACATGCTGGCCGGAGGTGTCATCGGCGCCTTCATCACCTACACGGTCATCAAAAGCATGGATGGCCTGGGTCCGGCCAGGGCTACGCTGCTGATCGTGATCACCCAGATCGTCGTGGCATATGGAATTGAACTGTTTGGCCTGTTCGGGGTAGAAAAATCCCCCTTTGAATGGAAAAAACTGTTCGGCGCGCTGATCGCCATCGCCGGAATCATCGTGTTCAATTAAACGCAAAAATCCGCCCGGGAGTCTGGCAGCAGCCAGAGGCTTTTTGTCTTTTCTCTAATTCCCGTCTGCAAAATTCACACCGGCGATCCGGATATTCACCTCCAGAACCGTAAGTCCCGTCATATTCTGGATCGCGCTTTTTACTTTATCCTGAACCTTCTCACTTACATCCGGGATGTTGTATCCATACTTGATATTCAGTGACAGATCCACGGATACATGCTCCTCTGTCACATCGATCTTGACTCCCTTGGACAAGTTCTTCATGCCAAGCTTACCCACCAGTTCATTGGTGATGTTGCCTGCCATGGAATCCACGCCCTCTACCTCTGTAGCTGCCAGACCGGCGATGATGGCAACCACCTCATCCGCGATCTGGACCTCGCCGATTTTATCCGTCTCGTAGACCTTATGTGTATTTCTCTCATCTGATTCTGCCACAGCCATACCTCCTGAACTCAAACAAACTTATGAAACTTATTTCATTATATCAAAAGGAGCCAGGTTTGCATAGGCATGTTTTCAAATTAATTCCCCTATTCGTAACGGTTCAGACGGGCCGTCTGAACTGTTGCCCCTATTCTCCCAGATTCAGCAGAGTAATCACTATCCCGTCTGCCGGCACCTCGGTCTTGCGCTTGACGATATCCTCGATCTGGGCCCGCTGCTGGTCCGTGATGCTGGCAGCGTTGATGACCACATCCACCTTGCCGTCTGTCAGGCTTACCACCGGATCTGCAAAGCCCTTGGCCTGGAGCAGGGTCTCGGCGGCATTTTCCTTCTCGGCGATGGCAGTCATGGCGATCATGTTCTGGATAGCCTCCTGCTTGGCTGATTCCTCAATGTTGGTATTGTTGATGATACTGTTGAGGGTTTCCTTATTTTTCGCCCGGATCTGCTCCCGGTTCAGCTGCACGTTAGCTATGTAATCAGCGACAGTCAGGCCGCTGGTCAGCACCGCCTCTCCGGGACTGTCCATCCCTGCTTCCTCGTCTCCGTCCCAGCTGTCGATCTCCGCCAGCTGCTGTCCGGCTTCCGTCTGGGCCGGATCGTAATGCTCGGCCAGAGATTCTGCCTCCTCGATCTCCCCGGGATAGTAATAATTGGCCGCCTGGTTCTCCATCAGAAGATCCTCGTCTGAGATCTCCAGCATTCCGGCCTCCTGAATCCCTGTATCTGTGCTGGCTTCCAGCTCCTTCTTCCCTGCGTAGTTTAAATAGCCTGCTGCTGCGATCATAATCGCCAGAGTCGTGATGATGATCTGGTTCCTGCGGAATAGTTTTTTCATATTTCCATTTCCATCCTTCCGCTCAGTTCTGAATTTTCTTAATTTCATACATGACACTCCTTTATTCCACCCGCTTTAGTACTTTTATCTTATGAGGGGGAAGGCCAAATAATGCTTCCATTGCGGCAGAAATTTCCGCGCATACTGCCGGACTCCCTCCGCCGGTGGCGCTGATGATGATTCCGGATATCTCCGGACGTATCTCCTTCTCAATCACCGGCGCATTCTGCCCGTTTCCCGAGCTTAGAACCGTATCCTTTGTTTCCTCCCGGCTCTCTGTCTTGCGCCGTATGCCGTTTCCGTCTGTCTCTTCGGTCAGGGAATAGGTAATGTTCCCGTCCACATGGATCACCTTCTCCGAAGATGCCTTTAAGACCACCAGCACATCCACCTTCCCCACCCCGTCCACATACCGCAAAAGCTCCCGGATCCGCTTCTCCAGCTGTTCCTCATAGGAAATGCTCCCGCCTGCGGAAGCCTCCACCCCTTCCTGGAAATTCTCCCCCGCCACTGCCGCTGCTCCGGCTTCCTGCCCGTCAGAGCCAAAGAACAGATCCACACCTTCCTCTCTGTCGGCTTCCCCGGCCCGGACGGATCCGGACTCCGCTTTTGTTCCCGTCCTTCCCCGTTCTGCCAGCTGTTCTGCCGGAAATGCCAGAATACATAAGATCACTCCGGCTACTGCCAGAAACAGCCATTTATCCTTCCCTTTCCACGATTTGAATTTCCACATGCTCCTCCTCCAGATCATAACAGACAGCAACTTTCTTTTTCAGCCTCTCTGAATCATCATATCCCACATTGTCCTGATTGCCCACAGACAATTGTATCTCCACCACCTCCCCGAACCGGTCGCTGCCTTTATCCCGCTGGATCACAGCCACACACCCGTATACCTTATATCCCTCTGCCCTGGCAAGTTCCTCCACAGTCTGGGCCACAGCCAGCTCATACTGGTCCATGATCCGCTCCAGACGCTGGTTTTCCGCGCCGGATATTTCCTGCCGCAGATCCCTGGTGTCATACTGAAACAAAAGAGCTTCATACTCCCGGACCAGGGCATCCTCCAGATGCAGTCCGCCGGTCAGAGGCTTTAACACCAGCAGGATCAGGATAATCCCCGCAAAGAAGCGGACATACCGCCCGGATCTGCTGCCGGACATCAGCTGTTCCAGCACAGCCAGAAATACGAAATAGCCTGCCAGATTGCGGATCCATCCATAGAGCTGTTCCATTTTCCTTCCCTCCATACGGATTTCTCAGGCAAAGTAAGCCAGATTCGCCCCGGCACAGACCAGTGCAATGGTCAGTACAAAGACCATCATACCTGCCACCGTCAGCCCCAGCAGCATCCTCTCTCCCTCCGCCACCCCGGCGATGCAGGCCACCAGACGCCTGTCCCCCACCGGCTGAAGGATCGATGCCGCGGCCTTGTAAAGAACACAGAGGATTGCCAGCTTCATCACCGGCACCAGACTGAGAAGCAGAAGGATTATGACTGCTGCCGCTCCCATGGCATTGCGGATCAGCACCCCGGAACCCAGGATGACCCTGGCCGCGGCACCCACCCCCTGCCCCAGTCCCGGAATCATCTGCAGCAGCTTTTCAAGCCCCGTATTCTTCACCGCGTCCGCATAGGGAAGCACCATACCCTGGACGATCTGGAAGCCTGCCACCGCGCCGATCAGGGATCTGCTGCCCCAGCGGACAATGCTCTGGACCAGCTGGGCCATACGGGACATTCTGTCCTCTTTCCCCATATTTCCAACCATGACCAGCAGGGTGTAGATGCGGACCAGGGGAAGAAGCAGCTTCAGGTACAGCCAGGGAACCACGGCCAGAAGAAACAGGAAGAACTCCATCCAGGCCGCTCCGGTGAGACTTCCCCCCGCCCAGGTCACCGCGATCAGATAAGAAGGCAGCAGCACATTCATAAATTCCACCTGCCGCTCCAGCACCTGGCTGGTGATCACCACCCCGTCCAGCACTGCTGCCGCCAGCACTGCCGCCACCAGAAGATAGGTCAGGAAAAATCCCGTCTCCGATACCTGGCCCGACTGGAAGATACCGGAAAAGCTTGTAAACACCGCCCCCATAATTCCCAGGGCCAGAAGCTGTCCCGCCATACGCCCTCCGTTTCGTATCTCCCTGACAAAGGTTGTCTCAAACAGCGTCAGGATAATGCGTCCTGCCTCCTTCCCCCTGCCTTGTGCCAGGGCCTTTACCAGATCTGAAAAGGCCAGAGTCTCCCCCTGGGACTGCTGTCCCAGAAGGAACTGGTCGATATCCGCCCAGTCCTTTGTGTCAGGCAGAAGGTCTGCAATTCCAGAATCCGGTTCCGGCCCGGTCTCCTTCTTCCAGGTATGGACTTCTGCAGCCGGTGTCCGGCTGCTCTCCCAGACCGGCTCTTCTCCGGCATTTCCCGGCATGGCGGCCTGACATACCATCCTCCCCTGGCACAGCACAGCCAAAAATACCATTACGGCCATCCATCCCAGCCACCTTTTGGGCAGGCTCCCGGACTTTACCGCCTGTCCTGGCCTCGGTCTCCTGCCTTCCTTCCCATACAGCCCGCCTGCCCTCCTGCCGGCTCTCCCCCGCCTCATGCCGCAAACCCCTGCAGCACATCCAGCAGCGCCAGGATTATGGGCATACTGACCGCCAGAATTGTCAGCCGCCCGAAGATCTCGATCTGGTTCCCGATGGCTCCATAACCCGCATCCCGGCAGATGCCAGAGGAAAATTCCGCCACATAGGTGATCCCTGCCATCTTCAAAAGAATGGACAGATAAACATCCTGGAGCCGGATCATATCCTGAATCCGCGCCATGGCATCAAAGATCGTCTTCATCTTGCCCACCGCGAAAAAGCTGATCAGGCACCCTGCAGCAATGGCCAGACAGGTGCCGTACTCTGCCCGGACTCCCTTCATCTGGATTGCCAGGAGCACTGCCGTGATCCCCATAACCCCAATCGCTATGATATTCATGTCCCATCTCCTAACCCGGATAAACCGGAAATTTCCTACAACGCAAATAAATTCTTGATGGTCTCAAAAAGCTCATATATGTACGGCACCATCCAGAACAGCACCAGGATCAGGCCTGCCAGACTGGTCAGAAATGCCTGCTCCTCTCTTCCGCTGTGTTTCAGGACCTGGCAGATGACGGATACCAGAATTCCTACCGCCGCTATTTTGAATATCAGATTGACCCCCATATGCCCTCCTTCAGCACAGCAATATGGCCAGGAACATTCCAGCCATGACTCCCAGGCTGGTGTATAGTCTGCACCTCTCCTGCCTGTGGCTTTGCAGCTCCCTGATCCCCTGATCCAGCTGCTCCAGATACAGAAGCAGATTCCGCTCCTGCATGTCCTTATCCAGAAAGCCCAGATGCTCTCCCATGGCTGTCAGCTGCTGTCTGTCCTCCGCCTTTAACTCCGAGTCTGCCAGCAGCTCTGCCACGGCCTCCTTCCATATGGTAAAAAACACTTCCCCCTGCTGCTTTTTTATCCGCTCTGCCACATAGAGGAACAGCCGGGACAGCTGCCCTTCTGTCCTTTTTCCCACTGCCTCGAAAGCCTCCTCCAGAGTCGCGTTGGCATAGAGTACTTGTCCTTTTAACAGAAATACCATCTGACGCAGCTGCTCCAGCAGGCTGATCCGGCGCTTGTAGCATGCGGCTTTCCAGAATCCGTAGCCGGAGGTTCCTGTCATAAGCAGTACACTGCCAAAAAGCTTCATCATCACGCCTATCCCCACACTATCCGCCTCCTGTCTCACACAGTTTTACTCCTTGTCCGTCGTAGATTCCGATCCTTCCTCCCACCTTTTTCTGGGGCTTTAGGATCAGGTACCGTCCAAACCACCGCTCTGCCACCAGCCTCGCCAGGGCAGGTTTCTTCTGCACATCCTCTATGGAACTGCCATGGATGGTGGCTATGATCCGGCAGCCGCAGTTCATCACATATTCCAGGGCCTCCATCTCCTCCCTGCTTCCGATCTCGTCCACTGCGATCACCTGGGGGGACATGGTACGGATCAGCATCCAGATCCCCCTGGCCTTGGGACAGCAGTCCAGCACGTCGGTACGGATGCCCAGGTCATTCTGGGGAACTCCCTGATAACAGGCCGCGATCTCTGACCGCTCGTCCACCACCCCCACGTTCATGCCTGGATGCTCCCGGCCTCCATCGGAGATCTGACGGACCAGATCCCGCAGAAGCGTCGTCTTTCCGCATCTGGGCGGGGAAAGGATCAGGGTATGACAGATTTCCCCCCTTTCATACATCCATGGAAGCACCGGATCTGCACATCCACGGATCTGGTGGGCGAGACGGACATTGATGGATGATATATATTTCATGGACCGGATACCTTTTTCATCACATATAGTTCTTCCTGCAAGCCCAACCCTGTGACCTCCGGGTATGGTGAGAAAGCCCTGCTTCATCTCCTCTTCAAAGGCATACAGAGAATACCGTCCCATATATTCCAGTGTCTCTTTCAGTTCTCTGGCAGACACCTCATAAGCGTCCCTTGCCTGTGTACTTAATGTTCCTTCTGAAGTAACGTAGAATTCCTGATTCTGACAGATCATAAGAAGAGGGCCCTGAACCCGCAGCCGGATTTCCTGCACCTGCCCGAAATCCACGGATACCTGTCCCAGAATAAACCGGATATCTTTTGGGAAAATCTGTAAAACATCTTCCTTACAGCCCATGTCCACCTCCTTCATAATTTCATTATATGAGAGGCAGATAAAAATATTCCGGCCAGCCTGCGCCGCAGATGCGCAGACTGACCGGAACGGCCAATTTTCATAAACCAGATAACAAGGTGCCCGGACTCATCCCTACTGGGCCAGAGCCCCGGACTCACTGAACTGGTATTCCACCCCGTCCACCGTATAGGTTCCGGTCACCATGGCGCCGGAGGGAGTTCCCTGGGCATCGCAGTAATAGCGGGCACCGTCCCGCTCGATCCAGCCGGTCACCATGTAGCCCTGGGGATCAAAGAAATACCAGCGGCCATCTGCCGGATCCTGGAACCACCCGTCTGTCGGGTAGGTACCGTCCGCATTCTTGTACCACCAGCCGGTCTCATCCTGAACCCAGGCTCCCTTTGCCTCTTTGGCGGGTGCGCCGGGGCCTGCATTCTCCGTGTCAATCTGACCGCCGTTTTTGAGGAGTTCGGCATAATCTTCGGATATATAACAGCTGTCCGAATCATCTGACCAGTATCCATTGGTATAGTCCTTGCTGCTGCGCTTGGCAAGAGCACGGACCCGGAAAATGTAATCCCCTTCTTTGGTCATAAAACTCTTGAAATTGAAATAATTCTTGGAGGTGGTCTTCTCCGTCACCTTGCTCTCATCCCGGTACAAATAGACCTCATACTGGTAAGCATCGTCCACCTCGTCCCAGCGGGCCATGGTGACTGTGTTCTCGTCCCAGTAGGTATCGGAGACTGTATCAAGTCTCTCTGCCGCCCAGGCTGTCACCGTAAGGGCTGAGGCCAGCAGCACGGCCCCAAGCCCGGTCATCCATTGTCTTTTGAATCGTTTCATAGTAAATCATGCCTCCTTATATGATTGATGCGTGCTTCCGGAGTTGAGATTCCGGAGGTACATATAATATATGTAACAATCCAGACACCCGGCTGTACAGACAGCCGGCATATCTGAAAGGTTGCCGTGTTATAAATGTCCGGGAACGGGCAGGATGACCATGCAATCCGCCGTACATCCGGCAAAGATGGTTCCCCCCTTTCCGGGATGTTATCTGCCTACTTATGATATGGCTCTCCCGCTATGATCCGAAACCCGCGGTAGAGCTGCTCCAGCAGAATCACCCGCATCAGCTGATGGGGAAAGGTCATCCGGGAGAAGCTCAGCAGGCAGTCAGCCCGCTTAAGCACCGCCTCCGACAGTCCCAGGGAACCGCCGATCACCAGGGCGATATGGCTTTGTCCCCCTGTGCCCAGCTGCTGGATCCGGGATGCCAGCTCCTCAGAGGAAAGCATCTTCCCCTCAATAGCCAGGGCCACCACATACATCCCCTCTTTAAGCTGTGCCAGGATCCGTTCCCCTTCCTTATCCCGGATCTGCCGCTCCAGGGCACTGCCGGCCCCATCCGGCGTCTTCTCATCCGCTACCTGGAGGATATCCAGCTTGCAGTAGCGGCTGAGACGTTTGCTGTATTCCCCGATGGCATCGGCAAAAAACCGTTCCTTCACCTTGCCCATTGCCACCACCGTAATCCTCATGGCCGCCTCCCCTTTCCGGGATTGCGGACCACCCGGACTTTCTTCCCTCCAGACCCTTTCTGGAGCTTGTAGACGATATGCAGGAATGTCTCCACTTCCTCCCAGGCTTCCCTGGCCTCAGGCACCAGCCGGTATGCCATCTGGAACACATGAAACATCCCGTCATAGACCGACACCCTGAGCTTTCTGTGCTCCCCGCGCAGCTTCCCGGCTATGGTCAGGGTGTCGCTAAGAAGCATCTCCTCGCTTCCGGCCTGCAAAAGCACCGGCGGAAGCTTGGCAAAGCTGCCAAACACCGGGGATATATAGGGATTCTCAGGATCCTCGTCTCCCACATAGGGACAGTTATAGAGCATACTGTCCCTGGTATTGCCAAACTGGGGATCCCGGCTGTAATTTGTCTCATAACTCTCCCCGCTGCAGGTTAAATCCCCCCAGGGGGACATGCCGATGATCCCGCCAGGCAGCGGCAGCCTGTGATCCCTCAGATACATGACCATGGCAAATGCCAGCCCGCCCCCGGCAGAATCCCCTGCGACGATGATATTCTTCGCCTTGTACCGCCGTTCCTGGATCAGCCAGCGGTAGGCGTCCAGGGCATCCTCAAGCGCCGCGGGATAAGGATGTTCCGGCGCTACCCTATAGTCCACCGTCAGCACATCGGCCCCCATACTGTATCTGGAATAGAGCTTCGCAAAATCCCGGTAAATATTCTTCATAGGTCCGATGTAGCCGCCGCCGTGAAGCTGCAGGATCACCCGCCCTGTGGCGATCCCAGCCGGCTGCAGGTACTCCATCCGGAATTCTTCCCTTTCAATGATCTCATACTCACAGCCCTCCGGACAGATCCAGACCCGTTCTCTGGGATTCTTGCGTACCTCCCCGGTCTGGAACTTGTGTCCCCTGGCCGTCTCCATCATATCCTTCATCATGTCGCGGACCAGCGCGCCGCGCAGGCTCACTTTCTTATCTCTCATATATATTCCTATCCTCTGATCCGGCATCCGGTTTGGATATGCCGGTTTCAGACATGAAGCCTCCGTTTCAGTTCTTCTTTCAGATCCCGGTCTCCGCCCAGGTATTCCTTTGTTCCCCTGGCGATGGTTCCGCCGGTCCTTCCCACCCGCTTCACCATGCGGGACGCCTTTGCCTCCCCGCCCTTCTGACGGACCAGGACTTTGCGGACCCGCGGATACATATCCCGTTTGCGGGCGGCAGAAGGATCATTCCCCTCCACCCTCAGACTGATGCCGTCCTCATGGAGCTTATCCATAAAGCCACGCTGCAGATGGTTGTCCGAGAAGACAGAGGCAAAGGTGATGACCACCTCTTCCCCATAAGAACACACGGTACATTTCACCGGCTGTCTCCGGGATACACCGATAATCACATGGAACCTCTCGATCTCGTCCTGGTAGCGTTCATCCACCGATACAGGGCCGATATTGGACAAGGTCATGGTATAAGCCCTGTCCTTGAGCCGGAATACCAGCTTCAGGACGATGCTTTTGATCACAAGAGGCGTTACCCTCAGATACCACTTTTTCTCATTGGAAACATTGTAGGAAATGCACTCCTCCAGACGCTTCTTGGCTATCTTTCTGTCCATCTGTCTGGAAACGATCCCCAGAAGATGGTCAAAATCCATATCCGGCTCTTTAAAGAGGCACCCGATCATAGTGACGGCAAAAAAGTTCGCCATGGTATCTGATCCAAAAAAAGCACGGAGATTAATAGGCAGATTCAGCACCACCGGCTGGTCCCAGGCCTTCCCTTCCAGATACTCCTGCCAGATGGACCAGATCACTACAGCTGCAAGGTATTTTGTGATGCTGACCCCGTGGCCGTGGCACACCTTCTTCAGCTCCTTTAAATCCGCGTAGATATGGAGTATCTGGGAAATCCCCACCGGAAGGTAGTGCCCCTCCAGACGGTAGGCGGGACGGGAGCTGTAGCTTCTGTGGGGGATATTCTGGTAGTTCTTCAGATAACTGTCCTCCACGAAAAACTTGTGGAACACGGGCTTTTCATCCCCTGAAAATTCCGCGCCTTCTTCTCCCTCTGCCAGCTGCAGATACCGGCAGGTCAGGGCCTTGAGAAAATCGGCAGCCCCCATGCCATCGGTCAGCCCATGGAACATCTCCAGGTTGATCCGCCGCTCATAGTAGGTGACCCTGAACAGAAACTGACGGTTGCTGTAGGGGTCGATATACCGGCAGGGATAGCGTGTCTCCTTCTGCACCACCGGTATCTTTGTATTCTCCTCAAAATAATACCAGAAAAGCCCCCGGCGCAGGCGCACCCGGAAATTGCTGATATGTGGCAGGATATCCTCCAGCGCCTGCTGTAAAAGCTCTGGCCGGACCTCCTTTTTAAGAGTCACCGAGACACGGAACACCTGGCTCATGGACTCACTTGCGATTACCGGAAAGATATTGGCTGTATTGTCCAGCCGTCTCCATTTGCTGATGGTCTTTTTCTTGGTCATGGCACCTCCCGCAGGTTCTCGAATTCCAGGATCATATCATACCAGACTGCTCCCCCGTGAACCGATTCTGAGATACCCAGACTCCGGTAACCGAAGGAGCCGTAAAATCCCATAAGATGTTCCTTGCAGGTCAGAATCAGTCCCCGCCTTCCCCGCTCTCTGGCATCCTGGATCATATGCTCCATCAGTCTGCGGGCAATGCCCTGGTGCCGGTACTCCGGCAGCACATCTAGACCGAAGATGCTCTGATAGCGCCCCTCCGGCTTGTGATAAGTCAGATCTTCAAACATGGGGTCGCAGATGACCCGCTCATCCGTAGCACATCCATTGATAAAACCAG
The DNA here is from genome assembly GCA_910577655.1 of uncultured Lachnospiraceae bacterium. Lineage (GTDB taxonomy): Bacteria > Bacillota > Clostridia > Lachnospirales > Lachnospiraceae > Brotaphodocola. The sequence continues at coordinate 31,537 of CAJTOW010000003.1, read as the reverse complement.
CCGCCTTCCCATCCTTCACAGCCACGAAAAAGCTGTCGGGAAATGTGGCGATCCGCTGGGCCAGAACCTTTCCCGGCGCTGCCTCCGCCGCCGGGAAGCAGGCCGCCTCAATCCGGGCCACCGCATCCAGGTCCCCAGGTTCCACCTTCCGAATCAGAATATCCATGCTTCTGTCTCCATTCCGGCGAAAGCCCAGATAATGGGAGCTGCCGCCTGTACTGACTTATTTTGCTTTTCATCAGGAGCGGAAGTAGTATCCCACTCCCCACTTGGTATATACATACTTGGGATCGCTGGGGCTGGGCTCGATCTTCTCCCTGAGACGCCGCACATGGACATCCACTGTGCGTACATCCCCGGACTCGGTAGCCTTGTTCCCCCATACAAAGGACAACAGCTCCTCCCGGCTGTAGACCCTGTTGGGATTGCATACCAGAAGCTCCAGCAGGTCGAATTCCTTGGCCGTCAGATTGATCTCCTTCTCGCCTATGAAGACTCTGCGTCCCTCCTTATCCAGCTTCAAATCCCTGGCAATGATCATCCGGCTCTCCGGCTGGCTGGATTTGCGGTTCTTGCGGGAATTGCGCCGCATGATGGCCTTGATCCTCGCCTTCACCTCCAGAATATTGAAGGGTTTGGTAATATAATCATCGGCACCGTATTCCAGGCCCAGGATCTTATCCATATCTCCGCCCTTGGCTGTCAGCATGATGATAGGCATCTCCGAGAATTCCCGGATCGCCTGACATACCTCCAGGCCATCGTGTTTGGGCAGCATCACATCCAGAAGCACCATATCGTATTCATTCTGTCTGGCCAGACTGATAGCTTCCTCCCCGTCATAAGCGCAATCTACATCAAAATTATCCTGCTCCAGACTGAAGCGGATCCCTTTTACAATTAATTTCTCGTCATCTACTACCAGAACTCGTGCCATTCTCTCTCCCTCTATTCATGCAAGTCGTCCACAGATGTTTTCTGAACTGTTACCCTCAGACAACTATATCGTCCTTGATCTTCTGAAAAGCTGCATTCTTGATCCCCGGTACTTTCATAATATCCTCAATGGTCTGGAAATATCCCTTTTCCTGGCGGTAGGAAATGATATCTTCTGCCCTGGCCTCTCCGATGCCGCTTAGACGCATCAGCTCCTCACGGGTCGCCGTGTTGATATTGATTCTGCCGTCACCGGCGCCAGAACTGCTCCCGTCTGCCGCAGCAGGTTTCCCGGATGCTCCCCATATATCCCGTGAGGACTGGAGCTTTGCCGCGGTATCCAGATCCGGCACCTCCAGCTTCATACCGTCCTGCACCTTCTCCGCCAGATTCAGCCATGTGCGGGAGGCCTGGGGCGTGAAACCGCCTGCTGCCTCCACTGCCTCGTAGATACGCTGGCCTTGTGTAAGCCGGTAAACTCCTGGACTGGCCACTTCCCCGCAGACATGGACATAGCAAACCCCGGACTCTTCCCGGGTCTGTCCGCTGTTTTTGAGTCCCTCAGTCTGTCCGGCGCCACTTCCCGGTACACTCTGGTGACCCGGTACCTGTCTGGCACCACTTTCTGCTGCTTCCGGACTGCCTGTGCTCTGTCCGCCATCGCTTCCCGGTATCTCCTGGGCCTGGGCATCTTCCCCGCCGGGAAGCACGGAAACCAGCCCTTCTGTCCGGCTCTCACCAGACAGCCGGACCACCTGGCCCTCCTCCTGGCCGCAGCCATAGAAACAGCCTGCCGCCAGCACAAAGACCGCCGCCAGAATCCACCGTACCCTGATCATAGTTTGTTTTTTCATAGTATTCCCCCTGGCCGGGAGAATCACAGATTCAGCCTACCTTCTATTGTACCAAAAACCCATTCAAATACAAGGGCCTTTTTCTTTTTCCTTGACAATTCTTTTTCATGAGAGTATACTTCGTTCCATACATATTTCACACGCTAGGGGAGCCCTTAAGGGCTGAGAAAGACCATGGTCTGACCCTCACTACTTGATCCGGTTCATACCGGCGTAAGGAAGCATCTGCCTGACAGTAGTCCCCTCCTGTGCGTTTGCGAAGGAGGATTTTTTATGTCTGTTTTAACACCTGACGGAAGCCTCACTACCCTTGGCTTTTGTTTGTGCGCGGCCGCGGCCGCCCTTCTGCTGCTGGTGGCCGGGGTGATCTCCCGGAACCAGAAAACCCGTCTTTCTGCCAGACAGCTGGTATTCTGCGGCGCTGCCATGGCCCTTTCCTTTGTTACATCCTGCATCAAGGTCTTTTCCCTGCCCTATGGGGGATCCGTCACCCTGTTCAGTATGCTGTTCATCTGCCTGATCGGACACTGGTACGGGATCCGCACCGGAATCCTGACCGGGCTGGCCTACGGCATCCTGCAGTTTCTCCAGGAGCCTTATGTCCTAAGCCCCTTCCAGGTCTGCTGCGACTACATACTGGCCTTTGCCGGTCTGGGTCTGGCCGGCTTCTTCTCCCACTCCGCAAACGGCCTGCAAAAGGGCTATCTGGCAGGCATCCTGGTCCGCGGCGCTTTCCATGCCCTGGGAGGCTATCTCTACTGGATGGATTACATGCCGGACAATTTCCCCCAGATCCTGGTCAGGGTGTATCCTATTGTCTACAACTATTCCTTCATTCTGGCCGAGGGAGTTCTCACCCTGATCGTGATCTCCATGCCGCCAGTGAAAAAAGGACTCGGACAGATCCGCGGGCTTGCCATGGAGAAGTAGGCTTAAAGCACAAAGGGCTGTCGGGAAATGGCCCCTTATCCGCAATATATCATGTAATTCGATGAATATCAACACAATATATTGTGTACAGCGGTCATTTTCCGACAGCCCCTTTTTTGATTTCTTCTGGTTCTTAAGTTCTGCTGTTTCCTGTCATATCACACTCCGGCACTTCCCTGCTTTCCAAACACTTCATCCGCAAAGGTGACGGATGCCATGGCATCCCGGCAGTAACGGTCAGCGCCCATGGTCCGGGCATAATCTTCTGTCAGCACGGCGCCACCTACCATTACCCTGGCCCAGGGCGCCTTTTCCCTGAGCTGGCGGATGGTTTCCTCCATCCCCGGAACTGTAGTGGTCATCAGGGCGCTGAGGCCCACCAGCTTCACCTGCTGCTCCACAGTCACCTCCACGACCCGCTCCGGCGGCACATCCTTTCCCAGATCCAGAACCTCGTAGGCATAGTTCTCCAGAAGCACCTTGACAATATTCTTCCCGATGTCATGGATATCACCTTTGACGGTAGCCAGGATGATGGTTCCCTTCTTCTCCTGGGTCTGTCCGGACATGGCCATCTGCTCCTTGATGATCTCAAAGGCCGCCTTGGCTGCCTCCGCGCTCATGAGAAGCTGGGGAAGAAAGACTGTCCCCTTCTCAAAGCCCCTGCCCACCTGGTCCAGGGCCGGGATGATCTCCTGGTTGATCACCTCCAGGGGATCTGCTGTCTTCAGAAGCTGCCCTGCCACCTGGGCTGCCTGTTCCTTCAGCCCGCGGCTGATGCTGGCGCCCAGACCAGGGCCTGACCCTCCTGCTGCCCCGCCGGTTCCAGACGTACTGGTTCCGGGAGTACCGCTGCCGGACCCGCCGGCTCCGGACATCCCGTTCCCGGCAGCCCCAGTCTGGCCCCGGACTGCACTCTGTCCCAGCGAAGCTGTCTGGCCGCTGTAGACGGAAATATAGTCCCCGCACTGGGCATCCAGATCCATAAGGGCCCGGAAGCTGTAGTAGGCCCGCATCATGGCCTCCGAATTCGGATTGATGATGGCGGCATTTAGTCCGTCCTGCATCGCCATGGTGAAGAAAGCGGCATTGATGATTTCCCGCTGGGGCAGGCCAAAGGAGATATTGGACACTCCCAGGATGGTTTTTCCTCCCAGCTCATCCCGGACTCTCCGCAGGGTCTCCAAGGTGGTCAGCGCCCCCCTGCTGTCGGAGCTTACAGTCAGACACAAGGCATCCACCAGGATATCCTCCTGGGCGATGCCGTACCAGGCAGCCGTCTCATAGATCTTTCTGGCAACCTGGATCCGGCCTTTAGCCGTATCCGGGATCCCGTCCTCATCCAGAGCCAGGGCCACCACCACTCCGCCATATTTTTTCACCAGGGGGAATACGGCCCTCATGGACTCCTCCTTCCCATTGACGGAATTAATAAGGGCCTTACCGTTGTAGACCCGCAGGGCGCGCTCCATGGCTTCCATATCGGAGGTGTCGATCTGCAGGGGCAGATCCAGGATGCTCTGAAGCTCTCTGACCACCTCCTCCATCATAGCCGGTTCGTCGATCTCCGGCAGGCCCACATTCACATCCAGGACATGGGCTCCGTGCTCCTGCTGTGAAACTGCCTCCCGGAGAATGTAATCCAGGTCATGATCACGCAGGGCCTGCTTGAATCTGGATTTGCCGGTGGGATTGATCCGTTCCCCGATAAGCACCGGATCCCTGCCGATCTCCACTGCCTGGGCAAAGGAAGCCACCACCGTCCGGTGCTTCTTCGTCACCGGCACCGGCGTCAGATGCCTGCACCGCTCCACCGTCTTTCTGATATGTTCCGGCGTAGTGCCGCAGCAGCCACCCACCACTCTGGCGCCCAGGCCCACGATCTCCTCCATGGCCGCGGCAAATTCGTCCCCATCGATATCATAGACCGTCCGTCCATTCTCACTCCGCGGAAGACCCGCATTGGGATTGACGATCACCGGAAGGGAGGACACCTCCAGAAGCTCCCTGACGATCTCCTTCATCTGAAGGGGCCCCAGTCCGCAATTGATCCCCAGGGCATCCACTCCCAGCCCTTCCAGCATGGCCACGATGGAGGCCGGACTACCGCCCGTAAGAAGCTTCCCACGCCCGTCAAAGGTGACGGTGACAAATACCGGAAGACTGCATGCCTCCTTAGCGGCCAGAACCGCGGCCTTGGTCTCATAGCTGTCGCTCATGGTTTCGATCAGAACCAGATCCGCGCCTGCACGGGCTCCGTTATCCACTATCTGCCGGTACAGATCACAGGCATCCTCAAAAGCCAGATCCCCCAGGGGCTTTAAGAGCTTTCCCGTAGGTCCCAGATCCAGGGCTGTAAAGGCCTGCCGCCCGCTCTGGCGGATCGCCTCCTTTACATTCTTCACTGCTGCCTCTATGACCGGCTCAAGCTGGTACTCTGTGTGTGCATTGTATTTTAATGCATCCACGCCGAAGGTATTGGTGGTGATGATATCGGCACCCGCCTCCAGATATTTCCGGTGGATCTCCACCAGAATCTCAGGATGGCTGATATTCCAGGTCCCCGGAAGCTCCCCGGGCCCCAGCCCCTTTTCCTGAAGCAGGCTGCCCATCCCTCCGTCACAGAACAGAAGCCGCTGCTGCAATTCCTTCAAAATATCCATCTCATGTCTCCCTACTGTTATTCTGATGTAACAGTTCAAAAAATATCTGAACTGTTACATTCTGATTGTACCCAGAGCGTCACTGCCCCGCTGACTGTCTGCGGTACAGACAGTCAGTCTTTGCGCAGGACTCACAGCCATGAACCGTACAGTCCTTAGGAAGCCTGCTGGCGCCTATGATGGCTGTCACCGACTTGGAAGGTGCCATAAGCAGGCTGTCTGTCAGGGTCACCCCGATCCGTTTGGACAGCTCCAGGGCTGCCACCAGGGGCCCCTGGCATTCCAGTTTTAAGTCTCCATAGCCAGGGCTGAACCGGGGCCGCAGGTACCATCCCTTTTTTAGATATTCCTGTTTCAGAGTCTCATTCTGTTCATCACAGAAGGTCTCCAGCATGGCAGCCGACGCAGCCTGGAGCACCACGGCACGGCTCATTTCCAGCCTTCCATACCTTTTTAGCAGACGGTCCACCCCGCTGCCCAGGGTCGCCCCCAACAGCAGTACCCGCTCACAGTCCTTCAGATTCCGCTCCAGGTTCCGGCTTTCTGTCTGGAAGCAACCCAGATCCAGCACATGATCCCGGATCTGGAGGGGATACTCTCTCCAGAAAGCCCTGGGCGCGGCCACATCCTCCAGCTCCTGCTCACAGCCCCGGATCAGAATCATCAGATTCTCAGGAACCTCCTGGCCCCTGTGGCCCAGATACCGCAGAATCTCCCGTTCATTCCACACAAATCCCATACCGCACCTACAGAATCTCCGACAGGTTTTCCTGGATCCGCAGAGCCACCTGGGGATGATTCATGGAATAGACATGGATTCCATTGACATGATTGGCCAGCAGGTCAATGATCTGCTCAGTGGCATAGGCGATCCCTGCCTGCCGCATAGCTGCCGGATTCTGTCCGAAGCGGTCCACCATAGCTATGAACCGGGGCGGAAGATAGGTACCGGACATAGAGCAGATCCTCCTGATCTGGGATACGTGAGTCACCGGCATGATCCCGGCGATCACCGGCACTGTGATCCCCTGCTCCCGGACCCGGTACAGATAATTGTATAATATATTGTTGTCAAAAAACATCTGGGTGGTGACAAAGTCACAGCCCGCCTCCACCTTTTCCTTCAGATGCAGGATATCCTCTGTCTTGTTGGCAGACTCCACATGTCCCTCCGGGTAGCAGGCCGCACCGATACAGAAATCCCCAAAGGCCTTGATCTCAGCGATCAGCTGGGAAGCATAGCGGTAATCCTTCTCCACCTTCCCGTCTGCAGGTATATCCCCCCGCAGGGCCAGGACATTTTCAATATTGCGTTTTTTCAGCTCCGAAAGAACAGAATGAACCTTCTCCCTGGTAGAGGATACGCAGGTCAAATGTGCCAGGGGCGTTACCCCCTGATCCTTTATGGAAGAAGCAATGTCCACCGTGTACTGGCTGGTTCCTCCTCCCGCCCCATAGGTCACACTCATAAATGCCGGCTTCAGTCTGACAATCTCTGACACCGCGCCGGCCACTGAATCGTACTTGTCCTCCGTCTTGGGAGGAAACACCTCAAAGGAAAGCGTTGGCTTTCCCTGGGCTAAAATATTTCTGATCTTCATGCTGCTCTCTCCATTTCTTTCCGGCCCCTTACTCCTGGTCATACCAGGGGGACAGCCAGATACTCACAGAATAGACGTCATCATAACGGGTTCCGTATATTTCCACATCCCCCAGTATGTAATCAAAACTCTCTGTCTTCTCAATCAGGGGCACCATATCTGCCTCAAACAGCGCCAGAATATCGCCCTCCGGGTCCAGCTGCTGCTCCTGCTCCATAGCACCCAATACTGCTCTGAGAAACAGGATCATATGCTCCCGGTTCTCTAAATCAATGTCCAGCCAGTGAAGCTGCCCGGTCACCGTATCACTGTTGATCTCAATATATGGCTCTGCCGTCTCATGGTCCGTCTGAATATTGATCACCGTAGTGGATTCATACCAGGTGATCCCATCATTGCTTCTGACATTCTCCGTCCAGCGTTCTATACCGGTGAAATCATAGTCATATTCCGCCATGACACCTCTCAGGACTTCCTCCATCTCTTCCCCGGTGATCTGGAAATGATCCATCCCATTGCAGGATATCCCTTCCGCCCGGGCTTCCTCATCGGACATATCCTCATACCAGTATTCATCCCCGGAAGCATCATAGCCGCCCAGATCCATATCATACTCATAGGTCTCCGGTGTCTTTTTGTTATCCGGATGATCCAGCTTATATAGTGTATGGACAATGCTGAAAACAATATTAATAGCAAAAAAGATCACGGCTGCTATGATAATCAGACGCCTGGGATCCGATGTGGCCCTGGGTACCTGGGGCGTACCATATCTTCCCCCTGCCACATGGGTATAGGTACCACCCTTTCCCGCCGCGGCTGCATACCTGGCGCCAGATGTCCCCGGTGTACTGCCGGTGGCTCCTCCATAAGCGGACACACCCCCGCCGGTATTCTGTCCGGCTGTCCGGGGCTGGTTAGGCACTGCCATACTGTTCCGGTTCTGGGCAGTTGTACTGCTCCAGCTCTGACCGGAAGCCGTACCGCCGCCGGGATTCCCGGCGGGCATTCTGCCCTGGCCAGAATACACGCTTTGTGACTGGCCGGATGTGCCGGTCCGGTTCTGACCTGCCGTACCATTCCGGCTCTGGCCCGCGCCTGCTCTGTATGGCTGGCCGGCCGGTCCACTTTTTCTCCCACTGGTTCCGTGATAGGAACAATCCCCCTCCTGGGAAGGATGCCGCTCATTGAGATAATAATCAACCTCCCGGACCCAGGGATTCTTCACCCAGGCCCTGCAGTTGGAACAATAATGCGCTGTTTTCATTTTCTGGTCACAGACCGGACAAATCCTGTACTTCACCCTGGCTCTCCTCCATCTTACGTCATAGACTTCAGGCAATCCCGCTTCCAGGGACTGCCCCGAGCGTATCCAGACACGCTCTAAAAGCCAGTATAACACATTTTCTGCACATTTTCCATTATATTTGCGGCATCCCGGTTCAGACGCGCCCCTTAAATGGTGCTGTTCTCCGGGCGCATCTTCTTGTCCGGCTACGCCAGACAAGAAGCATCGGGCGTCCGCCCGATGTGAAAAACTGGACAAAAACAGTCTTACAACCAGGCTTGACGTCTGTCTTTGTCCAGTTTTCCCCGCCCCGTGAACTGTAACCCTTAAATTACAATTACCCTACAATACCGCTTTGAAGGCCTCCTCCAGATCTTCCAGTATATCCGCAATATTCTCCGTCCCAATGGACAGCCGGATCGTATTGGGACAGATCCCCTGGTCTGCCAGCTCCTCCTCATTAAGCTGGGAATGGGTAGTGGACGCTGGATGAATCACCAGGGATTTTACATCTGCCACATTGGCCAGCAGGGAGAACAGTTCCAGATTGTCAATGAAGTCCTTGGCCTTGCGGGCATCTCCCCTGATCTCAAAGGTGAAGATCGAACCGCCGCCCTGGGGGAAGTATTTCGCATACAGCCTCTGCTGCTCTGGATCGTCGGAAACAGACGGATGATGTACTTTCTCCACCTGGGGATGGGCATTGAGATACTCCACCACCTTCAGGGCATTCTCCACATGACGCTCCACCCGCAGGGACAAGGTCTCCAGACCCTGGAGGAAGAAGAAGGCATGAAAGGGAGAAAGAGTAGCTCCCGTATCCCGCAGAAGGATCGCCCTGATCTTGGTGACAAATGCCGCCGCGCCTACCGCCCTGGTAAAGCTGATCCCGTGATAGCTGGGGTTTGGCTCTGTCAGGGACGGGAACTTCCCGCTGGCCTCCCAGTCAAATTTTCCGCTGTCAATGATGACTCCGCCTATGGTAGTGCCGTGTCCGCCGATGAACTTGGTGGCGGAATGGACTACGATATCCGCGCCATACTCAATGGGGCGGACCAGGTAGGGGGTTGCAAAGGTATTGTCCACCACCAGCGGAATCTTGTGGGCATGGGCAATACCGGCCAGCTTCTCAATATCCACCACATCAGAATTGGGATTTCCCAGAGTTTCGATGTGGATGGCCCTGGTATTCTCCTGGATCGACGCTTCCACCTCATCCAGGTCAAAGGGATCCACAAAAGTGGTCTCTACCCCATACTCCGGAAGGGTATGGGCCAGCAGGTTGTAGGTGCCGCCGTAGATATTTTTTGCCGCCACAATATGATCCCCTGCATGGGCCAGGTTCTGGAAGGTGTAGGTAATGGCTGCGGCGCCGGAAGCAACCGCCAGAGCCGCTACCCCGCCCTCCAAGGCGGCGATCCGCTTCTCAAACACATCCTCCGTGGGGTTGGTCAGTCTGCCATAGATGTTGCCCGGATCCGAAAGGCCAAACCTGGCTGCCGCATGGTCGCTGTTTTTGAATACATAAGAAGACGTCTGGTAGATGGGGACTGCTCTGGCGTCCGTGACCGGATCAGGCTGTTCCTGCCCTACATGAAGCTGTAATGTCTCAAATTTCAGGTTTCTCTGCCCATATGATTTCTTTGCCATAATGATGTTCCTCCTGCCTTTTCTAATATCAGATCTCACAGCCGGTAAATATTTTGACAGCCGTCTGTGGCCATCAGGATGACTGCTTATTTTCTTTACCAGATATCATAGCAGGAAGTTTTGTTCCTGTCTAATACAGAAAAACAGCGGCTGGTTATAGTTTTTCTCTATAACCAGCCCCATTATGAACCCGTGCCGCCACGATTCCAGATTGCCTGCACCGATGGGCTTTTACGGTAAAGTTTACAATACACAATCCCTGAATTTCGCCAGCTCGTCCAGATACCGCTGCCCCAGCTCACTAAGAGCCATACCCTTCCGTTTCAGATATCCGATAGTCATGGTCTCGTCGGATTTCAGCTTCACGGCGCAGTAGTCTGATCCGTTGAGATTCTCACAGATGATCCCGGAGCACAAGGTAAAGCCGTTAAGCCCCACCATCAGATTCAGCATGGTGGCCCTGTCGTCCGCCTTGATCAGCTGCTTATACTCATAGGTGCTTAGAACCTCTTCTGCAAAGTAGAAGGAATTATGGTTCCCCTGCTCAAAAGAGAGACAAGGATACTCCTGCAGCTCCTCCATGGCGATCTCAGCCTTTTGGGCCAGAGGATGTCCCTTCCAGAGATACACATAGATCCCGCAGGTCAGCATTTCCGAAAATTCCAGCTCCGATTCTGCAAACAGCTTGGAGAGTACCTTCCGGTTGAAATCATTGACATAGAGGATTCCTATCTCGCTGCGGAAATTCCGCACATCCGCGATCACATCCTGGGTGCGGGTCTCATGGATGGAAAATTCATAGGCGTCCATGCCGAACTGCTTCACCAGCTCTACAAATGCCTTCACGGCAAAGGTATAATGCTGCATGGAAACACCAAACCGTTTCTTGCTGTTCTTCTTCTCAATAAAACGTTCCTCCAGCAGGCGGCTCTGCTCTACCACCTGTCGGGCATAGCTTAGAAATTCCTCCCCCTGGGGCGTCACCAGCACTCCCCGGCTGGTTCTGCGAAAAAGCTCCATGCCGATCTCCTTCTCCAGCTCCCTGAGGGCTGCCGAAAGACTGGGCTGGGATACATAAAGCGCCCTGGATGCTTCATTCATGGAATGGGTATCTGCGGTCATGACCACATATTTTAACTGATTCAGTGTCACGGTCTGCCTCCTGCATATTCTGCCGGCCTCTGACGGCGGGCATTTTATGGAAAACGTCTCCCATAGTTATAATCAAAACCGGACCCTGGTGTCAAGTTTTACCCTGTTCTGTTTCGTTATTTTTTTAACATACTTTGGATTTTTTTCTGAAATTTCTTTCCATTTTTTTGAACTTATGATAGTATTCATGCAACTGCTTTGATTTAGGGAAGATCAAATGTGTGCCTTTATGTCCCAGTATACTGTTACGGTCCTGCCGGAGTGTATCACCGGCTCTTTGGGGATCCCCTCTGTCCGGACTGCAGCAAATCCAACACAGCAAGGAGAACTTATTATGGAACAGACAGGCGTAAAAGAATTTTTAAAACGGAAAAACGTCAACATCACTGTCAAAACGTACCTGATTGATGCCCTGGGCGCTATGGCCTTCGGTCTCTTCGCATCACTTCTGATCGGTACCATCTTTGGAACTCTCGGAGACAAGACCCATATCCAGCTGTTTTCCACCATCGCCGGTTACTGTAAGGGTGCCGCCGGTGCTGCTCTTGGTGTCTCAATCGCCTATGCCTTAAAGGCGCCCCAGCTGGTGCTCTTCTCCGCTGCCACCGTGGGCATCGCCGGCAATGACCTGGGCGGGCCCGTAGGTGCCCTGGTAGCCACCGTCGTGGCCGCAGAGCTGGGCAAGATCGTATCCAGGGAAACACGGGTCGATATCCTGGTGACCCCAGGCGTCACCATCATCTCCGGCGTCCTCATAGCCCAGTTCGTGGGACCGGGAGTCTCTGCCTTCATGACTGCTTTCGGCAATCTGGTCAAGACCTCCACGGAGATGCAGCCCTTCTTTATGGGGATCCTGGTATCCGCCCTGATCGGCATCGCCCTGACCCTGCCCATCAGCAGCGCCGCCATCTGCATCATGCTGAGCCTGGACGGTCTGGCCGGCGGCGCTGCCACAGCCGGATGCTGTGCCCAGATGATCGGCTTTGCAGTCTTGAGCTTTCGCGAAAACGGTGTGGGCGGACTCCTGGCCCAGGGCCTTGGCACCTCCATGCTTCAGATGGGCAATATTGTGAAAAACCCCCGCATCTGGATCCCGCCCACCCTGGCCTCCATGATCACCGGCCCTGTGGCCACCTGCATCTTCCGGATGGAGAATATCCCTGCCGGTTCCGGCATGGGTACCTGCGGCTTCGTAGGCCCCATCGGTGTCTACACGGCCATGGGCGGCGGTACACAGATGTGGCTGGGAATCCTACTGGTCTGCTTCCTGCTGCCGGCCCTGCTGACCGCAGTCTTTGGCGAAATCCTCCGCAAGCTCCAGTGGATCCGCCCGCAGGACCTGAATCTGGATCTGTAATCCGCGGCAGCCGCCTGCCGGTTATCTGCTTTTCCCGGACTTATTCCCCGGCCAGGATCTCCAGGGCCTTCTGTACCTGATTATCCCGGTCAAGGGGGATATCAAAGGCATCCTCCAGATCCTCCGGAATCTCCTGCTCTATCTCCACATCCGGTTCCAGCCCTTTGGCGTGAAGGTCAAAGCCGGAAGGGGTATAGTAGTGGGAGATTGTCATCTTCACCGCGGAACCGTCCGCCAGAGGGACCAGGCTCTGGACGATGCCCTTTCCGAAAGTGGTGGTTCCCACCAGTCTGGCGCTTCCATAGTCCTGGAGAGCACCCGCCAGCACCTCGGAAGCGCTTGCAGAGTTCCCGTTGACCAGGACTACCATGGGGATATCCACCTGATGTCCATCCGGCTGGGGATACCGGCTGTCCTTGCCCCGGCCATCATTGGCCTCGCTCTGGATCTTGCCGTCTTCACTGAAGTAGCGGATCCCCTTGCCATCCTTATCCGATGTGGATACCAGGGTTCCATCCATCTTATCCTCCGGAAGCAGATACGCCGCCATCTCAATCACCGCATCCAGAACCCCGCCCGGATTGTCCCGCAGGTCAATGATCAGTTTTTCCATGCCCTGCTTAGTCAGCTCATCTACCGCTTCCTTGAACTGGGCCCCGGTCACCAGCTCGAACTGGCTCACCAGAATATACCCGGTGTCCTCCTCCAGCATCTGGTACTCCACCGTAGTGACCTCCACGATATCACGGATAATATGGAGCTCTACCTCCTCACCATCCCGCAGGACGGTAATATCCACCGGCGTCTTGCGCTCCCCGCGTATCTTCTGCTGAACCAGCACATCCAGCTCCATGGAAGAAGCTTCCACATCTCCTACCTTATAGATGATATCGCCTTTTTTCATCCCGGCTGCCTCTGCCGGTGAATTCCTGAAGATACGGATGGCTGTGATCAGGCCGGAATTGATATTCTGGCTTACCAGGGCTCCGATCCCGCAGTACACGCCTTCTGTCTCCTCAGTCAGAGCCTTGTACTCCTCCGGCGTGTAGTAGACCGTATAAGGATCCAGAAGACCTGCCATCATCCCCTTGTAGATCCCGGCCTCCATCATCTCCGGATCAATATCCTCCTCAAACAGGAAGTACTCATCCACCAGCTGCTTTAACAGATCCACCTTCTGGCTGACACGGCGCATATCAATGGAATCCTGGCTCTTACCCTCTTCCTCTCCGTCAGCCACCAGTACCTGGGCTCCGTTGTCAATCACAGCCCTTCCGATCATCTGGATCCCCATGGCGACTCCTACCACAAAGAGACCCGCGAAAGCCGTCACCAGCGCTCCCACCAGCACGCCCTTCCAAAATTTATTCTTTGTCTTCTTATCTTCTTCCACAACAATCTCCTGTTTTCCGGTCCGCCGGCCGCTTCCATGGCCAGCCAGACCCTGGATGCCATGCCGGTTTTCCCATATTATGTTAAATCAAGGACTCACATACCTGGCCGGATCCACATACTCCCCTCCGGCCCGGATCCCAAAATGCAGATGGGGCCCGGTAGAATAGCCAGTAGAACCAACCTTTGCGATGGTCTGGCCGCTGTTTACCTGCTGTCCTTCCTTTACCAGCAGCTGGGAACAGTGCATATAGACCGTATATACCCCGCCGCCGTGATTGATCATGACGTAGTTCCCGGCCGAATAGCTGTATGTAGCAATCACCACAGTCCCCGCTGCAGCAGCCACGATCCCGGAACCGGTAGACGCGCCGATATCCATGCCCTTGTGGTCTGAGGAGGCTCCCGCCGTGGGAGAGCTTCTTGCCCCGAAACCGGAGGTGATCCGGGTACTGGATGGGCAGGGCCAGGTGAAACGGATATCACCCAGATTCACAGTCTTGTAGGATTTCCCGGCTGCCTCCGCAGCTTTCCTGGCTTCCTCCTCCTTGCGGCGGATCTCCGCCTCCAACTGCATCACCCGCTCCTCCTGGGCCCGGATATCCCGCTCATACTCACTGATCTGACCCTGGGCCACATCAATCCGGTTCTCAAAATTCTTCAGTTCCCTGGTTTTCTCCGCCAGCAGTGTCTCCACCGACTGCTGCTTGGCCTCAGTAGCCTCTTCCAGCATCAGCAGATTCTCATGCTCCTGCCGCAGAGTCTCCTCGTGAGCTGCAACCAGCTCCCTGGTCGCTACATATTCATCCATTTTCTGTTTATCATATTCAGATATTTTCTGAATATACTCTGCGCGGTTCATCAGCTGAACCAGGCTCCCGGCTTCAAACAGAATATCCAGAAGGCTGGTATTGCCCCGCTCATACATATATTTTATCCGTAATTTCATGGATGCATACTGCTTACGCTCTGTCTTTTTGGCTTCCTCCAGCTGCCGGCCCGCCTCCTGGATCTCTGCCGCCTTGACCGTGATCTGTTCTGCCAGATCCTCCAGCTCCATTGTCAGCGCCTCCAGCTCCTTATCCAGCTTCTCCACATAGGCAGCGGCATCATTTTTGAGGCCCTGCAGCTCCTTTAAGACAGTTTCTACCTTCTTCTTCTCCTCTTCCAGGCTGCTGGCCTTCTTTTTGGCGGCCTCCACATCCTGTCTGCTGGCATATGCAGGCACTGGTGCCCTGACAGCCAGAAGGACTGCCAGCACCAGGGCGCAGATTCTTCTTGTTTTCATCCTCCGACCTCCATCATCCCCCTATACCCGCAGATATTTACGGATCGTGACAAAGCTTCCCACAAAGCCGATCCCCACCCCCAGAGCCATGGCTACCGCGATCATGACCGGATAGATCTCCGCGATGGGAATGAAGGTGAAAACATCCGCCAGCATATGGAACCGCTCCGCTATATAGGCCACAGACCGGGTGTAGAGGACGAATATGATCCCCAGAGGGACCACTGCTCCGGCCAGCCCCAGCAAAAGTCCCTCCACGATAAAAGGAGCCCGGATCATGAAATTCGTCGCTCCGATCAGGCGCATGATCTCACTCTCCCGCTTCCGAAAGGCCGCCGCCACAGAGATCGTATTGTTAATCAGGAACATAGCTACCGCCAGCAGGACACCAATAATCACCAGGGAGATCAGGCTCAGGATCTTATTGAAATTAGAGAGTCCGGATACCACTGTATTGGCATAATTCACCTGCCGGACACCTTCCAGGCCTTCCAGCCACGCGGCAAACTCCTCCTGCCGGGAGATATCCTCCAGATAGATCACATAGCTGGAGGAGCCTGCCAGGGGATTGTCCTCCGCAAATCCTTCTGCCAGCTCCTCATGTCCCGCAAAATAAATATTCTGGAAAGAGGCCCAGGCCTCCTCCTCTGAAATATAGACCATATCCCGGATCCCGCCCCAGGTCAGGATCTGTTCACCCACTTCACGGATCTGCTCTTCCACCAGCTCCTCATGAAAGAGCACCGTCACACCTACGGTGCTCTCCATCCGTCTGACCATATACTGAATATTGGACACGATGGAAAAGAACAGGCAAAAAAGGAAAATGCAGGCGGAAATGGTGGCAACCGATGCCAGAGAAAACCAGATATTCCGGAATATATTCCGGATGCCCTGCTTCAGGCAATAAAAAAAAGTGCTAACCATCGCTAATTACCCTGCCCTTGTCCATGACTATGACCCGCCTGCCCATCTGTGCCACCAGCTCCTGGCTGTGAGTCACTACCACCACCGTCGTTCCCCTCCGGTTGATCTGCTCCAAAAGCTTCATGATCCCCGCGGCATTCTCATGGTCCAGATTCCCCGTAGGTTCATCAGCCAGCAGAATATCCGGACGGTTGATCAGGGCGCGGGCAATGGCCACACGCTGCTGCTCCCCTCCGGAAAGCTGCCCCGGCAGGGACTTATACTTGGCGGACAGCCCTACCATCTTCAGCATCCGCGGTACTGTCCCCCGGATCGTCCGGGCAGACACACCGATCACCCGCTGGGCGAAGGCAACATTTTCAAATACATTGCGGTCATTCAGCAGGCGGAAATCCTGAAATACCACTCCCAGCGTCCGCCGGTACCGGGGGACATGGCGGCGCCGCATCCTCTGCAGATCCATATCATTGACAATGATCCGGCCCTCTGTAGGCTCCGCCTCTTTCAAAAGAAGTTTAAGGAGGGTCGACTTCCCGGCACCGCTGCGCCCCATGATAAACACGAACTCCCCGTCCTCTATCTGGATATTGATATTCCGGAGGGCCCGGTTGCCTGCCCCATAGGTCATGCTGACATCTATTATCTCAATCATAATCTCCTCTGATAAATCCGGAAAACAAAGCCGTATTTTAGAAATCCTGGTTCTCCATGTAATTCATATATTTGACCACCATCAGTGCGATCTTAAAGGTGATGGCATCCTCAAATACCCGCAGATCCAGCCCTGTACTCTTCTGAAGCTTATCGAGACGGTAGACCAGGGTATTCCTATGAATATAGAGCTGTCTGGATGTCTCAGAGACATTCAGGCTGTTCTCAAAAAACTTGTTGATGGTTGTCAGGGTCTCCTCATCGAACTCATCCGGCGAATGGGTCTCAAAGATCTCCTTGATGAACATCCGGCACAAGGGCAGGGGCAGCTGGTAGATCAGGCGGCCGATGCCCAGATTGGAGTAGGCCACCACATTCTTGCCGCTGTAGAAGATCTTGCCCACATCCAGGGCCATCTTGGCCTCCTTGTAGGAACGGGACACCTCCTTGATATCTCCCACGATCGTACCAAAGGACACATGAACCTTGGTCATGGCCTCGGTATTCAGCATATCCAGGATCATGTTGGCGGTCTTCTCCAGGTCCTCATAGGTCTCGTTGGGCTTGACCTCCTTGACCAGAATGATGTTCTTCTCATCCACCGCGGTGATGAAATCCTTGGTTCTGGTAGCGAACAGACTGCGGACAGTCTCCAGGGCATTGACATCCTTCTCATGCTTGGTCTCAATCAAAAAGACCACCCGCTTCACATTAGTCTCAATGTGGAGCTTCTTGGCCCGGTTATAGATATCCACCAGAAGCAGGTTATCCAGAAGCAGGTTCTTGATAAAGTTATCCTTGTCAAAGCGCTCCTTGTATGCTACCAGGAGATTCTGTACCTGGAAGGCAGCCAGCTTCCCTACCATATAAACATCGTCACTGCCGCCTCTGGCCAGCAGAATATACTCCAGCTGGTGCTCGTCAAATACCTTAAAGAACTGATAACCCTGAATCACCTGACTGTCTGCCGGTGAATCCACAAATGAAAGAATGGAGCTTTCATACTCTTCTGCATCCGGAAATGTCGATGCAAGAACCTTCCCCTCCGTGTCACAGATACAGAGGTCAATCCTTGTAATCTCTTTCAAGCCTTCGATAGTAGACTGAAGAATCTGATTTGAAATCATAGCTCACGCTCCTTATAAAATATTTGCCAGTATTGACTGCATAAATCCATGTAACGGTCCGGTTTATAACTGTTACACATTATTCCCAATAATAAAACTATTTCAATTTATATCTTAATGCAATTTGCAAAAAAAAGCAAGCGGAGTATCGTATCCGCCTGCAAAAACTCATAGATGTTGGTTACTGTTCCCGGGGGACATCTTCTTGTCCGGCTATGCCGGACAAGAAGCATCGGGCGTCCGCCCGATGTGGAAAACTGGACAAAAACAGTCTTACAAGCCAGCTTGACGTCTGTTTCCGTCCAGTTTTCCCCGCCCCGTGAACTGTAACAGGTGTTGTGTAACAGTTCAGATACCTGCCGGACTGTTGCTTTAATTCACCGTTATCTCCGCAAGTCAGTACCAGAATGCGTGACCGGCGTCGGCTGTGCCTGCTATAACTGATTTCCGTGTACAATAGCCTGACGGGTTTCTTTATCAAAAATATGGATCTGGTTCATATCCACGGATAACCGGACAGTATCGCCCGGGTCTGCCTGCTGGTCTGTGCAGGCAGTCCACTCTGTACCGCCCATGTCAAAATGCAGGAAATTGCCGGTTCCCAGCTCTTCCCGGGTACGTACTTCTATCTGGATCATCTGGTTCTCAGAAGCTTTGGCCTGGGCTTTATGGAGCGCGTCCGGACGAATCCCCAGGACTACGGTCTTTCCCAGGTAGCCATTCTCCTCCAGGACTTTGCCCAGGGCATCCGGAAGGGTCAGATTGATCCCGTTGGCGGTGAGGGTGACGCCGTCTTTGCTGTTTCCGGCTGCTACCTCGGCCCGGTTCATCTGGGGAAAACCAAGGAAACCAGCTACGAATACATTGTCCGGCTGGTTATAGAGATTCTTGGGGAAGCCTACCTGCTGGATCATGCCGTCCTTAATGGCTACGGTTCTGGTTCCCAGAGCAAGTACCTCGGCCTGGTCATCTGTCACATAGATAATGGTCATCCCCAGCTCCCGGTTCATTCTGGAGATCTCGCCCCTCATCTGCTTCCTGAGTCCCTCTTCCAGACCGGAGAATGCTCCATCAATCAGGAACACCCTGGGTTTTCGCACCACAGTCCTGCCAAGAACCACACTCTGTCTCTGCCCTTCTGTCAGCTCCTGGGGATCCCTGTCCAGCATCCCGGACAGCCCGAAAAACTCTGCCGCCTCCCGTACACGTAAGGTGATCTCCTCTTCGGGAAGCCGCTTCAGCTTCAGGCCAAATGCCAGATTCTCATATACAGACATATGGGGATAGAGCATATAATTCTGGAACAGCATGGCGATCTCCCTGTCCCCCGGCTCCAGATCATTGACCAGACTTCCATCTATAAAGATCTCGCCGGAGGTCACATCCACCAGTCCCGCTATCATCCGCAAAATCGTCGATTTCCCACAGCCGGAAGGCCCTGTAAAGACCACAAACTCCTGATTATCAATCTCCAGGTCAAAGTCCCTGACGGCAGCAAAGCCGTTGGGATATGCTTTAGTTACATGCTTCAACGATAAACTGGACATATGATGTTTCCTCCTGCGCGTTCATTCCATACCACGGTATTTATACATAACAGCCCTGATACCCCCTGGGCTGCTACATTTATATTTAAGGATACAATATTTCCCTTATTTACGCCATGTCCCAAATACCCAAAAACATTTTGATGAATTTGTCAAATCTGCTTGAATGCTCCCATCTGCTGCTTAAAATCACAAAAGCGGCCATTTTCATGCCCGCTTTCCATGGTTAAAACTTATAAATATTTCCTTACAATCCGTCTATTCGGACATCCGGCGCCAAAATCTTGTGAATCCTGCCCAAGAAACCACAGCCTTAGCCTGAAATTACCGTTGCGCTACACAAACAAAAGGACACCGGCGATCTGCTTTGTCCGCGTTCCGGAACATACAGCCAGCGCCTCAGGCAATCTTCCTGGCAAGGGCATGGATCCATGCCGCGCCGTCTCCATCCTCTGCTTCCCAGAGTTCTTTGAGCTTTAAGCGTCTGGTATCCGCCAGCAGCCGCTCCAGTCCCTCCGGTGTATAATCATTATAATAAAGTCCGCCCTCAAAGCCTTCGAAATCCCCCTTCCGGAAGGACAGATACAGTGTACCGCCCTGGCACAGCGCGTCGATCACCCTCTCCAGGATGTCCTCCATCTCTTTGGAGGGTACATGAATCAGAGCGCCGCACCCCCAGATCCCGTCGAATACGTCCTCAAATTCCATATCCTCATACGTGATCCGCAGCACATCCAGCCCTGTATGTATCTCGGCAAGCTTCGCCATCTCCTCCGAAGCATCCAGAGGTGTCACATCATAGCCCAGCTCATAGAAGGCTCCGCTGTCACGCCCGGAACCGCAGCCCAGATCCAGAATTGTGTCTCCCTCTTCCAGCATGGAGAGGAATTTCTTCCTGAGTTCCTCCATGTCCTGGTCAACTGTATCCTCGAAAATCCTTGATGCATATTTATTATAATAGTCTATCGCGTCCAAAATAATCCTCCTGGTTTCACTTACGCTTCAATCCGTTCAATCGTCCTGTCCGTAATACGGATCCTGCCCTCCTTGAGAAGACGTCCGACTGCACGTTTGAACGCATTCTTGCTCATCTGGAATTTCCGGTAGATTACCTCCGGGTCCGCCTTATCCGTGAAGGGAAGCACACCGCCGGACTCCTCTATGGCTTTAAAGATCAGCTCCGCATCCGTGTCCATCTGCATGTAAGCCTTCTTACGGGGACTCAGATCCAGCTTGCCGTCCTCCCGCACCTTCAGAACCCTGGCCTCCACCACATCCCCCGGATGATAATTGCCGTAAAGCTCCTTTTTGGGAATCATCCCGTAATAGCAGTTGTCCACTGCTACGAAAGCCCCCAGATTCTCATTGATCTCATAGATTGTGCCTGTGATCTGGTCATCCTTCTGGTAGGGCGCGTCTGCCCTCATGTAAGGATACACCTTCATGGTAGCCGCCAGCCGGTGGCTCTTGTCAATATACAATGCAACCAGACACTGCTCGCCCTGGATCACCTTGTGATTCTGCTCCTTGAAAGGAAGCAGGAGATCCTTCTCCAGACCCATGTCCAGAAATGCTCCGATCCGGGCTACCTCCTTCACCGGAAGAAGGGCTACCTCCCCTGCCTGCAGCTTCGGTGTGGCGGTAGTAGCGATGAGACGGTCCTCCGAATCCTTATAGATGAAGACAGTCAACTCGTCTCCTGTCTTTGTCCCTTCCGGCACCTGCTTCTTAGGAAGCAGAACCGAATGGCCATCATCCCCCGGCTCTCCCAGATAGACTCCAAAGTTCTTCTCACGCTGGACCACAAGTGTCTGAATCTTTCCCAGTTCAATCATTTCATACTCTCTTCCCGGCCATGCCTCCATGGCCCATGCTGTCGTGCCCCTCTGTCAGCCGGCTGTCTGCATCCAGACGACTGCATAAGGACTTCCCTCCCCGTTGCACAAGGCAACCGTATAGCTGTCTTCTCCGCTGCTGATCCTGGGATATACTTTGTCCCCCAGCACAGCCGCCTTCTTATACTCCACCCGCAGTTCCCTGACCCTGACTGCCTCCGGCAGCACCTCTCTGGCCAGTTCAACGTACTGGGCGTTGTTGACATGATGATTGGTATCGATATGATGCCGCGCCACCACGATCTCCCCGGCAGTCTCATAGCCCTGGGGCAATATGATCCGCCTGGGCGCATATTCCATATCCAGCTTTTCCTGAATCTCTGATCTGTATGCCTTAATGGCGGCCTCTGTCACCCGCACCGGTCTGCCTGCCTCTATATCAAAAAGGAACCAGAGGGAGCTGGCCTTCACCAGATAATTGCCTTCCTTATCACAGATCGTAAAATTCCGGTATCCGTACATTCCCTTAAATGCATAGGGCCATGTACTGATAACGATCCGCTCCCCCAGAACAGGATACCGTTCGATCACGGTCTGCCACGAGGACAGCCACCAGGCCTTCCGGCTCTGACTCAGATAATCGATTCCCACCTGGAGATCTTCTGACTGAAAGGTCGAGCAGTCCTGCAGATAATTGAGAATCCCGGTCAGTGACAGCTGCCGCTTCTCATCAATCTCACTGTAACGTACCCGGCTTTCAAATGAATACATCACCTTACCAACCTTTCAAACAAAATTAGATTTATTATATAGTATTTCACAGTTCTTGTCCATACCGTTAAGGGTGTTTTTTGCATAGAACCCAACAGTTCGTGAACAGTTCCGATACCCCTTGAACTGTTACCACAGAACAGCCACCCCCTGCCCCATAAGAGGACGTAAGGAGTGGCTGTCAGGTGATTCGTAACAGTCCAGATACCCCCTGAACTGTCACACGCACCGTTCTATTTCTCATTAATTTTTACTACGGCCTTCTTAACCTGGCAGGGTTCGCCGCTGGCTGCCTTGGGCTTGTGTCCGTCCCAGGGGAAGAAGATCATGAAATCTCCGGCGTTGCAGGCTACCCTTAGGCCTGGATTGCCATTGTCAAACTTGATCACATCCTTCTGGGCATCGTAGGGGCCGGTGGGGTTCAGCGTATCTACCGGAGCATAGGTCATGGTCTCAGTCCCGGAGATCACATACTGGATATCTGTGTAATTCTCATGGGCCTCATACTTGGCCTCCTCCCAGGGAAGGGTGGTGTATGACATCACATTCACGTATACATCCTTGCCGTCGATCTCATACTTGCCGTTCTCCAGGGCTGCCAGGTCTGTGTTCTTCAGCCACTCAATGGCCTTGGCATAACGGTCGCCAACCCCCAGGGTCTTGTAAAAGTCCAGATTCTTTGCCTGATCGAAAATCATATGTGTTCCTCCTTGATTTGTGAAATATACTCTCAGAATCTCACTATGCCTGATTTTGTGAGAGTTCCCGCTACCTTAATTCTGTCATCGGGATAGTATCCATATCGTCAAAGGCCTGGTTCTCGCCGCCCATAGCCCAGATGAAGGTATAATTGCTTGTCCCGGCTCCCGCATGGATACTCCAGGAGGGGCTGATAACGGCCTGCTCATTCTGCATGACAATATGGCGGGTCTCACTGCCTTCGCCCATCATGTGGAATACCACCTGATCTTCGGGAACTTCAAAGTACATATATACTTCCATACGGCGCTCATGGGTGTGGGCCGGCATGGTATTCCAGACGCTTCCCTGTTCCAGAACTGTCATACCCATGGACAGCTGACAAGTCTCCAGCACATCCGGATGGATGAACTGGTTAATCACGCGCTTGTTGGATGTCTCTGCTGCGCCTACCGGACGCCTGGCCGCCTTATCAATGGGGATAAAGGTCGTCTTACAGGGCTTATGGGCCGGAGCGCTGACCATATAAAATTTGGCCGGACTGGCCTTGTCATCGCTGGTAAAGGTCACCCTCTTCGTGCCCATGGTGATATACAGGCAGTCCTTATATCCCATATGGAAGACCTCCCCGTCTGCCTCCACCACACCGGCGCCGCCGATGTTGAAGATACCGATCTCCCTTCTTTCCAGGAAATATCCCGTGCCAAAATTTTTCCAGATATCGATTCCCTTGTCAATGGATACAGTCTCACTGACCGGCATACAGCCCAGGGTAACCATACGGTCCACATGGGAATACACGGCCACAACCTCATCCGCCACATACAGATTCTCGATCAGGAACTCCTTCCGGGTCTCCTCTGTAGTATAGCGTTTAAAATCCCTCTGGTTCGCTGAATAACGAATGTCCATTCCATTTCCCTCCAAACTATGTGATTACTTTGTACAGTCTGTCTCTACATTATATCTGATTTTCTGGAAGATGTAAACAAAAAGAGCAGCTTTCGCTGCTCTTTTCGTAACAGTTGGGCAACAATTCAGACAAGTCTGCGCACTTGCTGCGCTGACCGTACGAAAATGTAGTGGCCGGAGCCGGTATCTGCCGACCGGGGGAAACCCCGGCATTGATCACTTTGGTTGGAATCTCTGATGTGTGTACTATTAAGACATGCCAAAACGACTTCACAATTGATTTGGAGTTTCATCTCTGGCGGTTGGCTAAAAGAGAGGATACTCTCACCCCGTAAACTCTCCTCCGTTCGCTTACTCTGCAAAAAAAGAGACCGGAACCGTTGTAAAATCAACGTTCCGTGCCTCTCTTCTAACTGGGCTACAAGGATTCGAACCTTGAAATGACGGAGTCAGAGTCCGTTGCCTTACCATTTGGCGATAGCCCATCAGGTGGTGCCTGAAACCATATAAATTTGTAATATCCAGCACCAAGCTGGGCTACAAGGATTCGAACCTTGAAATGACGGAGTCAGAGTCCGTTGCCTTACCATTTGGCGATAGCCCATTGCTGCAACGAATATGATTATACATGAAAGGACGGAAACGGTCAAGTACTTTTTTTATTTTCTTCCTAATCTTTGTAACAGTTCGTAACAGTTCAGACAAGTCTGCGCACTCGCTGCGCTGACCGTACGAAAACGTAGTGGCCGGAGGGCATCTGCCCCATCGTGTAGCGATTTTCATGGGCAGATGCCGTAACAGTTCGTTACTGTTCACAGGGCGCATCTTCTTGTCCGGCTACGCCGGACAAAAAGCATCAAGCGTCCGCCCAATGTGGAAAACCGGACAAAAACTGCCTTACAAGCGAGCTTGACATCTGTTTTTGTCCGGTTTTCCCCGCCCCGTGAACTGTTACTCCAAATCAGCGCCTTCCTCCTCCTGGTCGTCCCTGGTCTCTGGTTCTGGCTGGCTTGTGGATTCCTGCTCTGGCTCCTGGGATCCTTCGGTCACGTCGGATTCTTCTTCCGTCCTGCCGGGAGTCTCCTCCGGTTCGTCGTCCTCGTCATCGTCCTCCTCATCGTCTCCTGTCTCCAGGGCTGCCGCGATCTCCGGGGTCTCGAAATATCCTTTCACCGTAGTAGGAACCCCGGTCTCCACCGGGATCAGACCGCCCAGAACAAAGGTATAAGCCCTGCCGGATACCAGACCTGGTACATCAATCACACATTCTGTGCTGGAGGTATCATCCACCATGGCAGCATAGGAGTTGCCCTCCGCATCCCTCACGGCCACTGTGGGATTCCTCCATTTGACACGGGTTACAAAATACACATAAACCATGCCGTCTTCATAGTCGGCAAAATCAATCTCCACCTGGTCATCCCGGACCGGGTCCGCCTTTGGTGTCTCCTGTTCAGTTTCCGGGGCCGTAGTCTCCAAAGCACTGGTCTGCGCCTCCGTCTGTGTCTCCCCTTCCGTAGTCTCCTCTACCGCTGTCTCTGTTTGTGTGGTCTCCTCCGGTGTGGTCTCCGGCTGGGGTGCCTCTGTCCGGGACTCTGCCTCTGTAGACGGCGCCAGGGTCTCCTGGGCCAAGTCTGCCAGTTCGCCCAGGGCCAGGGAGCTCTGGGTGATCCTTTCGGCCAGCTCTTCAATGGTCATGCCAGCCAGCTCTTCCATATCCGCCATGGTGAGTCCGTCATTCTGGTCAATCAGTTCCTTCAGGAAATAAGCCTTGCCGTAGGAAATCCCATACTGCTCTGCCAGAGCACTCATCTCCTCGTCCGCGATAACCTGCTGGTCATAGACTACCGCCTCCACCTGGTTCTCCTTGAGGATGGCAGAGATATCCTCCACCACGCTGGTCCGCAGCTGGCGGGCCTTGCTGACACTGTCATTGCTGACTGTGACCAGGATCGCATTGTCCACCTCATCCAGGTAACCGTGGGTGACCATGGAACCCACCACGGCATTGACCGCCACCTTCAGATCCACGCCTTTTAAGTCCATCTCATCCAGGATCACCTCTGCATCCCCGTTGAGCGCCTTCACATCCAGCACCCTCTCCTTCCGGTTGATAGACAGTTCCACACTGGGGTTCACATCGATCCCGATGACAGACTCCACCTGAAGATTCTGTCTGTGATAATGAAACATCCCTCCGCCTGTGACCACCAGACACAAGCAGGCTGCTGGTACCAGGACGGCTGTCCACATGCGCCGTTTCAGACGGGCGATCTGGTCAGCCTCCCTGGCAGATCCAGGCTTATCCTGGGCCACAGAAGCGATGTCCATATGTTCCAGCACATTGGGAGTGAGCGCGTCCACAGCTGCGTGCAGGCTTCTCTCGATCTGCTCTCTATTCAGTTCCTGCTTCACACGTTTCACTCCTCCTCTCTCAGATATTGTTGCAATTTTTTCATGGCACGGTTATACTTGGACAGCACCGTAGCCAGGGGAAGCCCCAGATCTGCCGCGATCTCCCGGTGTTTCAGACCAGCAGAAGCATGCAGCAGGACGATCTGACGCTCGTCCTCCTTGAGAATGGACAATGCCGCCTTCAGCACGATGGCATCGGTCATCTGCTCAAGGGGAAGACAAAACTCTCCCACCTCCTCACCATTCAGATCATCCAGCCCCATATCTGCCTGATGCTTCTGGTCCCGGAACTTCATATAACATAAGTTCCGGGCAATGGTGAACATCCACGCCAGAGGCTTCCCCTGGGAATGGTAAGAGGCCGCACTGGTCCAGACCTTTAGATAAGTCTCCTGCATCACTTCTTCCGCGTCCTGTGGATTCTTGAGGATCGACAGGATGAAGCTGTACATGGTCCGGTCCGTGCTCTGATACAACTCATAAAATGCTTCCTGGTCGCCATCTCCGACCCGTCTCAAAAGTTCCTCGTCCTTCAATCAAATGCCCTCTCTGATAGTTTAATGCACCAGAACCATTTCTTATTGCATGAAACTGGCAAACTTTTATTTCCAATGTTTTCCTGCGCCTGAAGAGACGTCCGAACACCTCCGGGCAATGCCCCTCCGAATAACAGTTCAGGGGGCTGAACTGTTACCTGTCCGGATCTGGGGAGCCGTTCACATCCCCATTAAGCGGTTGCCCTGCATCTTCTCTATAACACGCCTACTCCTCCTGGCTTTCCTCAGAACAAAACGTACATTCCGTAGTGATCACACAGAAGCACCGCTCATCCCGCTCCCGCACCCGCTGGATCACCTGCTGCTTTAAGGCATCCTGCATGGTGCGGCTGTACTCCCTGGGTACCACCAGGTCAAAGATCAGATTCATCCGCTTCTTTCCTTCCACCACCCGGAAGTCGTGGATGCTCAGACGGCCATCCAGCCCCTGGGCCACCTCCTGGGCCATCTCTCTCAGTTCCTGAATCCTGGCATCATGCACCTGCACCGGATCCATATGGATCACCAGAAAGATCCCCAGACTCCTGGCCGCATCCCGCTCGATCTGGTCTACAATCTCATGGGAGATCTCGATATCCACATCGCTTGGAACCTCAGCATGGATAGATGCCATGCTGCGTCCCGGCCCATAATTATGGACGATCAGGTCATGACTTCCCACGATCCCATCATATTGTTCCACAAAATCCGTGATCTGATGATAGATTTTCGGATCAATGGCCTGACCAATCAGTGGCGCCAGCGTATCCTTGGCAATATTGATCCCGGCGATCATGACCAGCACCGATACCACCAGTCCCACGATCCCATCCACATTCACATGCCAGATCCCAAACACCACCAGGGAAACGATGGTAGCTGAGGTAGCACATACATCCCCCAGGGAATCTGCCGCCGTAGCCAGCATGACTGTGGACTGGATCCGCTTCCCCAGCTTCCGGTTGAAGGCTGCCATCCACAGCTTCACCACTACAGAGAGAGCCAGGATCATCAGGGATACCCTATGAAATACCAGCTCCTCCGGATGGAAAATCTTGCCCACAGAAGTCTTGAAGAGGGAGAAGCCCACCTGGATTACCAGGAAGGCCACCACAAAGGCCGCGATATACTCGATCCGCCCGTGGCCAAAAGGATGATCCGCGTCTGCAGGCTTTTGTGCCATCTTCACTCCCACGAACCCCACAATCGACGAAGCAGCATCAGACAGATTGTTAAATGCATCCGCCATCACCGAGATACTATTGACCAGGATCCCCGTCAGCAGCTTCGCCCCAAACAGGAGCAGATTGCAGCAGATACCCACAACACTGGCCAACAGACCATATCTGGTACGCACATTCACATGGTCCATATCTTCATAGTCTTTAATAAATTTTCTTACAAGCAGTTCTGTCATAGCCACCTCATATCTGTGATTCTATGTGATTCATTCCTAAATATACATAAAAACATGCCGCTGCCATCCCCATACCAGGACATACAAAAACACGGCACCGCATAATCCTGCTGCGTACCAGTACATGCAAAAACATCACGGATGTTTTCGCGTCCATTCAAGTATACATTATGCCGGGGAAATTCGTTCCCCGGCATGGCAGAGTTTTCTATCTATTTTACATGGTTACAACACAAACTGCAAGAGCAAAGGCATAAAAATTGCAGGAAGCATATTGCCGATTTTAAGTTTTCTGTCAAAAACAAGATTTATTCCCAAAGCAAAGATCAGGATCGAACCCACAAATGATACCTTTCCGATAATCAGTTCACTTAAGAATGGCCTTACAAATCCCGCCAGCAGCGTGATGCTCCCCTGATAAACCGCCAGGGCCACTGCCGAGAAATATACGCCGGACCCAAGGGAAGCCGCGAATACAATGGACAGCACGCCGTCCATGACCGCCTTTGCAGACAAGATGCTGTAATTGTGGTTCAGCCCGTCCTCAAGGGCTCCTACGATAGCCATGGCTCCCACACAGAACACCAGGGAACTGGTTACGAAGCCCTCCACAAAGCTGTTGTCCCCACTGCCGCCTTTACCGGTGAACCTTGCCCTGCACCACTCTCCCACTGATTCCAGGCGTCTCTCAATATCCAAAAGCTCCCCCAGAAGAGACCCCAGGACCAGAGAGCCGATCATCAGCATCGTATCCCGGGTGGCCAGCCCTCCGTCGGACACAGCCAGCATCCCGGCCATGGCACCGGATATTCCGATAAACAAAGTACACAGACCGATGGCGCTGTACAAGATATCCTGAAACCGTTTGGGCATCCCGCCCTTTAGCAGAAGTCCTGCCGTCGCTCCCACAAGCACAGCCGCCACATTGATGATTGTTCCTGTCCCAGCCATAATTATTCCGCCAGTTCCTCCAAAGTCTTGAATACGTAATGTCCCTTCCCCTCCAGAAACGCTTCCACCACAGACGTATCATTGGTCCTGAATACCAGCACCGGCTGCATATCCTTCCTGCTCATAAAGGAATACAGTCCTTCGATGTTGATATTTGCCTGACCCATCTGCTGCAGAATCTGGTTCATATAACCGGGTCTGTGATCCATGCGCACGGCAATGGTGTGATTCATAACCACCTTGTACCCCTTCTCTTCCAGGGCCTTTTGCAGCCTCTGGGGCTGGTCCACGATCAGATACAGGACACCGAAATCCCTTGCGTCAAATGTGGACACACTCAGGCAGTTCACATTTTCTTCGGACATGATGTCCACGACCCTGGCAAAGGCTCCTGGTTTATTGGGTATCAAGACGGATAATTGTGCGATCATACTTCTCTGTGCTCCTCCCTGCTGTTCATGATATACTCCCGGCCCCCCCTTTTAACCGGTGGTCCTCTGGAAGTATCTGGTATCCTTTATGTATATAATCCGGATCATTCAAACCAGAATTCCGGATTCTGGCTGTTGATGTATCCGGTCTCCGGCTCACATCCAAACTGCTCCTTAAGAAATTCTGCCAGCTCCCTGCGGGCCTTCTGTACCTTGTCATCATTGACCCCCTCGAAGCCGTCGATGGGAAACAGCGCATAACTGGTGTCCTCTGTGATCTTGCCGTCGTCACTCTGGCGCCAGATCCAGCGTCTGGTCTTTACCGTATTCCCGTTGGCATAGACCAGCTCACCTGTCGGCATCTTCTCTGCTGCTTCCTCTCCCAGGGGTTGGAAATGATCCTCCTCTGTAGAGAAACGCACCATCATATCCCCGTCAAACCGGTCAATATCATGGGCGCCCATGGGAAGCACATACTTTAAGGACATCACATTGCCCAGATCCACAATGGAATTGATATTGGGCAGGCGGCTGCCCTTCTGCACCCGCTTGGCCAGGGCCTCAATAGAACACATAAATTTATTGGGATTCATGTTCAGTTTATAAAACGCGTCACGGTAGACACAGATTCCAGGATATTCCTTCAGATTCACCTGGGCAAACTCCTGGCGAAATGCCTCCTGCTGTTCTTCCATCCTCTGGTGGATCACGGCATTCTGTTCTTTATTATTGATCCCCCTGGCAACCACCACACCCAGGCAGTAATTGGGAAGGATCTTAAAAACCTCTGGATCTACTGCAAATTTCTTCATGGTATTCTTCTCCGTTTCTGACTTTTTGTGTGCCCATAAGCGATAGTATACTCCCCGAAGCGCCAATAGGTCAATGACTTTTTTGTTTTTCTGGTTTAAAGTGTAACAGTCCGGACCATCACTTTAAAGCACCAAAGCTTTCCGGCAAAACAAAAGCTGGTCGCCCCTAAGAGAACCAGCTCTCCCGATACATCATTACTCCCAGGCATTCACTACATGTCCGGGCTTTTCTCCGGCCGCCACTTTGGCGAAGTCCGCCCAGATCATCTCATAGCCTCTGCAAAAGGAAGCACCGGTGATTCCTCCGATATGGCAGCTGAAAAGGATCTTCTCCTCCACCTCCGGCTCTGCCATAAGCACAGGATGGTCCGCTGCCACCGGCTCTGCCGTGATAGTATCCAGACCTGCGCCGGCGATGTGGCCGCTGCGGATCCCCTCCAGGAGCGCTGCCTCATCCACCAGCTCTCCCCTGGCCGTATTGATCAGGAAGGCACCTTTCTTCATTTTGGCCAGAAAGGCGGCATCTGCCATATTCTGGGTATCCTTTGTCACCGGGACATGAAGGCTGACTATATCACTTAAAGCCAGGAGCTGATCCAGTTCGCGGTATTCCACGCCGTATTCCCGCTCCACCCCGGCAGTCCCACGGAACATATCATAATAATATACCGTAGCCCCATATGCGCCAAGAAGCCTTGCCGTAGCCCTGGCAATATCACCAAACCCTACCAGACCTACCGTGCACTCCCCCAGCTCCCTAAGACTGCCCGCGGCCATATAGCCTTCCTTCACCTGGATCTGCCTGCCATTCCGCAGAGCCTGGTCTCCCGTGACTACGCCCCGGAGAAGGCCGGTCATCAGAAGAACTGCCTGCTCGGCCACAGCTACAGCATTCATCCCTTTACAGTTGCAGACATAAATCTTTTGCTCCTTTGCCGCCTCCACATCGATCTGGTTGAAGGCCACACCATTGGAATGAATGATCTTAAGATTCGGCAACTGCCTGATCAGGGAACCAGATACCTTGGCAATGGCATCGCAGATCATATACTCTGCATCCTTTCCGACAGCCAGAATATCCGCTTCCGGAGTTCCTACCGGCACGCAGGTCACCTCATAACCTGCATAGACGCTGGAATCGGGTGTATAACGCTCAATCAGGCCTTCTCTTCCGATAACCAGCAGCTTCTTTGATTGTTTCATAAGTATTGTCCTCCTTTATTGCGGCATACACTCCCGGAGTTTTGCCCCATCTGCTTTTGTGGCGGTTCTACCTAGAGTGTGTCTGAAAATTGCTTTCCGGTAGCTGTGCGCTCCACTTTGTGGAAAATTTGGCCCAGATGAACGCGGCGTAGTGGGCTACGTTAAGTGAATTTGGGCCAAATATACCGCGAA
>CAJTOW010000002.1 GCA_910577655.1 uncultured Lachnospiraceae bacterium | reverse complement strand
CTACGTTTTCGCACGGTCAGCGCAGCGAGTGCGCAGACCTGTCTGAACTGTTACCGAACTGTCTCATCAAATTTCAATATTAAGAATTTTTCCCGTGACAAAATCCACAATATAGAATAAAATAGCAGATACAGCTATTTTATTCTTAATGTCATTTTTCAATTGACGTGTTTTATGCTTCCCGGAGCAGGTCCCTGCCGGTTCCCAGGGGGCAGTTAGGAGAGAAGATTGTGAACTTATATAGACAGAGTGCAGTCCTTGAGGAACTTGCCACCATCAACCCCATAGACGACATTGGCGGCTTTCTTGTGCGGCCCGGACTTTTTGATATCAACGGCGCCATGTCCATGCCGGTTGGTATCAATTTTACGATCCACACCCATAATGGTACCTCCTGTGAGCTTCTGCTCTACCGCAGGGAAGCCGAAGAACCCTTTGCCATCCTGCCCTTTCCTGAGGAATACAAGATCGGTGATGTCTACTCCATGATTGTCTTCGGTCTGAATGCAGAGGATTTCGAGTACGCATACCGGATTGACGGCCCCAATGATCCGGCCCGGGGGCTGATCTTTGACAAAAACGCCATTATCCTGGATCCCTATGCCCGGGCTGTATCCGGTCAGCGGATCTGGGGCAAGAAAATGAGCAGCCACTACCGGGCCAGGGTAGTAAAGGACTACTTTGACTGGGGCGATGCCCCCCAGTCCTCCAGGGAACTCAGCGATCTGGTGATATACGAACTCCATGTGCGGGGCTTCACCCAGCACTCCTCCTCCGGGGTGAAGCATCCCGGTACCTTCGCGGGACTGAAGGAGAAGATCCCTTATCTGAAAGACCTGGGGGTCAATGCAGTAGAGCTGATGCCCATCTTTGAATTTGACGAGATGATGAATGCCCGGGATGTGGACGGCAAGAAGCTCTTGGACTACTGGGGCTACAACTCCGTGTGCTTCTTCGCGCCCAATTCCAGCTACGCCGCCTCCGTAGAGGACAATATGGAAGGACTGGAGCTAAAGGAGCTGATCCGTGAGCTTCACCGCAATGGGATTGAGGTCATTCTGGATGTAGTCTTCAACCATACGGCTGAGGGCAACGAAAAGGGTCCCTCTTTCAGCTTCAAGGGCATTGACAACAACATCTATTACATGCTGACTCCCGACGGCTATTATTACAATTTCAGCGGCTGCGGCAACACCTTGAACTGCAACCACCCGGTGGTTCAGCTGATGATCCAGGAATGTCTCCGTTACTGGACCATCAGCTACCGGGTGGACGGCTTCCGCTTTGATCTGGCCAGCATCCTGGGGCGGAATGAAGACGGTTCCCCCATGAACAATCCGCCTCTTCTGCGGACCCTGGCCTATGACCCGCTTTTAAGCAACGTAAAGCTGATCGCGGAAGCCTGGGATGCCGGCGGCATGTACCAGGTGGGGAATTTTCCGGCCAGCAAGCGCTGGGCCGAATGGAACGGCAGATACAGGGACTCTATCCGCAGCTTCCTTAAAGGAGACAGCTGGGAATCCCGGAATGCTGCCTGGAGCATATCCGGCTCCGGTGATCTTTACGGTTCCCTGACCTCAGATCACAAGCGGGACTATGCAGGCTACAACTCCTGCATCAATTTCCTGACCTGCCATGACGGCTTCACCATGTATGATCTCTACTCCTACAATGAGAAGCACAACGAAAACAACGGCTGGGACAATACAGACGGAGCCAACGACAACCGCAGCTGGAACTGCGGTGCGGAAGGGGACACCGATGATCCCCAGATCCTGGACCTGCGCTTCCGGATGATCCGCAATGCCTGCACCGTCCTCATGTGCAGCCGCGGCACTCCCATGTTCCTGGCCGGGGATGAGTTCGCCAACACCCAGTTCGGAAACAACAACAGCTACTGTCAGGACAATGAGATCTCCTGGCTTGACTGGAAGCTTCTGGAAAAAAACAGATCCCTTTATGAGTTTTTCCGGTATATGATCCATTTCCGGTTCCGCCATCCGGTCATCAGCAAGCATCTGCCCAATGCGGTCTGCGGCATGGAGCACATCAGTATCCATGATACAACCTCTGCCCGGATTCCGGAAGCAGGCCAGGGAATGCATGCCTTTGCCATGTGTTTTGCAGGCTATGACCGGAAGAAACGCTGTGATGACCTGGTCTATATGACTATTAATACCTACTGGGAGGATGTCACCTTCACCCTGCCCAATCTTCATTATCACGGCCAGTGGCATCTTCACGTCAATACCTTTGGGGACGGACCGGGATCTTACTTCTTTGAAGATCCTGACACGGTGCGGATCAATGGCAATTTTGTCATGCGCCCGCGGTCCGTGGCGGTATTTGTATACTGGCCCAGTTAAAGGCTGAAAGATATCTGTACATCTGGGCTGTTACTAAAAATTGCCACAACAGACTGTCTGTATCATCTCCTGTACAGAACAATCTGCTGTGGCAATTTGAGTATAACCGCAGGTTTTCCGCCGGTTATTTTCCGGCGGCTCCAATATCCTCTTACAGCTCCGGCTTCTCCACCTCAACGATAGCCGCCTTCTTCATGGGGATCCGGCAGTTCTTGTTGCTTCCGAACTCCACGATCACAGTATCATCGGTCATATCGATCACTACGCCGTAGAATCCGCTGCTGGTCAGGATGCTGTCGCCTACGCCGATGCTGGCCAGCAATGCTTCCTGTTTCTTCTTCTCCTTCTGCTGGGGACGGATCGCCATAAAATACATCAGAGCAATGAAGAAAATAATGTAACCGATCAGAAATTGCGGGGAAATCCCGCCAGTTGCTACTAACATAACATGTCCTCCTTGCGGCAGTATCTGCGCCTCGCCATCCCCTGCCTTGATTAAATTTTATCTGCTGCTCCTGGGCTTGTCAGGTATATGCATCTGCATCCGGGATGCACATCTGCCCAGGCACCTTAATCAGGATCACTCCTGACTCCCCGCCTCCATGCCCTCAAGCTTCTCTGCCTTGTAGGCGCTGTAGCGGTGCTCCTCAATCGCGTCGCGAATCTCTTTCATCATTGTATTATAAAAATACAGATTGTGCAAGACGCATAACCTCATTCCCAGCATTTCTTTCGCCTTGAACAGATGGCGGATATAAGCCCTGCTGTAAGAACGGCATGCCGGACACTGGCACCCCTCCTCAATGGGACGCGGATCCAGCTCATATTTCTGATTCAGCAGGTTCAGCTTTCCGTGATTGGTGTATACATGACTGTGACGGCCATTTCTCGACGGATACACACAGTCGAAGAAATCCACCCCCCGGTCCACGGCCTCCAGAATATTGGCCGGAGTGCCCACGCCCATCAGGTAGGTAGGCTTGTTCTGGGGCAGATGTGGAACCGTCACATCCAGGATATGGTACATCTCTTCATGGGTCTCCCCCACAGCCAGACCGCCCACAGCATAGCCGTCCAGATCCATGGCCGCGATGGTTTTGGCATGACTTATACGGATCTCATCCACCACGCCTCCCTGGTTGATCCCAAAGAGAAGCTGCCGGCGGTTGACCGTATCCGGAAGAGCGTTCAGTCTCGCCATCTCCTTCTGGCACCGCTCCAGCCACCGGGTCGTTCTGTCCACGGAATTCTGGATGTATGAATATTCCGCCCTGCTGGGAGGACACTCATCAAAGGCCATGGCGATGGTGGATCCCAGATTGGACTGGATCTGCATGCTCTCCTCCGGCCCCATGAAGATCTTGTGACCGTCGATGTGGGAGCTGAAGTAGACGCCTTCCTCCTTGATCTTGCGCAGTCCGGCCAGGGAAAATACCTGGAACCCGCCGGAATCCGTCAGAATCGGCCGGTCCCAGTTCATGAACCTGTGCAGTCCGCCAAACTGGCGGATCAGCCGGTCCCCTGTCCGCACGTGGAGATGATAGGTATTGGACAGCTCCACCTGGGTACCGATCTGCCGCAGATCATCGGTGGAAACCCCACCCTTGATAGCAGCCACCGTCCCCACATTCATAAACACAGGCGTCTCGATGGTTCCGTGGACTGTCTCCACATGGGCGCGCTTGGCACGCCCGTCTGTTGTAATCAGCTGATATCTCATACAAACTTTTCCTTGTCGGCCTTCTACTCCTCTTTCTTCTTACGGTTATTCATCACATACCACATAGCGCTTACCAGGCAGACGGATGAATAGGTACCGCACACGATGCCCACCATCAGCGGCAGTGCAAACTCGCGGATGGAGGATACCCCCAGAAGGAACAGGACAAACACCATGATAAAGGTGGTCAGGGACGTATTGATACTTCTGGTAAAGGTCTGAGTGATACTGATATTCACAATATCTTCCATGGACTGCTTTACTGTCTTGGCCGCCAGGTTCTCACGGATACGGTCAAAAATTACGATGGTCGCGTTGATGGAATAACCCACTATAGTCAGCATACAGGCAATAAATGTGGATCCCACGGACCACTTGGCCAGAGCATAGAAGGTAATAACCACCAGCACATCGTGAACCAGAGCCAGGATTGCACTTGCCGCAAACCTGATATCCTTAAACCGGAACCAGATATACAAAAGCATCAGAACCGTGGCCAGAATCACAGCCACGATAGCATCCCTTTTCATCTCCACACTGACCGCGCCGGAAATACTCTCAGTGGTGATTTTCTCCGACTCTACGCCGAAATTCTCCACCATGGCATCCTCCATGGCCTTTCTCTGGTCAACAGTCAGAGTCTTGGTCTTGATGATGACCTCGTTAGTACCAGCCACCTTCTGGGTCTGTACATCCGCATCCCCGGTGATCCCGGATACCAGCGGCACCACTCTGGAAGAAATATCCTCCATGGACATATCCTCGTTAAAGGTCACATTGGTAGAGGTACCGCCGGTAAAGTCCATACCATAGTTGAGAATATGGCCGATCTGGCCATTGTTCAGCGCCATACCGGCCCAGCCTGCCACGATCACTGCCAGGGAAATAATAAAGCAGATATTGCGTTTCCCAAGGAAATTGATGGGTGTCCGCTCCTTCTTGGTACCATAGAACTTAGCATCCTCAAATCCCACATTGTAAAGGGCAATCAGGGCGCCCTTGGTGATGAACAGAGCCGTCACCATGGAAAGCACGATACCGATGGCCAGAGTGGTGGCAAATCCCTTGACTGTACCCGAACCGCGCAGATACAGCACAGCGGCTGCAATCAGGGTAGTGATATTTCCATCCAGAATCGCGGACAATGCCTTGGCGAAACCGGTCTTGATGGCAGACCGCACGGTCTTGCCCACGCCGATCTCTTCCTTGATTCTGGTAAAGATGATGACATTGGCATCCACGGCCATGCCCACTGAAAGGATGATACCTGCGATACCCGGCAGGGTCAGGGTCACATCAAAAGCAGACAGCAGGATAAGGATCAGGCCCACATACAGTGCCAGGGCCAGAACCGCCGCCAGACCGGGAACCAGATACACCGCAACCATGAATACAGCCACAATGGCAAAACCAATAGTGCCTGCCTTTAAGCTGGTAGAGATGGCCTCTTCCCCCAGCTTGGCTCCCACCACGTTGGAGCGCAGCTCCTCAAGCTCCAGGGACAGAGAACCGATACGGATGGTGGAAGCAAGCTGCTCTGCCTCATCGTAATCACTCATGCCGTCGATCTGGCACTGTCCCCCGGTGATGGCTTCCCGTACCACCGGATTGGAGTAGAGTCTGCCGTCATAGATAATGGCGATCCTCTTGCCCACATTGGCTGTGGTAGCATCTGCAAATGCCTTTGTTCCTTCATCGGTGAAGGTCAGGCTCACAATATAGGCCCGGATCCCGTTCTGCTCGGTGATCCCCGCCTTGGCGGATGCCACCTGGTCACCTGTAAGGAGCACCTGGCCTGCCTCGTCCACAAAGATCAAAGAGCCTGGCTTCCCCAGCTCTTCCAGGATGGAGTTGGCATCAGAAACACCCGGAATGTCAATATTGATCCGGTTGCTTCCCTCCTGGTACACCTCCGCCTCTGTGCTGTAGTTCTGGACACGCTGCTGGAGTTTGTAGATGGTGTCCGACATTTCCTCTGCTGTAGGACTCGTCTCCACGGTCTGGTATGTGATGCTGACGCCGCCGGCCAGGTCCAGGCCCAGCTTGATGTCATCCATGGTGTCATAACCAAAGAATCCAAACAAACCGATGGCAGCCAGCAATACCAGAAGCCCCAGAAGGCCCTTTGTTTTACTGTTCTTCATCTTTCTTCTCCTTTAACTTTTGAAAATTCCACGAACTGTTACGATAACGCCGCTTTAATCATAATGGCACACTCAATCCGTTTCTTCTGCATCTCGCAGCCGATATCATAAGCGTCCGTAATGCTCCCGTGGAAATGCTGGGAATTGGCCACACAGCCGCCGCTGCAGTAGAATCGTGCAAAACACTGCCTGCATTTCTCCTTGGCGTATACGTTGCACAGCTTGAACTCATCCCGGATATCGGTCCGGGTGATCCCCGTATCCACATTGCCCATGAGGAATTCCTCCTGGCCCACAAACTGGTGGCAGGGATAAAAATCTCCCCAGGGCGTCACAGCCAGATACTCTGTCCCCGAGCCGCAGCCTGAAAGCCGCTTGGCCACGCAGGGCCCCTGGTCCAGGTCGATCATGAAGTGGAAGAAATTGAAGCCCCTTCCCTCTTTCTTCCTTTTAATATATTCCAGCGCCAGACGGTCATACTCCGTGAGGATCCGGGGCAGATCCTCCTCCCGGATGGCATAAGGCTCCCGGGGATCCGCCACCACCGGTTCCATGGACATCTGATCAAAGCCCAGATCCGCGAAATGCTTCACATCCTCGGCAAAATCCAGATTGTACCGTGTAAAGGTTCCACGCACGTAGTAGTCCTTTCCGGCCCTTGACTTTGCAAACTTCTGGAACCTGGGGACAATGATATCATAGCTGCTCTTTCCCCCGCCGCGGGTGGGACGCATCCGGTCATTGACCTGACGCCGCCCGTCCAGGCTTAAGACCACATTGCTCATCTCCCGGTTGCAGAAATCCATGACCTCGTCATTTAACAGCACCCCATTGGTAGTCAGGGTAAAACGGAACCGTTTGCCTCTGGCCTCCTCCTGGGAACGGCCATACTCCACCAGCTGTTTCACCACCTGCCAGTTCATCAGCGGCTCTCCGCCGAAGAAATCCACCTCCAGATTCCGGCGCTCACCGGAAGAGTCCATCAGGAAATCCAGAGCCTTTTTCCCCACCTCAAAGGACATGAGGGCGCGCCGCCCATGGTACTCTCCCTCCTCGGCAAAACAGTACTTACAGCCCAAGTTGCAGTCGTGGGCGATGTGCAGACACAAGGCCTTGACCACGGTTTTTCGCTTCTTGAAATCAAGGACGTATTCCTCATAGGTATCCTTAGTGAACAGCTCCTCCGCGTCCACCAGCGCCTGGATCTCCAGGAGTGCTTCGTGGATCTCCTGCTCCGGATACCGGCCGGACAGCTCCCGACGGACCATCTGACACCCACTCTCTGGTAAAAGCTGCGGCTGCTCCAGCTCTCCTGCTTCCGGCTCCAGCAGCGCAATGGCATCATACACCACATCGTCCACCAGGTGGACCGCCCCGCTGGCTATGTCCATGACAATATTATAGCCATTATTCTTGTATTGATGAATCACTCTTATTCTCCTCTTAAAACACGTAGAAAAACCCCTGCACTCAAGCGCCCAGGGGTCATTCTTGTCCGGAAACAGTTCTTACTCCCAAACTGTTTCCGGACATGATACGTTCGCTTACCTGCATGGACAAGGCAAAACCAGCCGTGGAATCATCTGTACATCCAGTCCGGCTGCACAGATCATCCCACGACTGCTCTTTAAGCCTGTCACTTCCGGCCAGCCCTGCTTATACAAGAACATCAGACAAGCCGGATCACTATCCCTGGATTACCGGTTGGCGTTCTCGCAGCTCTGGTTGCCCACGGTGCAGGAAGTCTTGCATGCGGACTGGCACGAAGTCTGGCACTCGCCGCAGCCGCCCTTCTTCATGGATTCTTTCAGGTTCTTGTTATTCAAAGTCTTCACGTGTTTCATACTATCGCCTCCTGTGATTTCAACCGGCCGTCAGCTCCCACCACTGTCCGGATGGGCCGCAGCCATAACTAAAGGGGATTATAACATACTCACTGGAATCCCGCAAGTAAAATTGTTACTCACTTGTTAATGGTGGCTTCTGGTATAGCTTGCGGTTTATCTCCTTTTTCTGGAATTCTATTTCTTCTTTTACTGCCTGCAGATCTCCCTTATCCACCTGCCTCTCGATTCTTTCTATCAATGTCAGCTGGTCAAACAAATTGCAGTTAAACTCTTTCTCATTTGTCGGCATACCGGGTCACCTCGCTTTCCACTCCTATCCTGTTTCTATGATTCTATAACGATTATACTGAAAATCACGATCATTGTAAAGGCAGAATGCCTGCCACAGCTTAACAAAGACCATCCAGCATCTCCCGCACCCTGTGCCGGTATGTATGGGCCGCCGCGACCTTATCATGCCCATTCTTCGCAATGGCCTGCCGCTCCGCTTCATGGCTCAGGTAGTAATCCACCTTCCGCAGCAGATCTTTTTTGCTGTCATAATAGACAAAATCCTCCCCCGGCACAAAGTAATCCAGAAAATCTGCCTGGAAATTGCTCAGCAGGAAACCGCCGCTTCCCATAATATCAATAGCCCGCAGAGGGATACCGCTCTGGATGCCGCGGCGGGTGATGTTTAAGTTGATCCTGCTCTGGCTGAAGATCACGGGCATCTCTGTATAGTAGTCCACAATGCCATGATTCATGATATTGGGAGAAGTATACTCCTTGCACTGGGTAAAGAGATCCACCTTCCGATTCTGGGCAATGGACTCCAGCAGATCAATCCTGTCTATAGCTGTGATCCATTCATTGATTACATACTGGGAGTAATAATATTCTCTGGACTCTATACCTCCCGGCTCCCGGACCAATGGATACGCTTTGGACATATCCTCAATAACCGGTCCCAGCACCTCCTCAATGAAATTGTAACCTTGTATTTTCATCTGGGAAGCTACCAGGGCATCCAGATAGCCTTTGGCATACTCAGGCAAAGCCTCTTTCATCTGTATGAAAGCACTTCCGTTTTCCAGATAAAGAGAGCCGACAAAAGAAACATCCTGCTTATAACTGCCTGCCCCTGGAGCATTGGCTGTCACCGCATCCACCCGCTCCACATTGGACGCAAGAGGGAGGTAATGCACTGTGGAAATGCCCGCGTTGTGGCATTCCAGATACAGCTGTTTATCAAATACATAGATCACATTACAGGGATTGACCACTGACTGGGAAAAAAGTCTCCGGTAAGGACTGTCATAAATCCAGGACACATAGCGGATCCCATACTTGTTGCAAAGATTCGAAATTGCCGGATAATAGTTTACGGTAAAAACAAAGTCCGGAGCTTCCCCCGCCAGTAATGCGGCAAACTGCCTTTCAATCTCCGGAAGATCATCGTAAGTTTTCCCTTCAATAGAAAAGGGAGCCCTCACCAGGCTATGGCCCTCCTGGACAAATGCATCCTCCACATCATCCCTCGCACAACTGCTCCATTCTATAATCAGTATTTTCATTTTCCCAGTCCTTTTCTCCTGTATTTTTCATATTATCTTGAAAATTTCCAGACAGCCAGAACAAATCCTGATTACTGCTCCAGCTTCTGGCGACAGTTTAAATCCTCCTGAACTCTCACGGCTGCTGAGGGTATGCTATTTCTGAATTCTACTGGTACATCCGGCTTTCCCAGCCCCAAAAGCACCTCTTTCCGGTTATCCTCCGGCCTCTCCAGCACATGCTCCAGCAGCCTGCCAAGGATCTCCCCCATCTCCTTCCCGGGCGTCACCCCGGCAGCTATGAGATCCTGACCGCTGACTGCCAGATGCTTCAGATCCAGACAGTCTCCCCGCTCCCGGATCCTCCGGGTCATTTCCCGGATTGCCGGACTGTATCCGTTAAGAGCCAGAACTCCGTCCCACACCTCCGGCTCCATCTGGCTCATACCGCGGCGCACAAAAGCCTCCTCCTCCGGCAGCTCCCTGCCTGCCCAGGACACCAGGGTCTTCACCCTGCGGATGGTTTCATTGTCCAGCTTCAGATCCTTCAGAATCCGTACAGCCCCATCTGCTCCTGCCCGACTGAGAAATGCTGCCCAGCGGATATACTTCTTCCCGGGGAGTTTTGCCGCCTCCTGCAGATTCCGCCTTTCAGAAAGAGCGGCCTCCTTAAGTAACCGGGAAATATTTTCCGGAACATCCGGCTTTCCCCGGAGCAACTGATAAGACTCCCCAAAAATATACCTGCTGATCCCGGTTTCAAAAACATCCATCATCCGCTCCGGATGGTCCGACAAAAGCAGCTTGGTCAGCTCCACCTGGATCCGCTCCCGGCTGACCTTGGCGATATTCGGCGCGATCTGCCCTATGGCCTCCCAGGTCTCCTTCTCTATGGAAAAGTCCAGCTGCGCCGAAAACCGGATGGCCCGCAGGATCCGCAGGGCATCCTCGCTGAACCGCTCCATGGGGTTCCCCACACAGCGGATCACCTTCCGTTTCAGATCCCCCATGCCATCAAAGGCATCTACAATCCCTTTATCGTGGCTATAGGCCATGGCATTGATGGTAAAATCCCGCCGCCTCAGATCCTCCAGCAGATCCGAGGTAAACTCCACCTGTCTGGGATGCCTGCCGTCCTCATAGATCCCGTCGATCCGGTAGGTCGTCACCTCATACCCGGTTCTGTCTATGAGAACCGTCACAGTCCCATGCTGGATCCCGGTATCCACAGTCCGCCGGAACAGGGCTTTCACCTGCTCCGGCTTCGCCGAGGTAGTGATATCCCAGTCCCCCGGCTCACGCCCCAGCAAGGTATCCCGGACGCAGCCGCCCACAGCATAAGCCTCAAAGCCCCTGGTATTCAGTTTATCAATGATATACGCAACCTGCTGCGGAATCTGCATTAACCTTTCTCCTGTTCTTAAGCAAACCTCCATGGGCCCCCTGAACCGTTACATTCTTAATACGCCTTCCCCCAGTACACCATCTTCACTGCCGGTTTCCCGCAGCAGACACATTTATCCGAGATCTGCTCCTGCTCAAAGGGCATACAGCGGGAGGTGGCACTGGTCAGCTCCTTGATCTTGTCCTCGCACTCCTGACAGCCGCACCACATGGCCTTGACGAATCCCGGCTTCTCATTGACAGTCTTCACAAAGCTGTCCAGATCCTCTGCCACATAGGTATGGGCATCCCGGTGGGTTCTGGCCCGCTCCAGCATATCCTTCTGGATCTGCTCCAGCAGCTCTCCCACACGGTCTGCCAGCTCCTCAATCGCCACTGTCATCTTCTCATGGGTATCGCGCCGCACCAGCACTGCCTGACCATTCTCCATATCCCTGGGCCCGATCTCCACACGGACCGGAATCCCCCGCATCTCCGACTCGCTGAACTTCCAGCCAGGACTCTTGTCCGAATCGTCCACCTTCACACGGAAACCGGACAGCATATCCCGAAGCTCAAAAGCCTTGTCCAGAACCCCTTCCTTCTTCTGCTGGATGGGAACGATCACCACCTGGGTGGGCGCGACCCTGGGCGGAAGCACCAGACCATTGTCATCTCCATGAACCATGATAATGGCGCCGATCATACGGGTGGTCATACCCCAGGAGGTCTGGTGTACATACTGGAGGGAATTGTCCTTTGCCGCATACTGAATGCCGAAGGCCTTTGCAAATCCGTCACCAAAATTGTGACTGGTGCCGGACTGAAGGGCCTTGCCGTCATGCATCAGGGACTCAATGGTATAGGTGGCCTCCGCTCCGGCGAATTTCTCCTTGTCCGTCTTCTGGCCCCGGATCACCGGAATCGCCAGAACCTCCTCACAGAAGTCCGCATACACATTCAGCATCTGAATGGTGCGCTCCTGGGCCTCCTGGGCCGTGGCATGGGCCGTGTGACCCTCCTGCCACAGGAACTCCCTGGAACGCAGGAAGGGACGGGTGGTTTTCTCCCAGCGCACCACAGAACACCACTGATTGTACAGCTTGGGAAGATCCCGGTAAGAATGGATATCTTTGGCATAAAAATCACAGAATAAGGTCTCAGATGTAGGCCGCACACACATCCGCTCCTGCAGCTCTTCCAAACCACCATGGGTCACCCAGGCCACCTCCGGCGCAAAACCCTCCACATGATCCTTCTCCTTCTGGAGCAGCCCCTCCGGAATGAACATGGGCATGTATACATTCTCCACTCCCGTCTCCTTGAACCGCCTGTCCAGCTCCTTCTGGATATTTTCCCAGATCGCATAGCCAGCCGGCTTGATCACCATGCATCCCCTTACACTTGCATAATCACACAGCTCCGCCTTCTTCACTACATCCGTATACCACTGGGCGAAATCCACATCCATGGATGTAATGGCTTCCACCAGTTTCTTTTCGCTTGCCATTGTTCCATTCTTCCTTTCCTCTTATTTTAATTACATGTAACAGTAAGATATTTTCCATTCTTTGTCAAGAGCAGAATCCTTTCCTCCCACGACCTCCACTGCATTATCATTCATCGTGGTCGCCGCTCCCATATCCGACAGCCGCCCATGATGCAGAGCATTGACCTGAAGCCGCTTCCCGGTAATATCCGAACTGTACACCCCGGATACAGCCACAGTCCCTGGTGCTACCAGCTCTGTAAACTCCGCCACGAACTCTACTTCGGCCAGTTCATTAAAAGCCGACACCGGATCCCCATCTTTGATCCCGCGGCTTTCTGCATCCTTTGGATGCATCATCAGCTTCATTGCGCCCCGCTGCTCCACCAGGGCGCCCCGCTCCAGAAATGTAGAATTCAGCGTGCGCAGATCCGGTACCATCACCAGACGCAGCGGTTCCCTTCCACCATAAGCTTCCTTATAATATGGCACCGGCTCCGGAAGATTCTCATCCACGATCTGGAATTTGCCGCTGGGCGTCCT
This sequence comes from uncultured Lachnospiraceae bacterium, assembly GCA_910577655.1. Taxonomy (GTDB): domain Bacteria; phylum Bacillota; class Clostridia; order Lachnospirales; family Lachnospiraceae; genus Brotaphodocola. The sequence continues at coordinate 73,923 of CAJTOW010000002.1, read as the reverse complement.
GAAATCCGTATGGTCGGCATATGGCACCGACACCACGCCGCCTTCCCTCAGACGCGCCCATGCCTCATCCGAAAGTCCCGCAAGCCCCTCCTGGGGATGCTCCAGCAGCTCCTTCACCAGTTCTTCTTCACTCTGGTCAAAAAATGCATCCTCATATTCCATGGCTTTGGCCAGGATACAGACCGTATTCCAGTTGCTTCGGCATTCCCCTGCAGGCTCCACAACCTTCCGCATGTGGCCGAAGCTGCAGTACCCATAAGCCCCCAGCACATCCGACTGCTCCACAGAAAATGTCGCCGGCAGCACGATATCCGCATATTTTGCCGTATCCGTCAGGAAACGCTCGTGAACCACCGTAAAGAGATCCTCCCGGGCAAGTCCCCGCAGAATCGCCGTCTGATCCGCCACGGTATTCACCGGATTCCCGCCATTGACATAGATCCCCCTGATCATCTTGTCCGGCTCCCGGCATTCCAGGGCCTGCCCCAGAAGATTGATATTGATGCTCCTTCCTGGTCTTGTCCGGAAGTCAGACCGGACCACACGGCTCTCATCCACAAAGGGCCTCCCCACCGGATTGTTCCCGCAGTATCCGCCGCCCGGTCTTCCCCAGGCGCCCGTGAACGCAGAAAGAATCAGAATCAGACGGGTGGTCATCCCCCCATTCCCATAGCGGGTCGCTCCGGTTCCGAAAAGAATGGCCGGAGCCTTCGCTGCGCCGAATTCCCTGGCAAGAGCCTCGATCCTCTCTGCCGGAATCCCGGTTATCTTTTCTGCCCACTGGGGTGTGTACTCAGGGAGTGTATCCCTGAACTGCTCATAACCAATTGCCTTATCCTTTAAAAATGCCTGATCTGCCAGATGCTCCCGCTCCAGGACATGCATCACAGCCAAAGCCAGGGCGCCGTCTGTCCCCGGCCGGATCAGAATCGTCTCGTCACAGTAAGAAGACATGGCTTTCCCGCAGGCCTCAATGAGGATGACCCTTTTCCCCGCCTCCCTGGCCCGCTTCAACACCGGCATCGTGTGGATCCGGGTAGCCTTTACATTACTCCCCCATACCAGGATCAGATCACTGAGTTCCAGCTCCCGCGGATCCAGGCACCCGGTCTTTCCCACCACCGATTCATAAGCTGCCCCTTTGGCCGTGGAGCACAAGGTCTTTACCAGCTGGCTTGCATTCATCCGGTTGAACAAGGCATCGCTGCACTTGCGCTGGACCAGGCTCATGACTCCGGAAAAATACACCGGCAGCAGAGCCTCTCCCCCATACTCTCTGATGATCTCCTTCCACCGGCCGGTGATCTCTTCCACCGCATCATCCCAGGAAACCGGGGCAAATTTGCCCTCCCCCTTCTTCCCTGTCCGTTTCAGAGGCACCAGGATCCTCCCCGGGGCATAGACAGAATCCTCATAATGCTGCATCTTGTTGCAGATCAGCCCCCTGGTTGCTTCATTCTCCGGGTCTCCTTTAACACTGACCACTCTTGTACCATGGGTCTCAACCAGCAGCCCGCAGGAAGCAGGGCAGTCGTAAGGACACATGGACCGCTGTATCTGATTCATACCGTTTCCTCGCCTTTTCTTAATCTTCTTGCCACCGAAAAGCACCGGGTATCAGTCATTGTCCGGCAGCAGCTTAATGCGCACCATGAGATTCTTCGCAAAGCTGCCCTGGGGCAGCTCCATATCCTCGATATGAGTTGTCTCCGGGAACTCTCCTCCCTCTTCCAGCTCCAGAGCCAGCCAATTATAAGCAGCCTCCTTGGCCTCGTCGATGGTATCCTCCAGATCCCCTCCGTCCACCTCGCAGCACTCCAGATCCGGGAACTTTGCATGATAGCCTTTGCCGTCTTTATGGGGCGTGAATATTGCCGGGTAAGTGAATGTCATAATCCTGGTCTCCTATCTATTGATTCATCTTTTTTATTATAATAATATCCACCCACACTGCTGTCAAATCATTTTCACGATTTTGATGCCAAGAAAAAAGAGCAAAGCCATCAGGCCCTGCCCCTTTTCTTGCCTTATTACATACAGTGGTCCAGATATTTCCCGGACTATTTGGCATCTGCACCAGTCACTCCATATACATAACCGTTCATAGAACCGTTCTGCTCCCAGTAATCAAATCTCTTGTTGATCTCATCATGGGTATCATTACAGATAGACGGCAGGGAAGATCCCCACTGTGCACCAGCCTGCTGGAAGCCCTTCTCAACAGCGGCACGCATCTCGTCAAGCTTGGAAGAATCTCCGCCGGATAAGGATACGCACATATCCACGATCCGTGTAGCCACTGCATTCACACCCCATTCTCCATCCTCGGAGATCGCCTGCTGTGCAGCCAGCTTCTGCTCTGGAGTAACGGTAAGATCTGAGAACAGATCCTTGCTGATTCCGTTGGAAGCCAGTTTTGCTTTCTTGGCCTGGGTGTTCAGCATGCTGTTGAGCATCTTGGTCATGGAATCCATCTGCTGCTGCTGAATCGCCTTGAGCTGGTCAGCAGACAGGCGCTTCTGGGTCTTCTCAAAAGTATCTACATCACTGGTCTTCTGGGAAGAGGTGCTCTCCACCTTCTCATCGGTTGTTTTCTCAGCAGCTGTCTCTGCTGTCTTGGATGCTGTGTAACTGGCAGATACCCCATAATAGCCGGCATTAAAAGAATTAATTGTAGACATACTAATCTGAATCCTCCTTTCTCATATCAAGACACCATCCTTGGTCTCTTATCTCTATTAGGAATTTCGGCTGTTTCTTTGAAAACATAAGGATATAAAGGTATTTACTGGAAAAATATGCAGCAATTCAAAGGGGATTGCTTTCCGCAATCCCCTTTCTAAGAATCTGCTTTAATTTAATATTTGTCGTTGCCCATATAGGAAGAACTGCTGTAGGAACTTCCCGAGTCATAAGAGCTGCTGCTGTAGGAGCTTCCTGAATCATAGGAGGAAGCGGAACTGGAAGGCACGCTGCTGGGCACCATACTGCTGCTGTCGCCCGGAAGGCGGAACTGGCCTACCAGATTCTTAAGGATCTGGGCCTGACCGGACAGCTCCTCACTGGAGGCCGCATTCTCCTCAGCCGTAGCAGAGTTTGTCTGTACCACACTGGAGATCTGGTCAATACCCTGGGTCACCTGTTTCACAGCCTCTGCTTGTTCCTTGCTGGCAGAAGAGATCTTGTCAATGGTAATAGCCACACTGTCAACTCCGGTCACCACCTGGCCCAGAGCCTCTGCGGTCTCATTGGCAATCTTATTACCTTTTTCAACAGCCTGGATCGCACCTTCAACCAGAACAGAAGTATTCTTGGAAGCATCTGCAGACTTACCTGCCAGATTCCGCACCTCATCTGCAACTACTGCGAATCCCTTACCGGCAGCTCCGGCTCTTGCAGCTTCAACAGCCGCATTCAATGCCAGAATATTGGTCTGGAATGCGATATCCTCAATACTCTTGACGATCTTTCCGATCTCACCGGCAGTATTGCTGATATCAGACATAGCAGACAGCATCTCCTGCATGCGCTTGCTGCTCTCGTCCGCCTGTTCCTTCACCTGGCCGGACTGCTCGCTGGCAGACCTTGCGCTCTCTGCATTCTGACCGATATGACCGGAGATCTCATTAATCGTGGCTGCAAGCTCTTCCACAGAAGAAGCCTGCTCCGTGGCGCCCTGGGAAAGTGCCTGGGCCCCGGAAGATACCTGGTCGGAACCTGCTGATACCTGGTCGGCAGACTGGTTGATCTGGACGAAAACACCGCTCAGACTCTGCTGCAGCTTTGTAATGTTGGTCAGCAGGGACTTGTAATCACCTACATACTTGTCACTGATTTTGGAAGTAACGGTAAAATCACCGTTGCCGTATCCGGTAAGGATGTAATCCAGATCGCCGATAACGCTCTCCAGGAACTTGACGGTTGCGCGCATGCTGTTGGCCAGGACTCCCAGCTCGTCTCTGGATTCGTATCTGACATCCACATTCAGGTCACCATTTTCGATGCTGGACATACATCCCATGATCTCCTGAACCGGGGTAACCACTGTATGGATCAGGCTCAGGGCCATGAAGACCGCGATAACCACGGCTAACACCACTATGACCACAGCGATAACCATCTGGAGCCTCTGCGTGTTCATGGCACTGTTGTAGTTGCTGGTAGCAATGGCATTCTGCTCCTCGTTGAACTGGAGGATCAGCTGGGCCGCCTGATCGGCAAGAGGATTATACTCATTCAAAATAATCTCCTGGGCCTCTTTCAGGGCATCCGGGGTGCCCTCACGGATCAGGGAAATGATCTGGGTCCGCAGGGGTGAAGCATTGCCCATCATGGATAACAGATTATTCAAAAGAGAGATATCCCCGTCGAATTCTGTCTGGAACCATGTAAGCTCTGACTCAATGGCCTTATAGCCCGCATCAGACTGGGCAAGCAGATCATTGACGGCAGAATCATCTTCCCCGTTGGCTACGGCCACCGCCGCCATAACAATACTCTTGACTTCCGACTGGAGGTTCACGCGCATACTCCGCGCACGCAGGGTGGCCTCGTGTCTCACGTGAAAAAATGTGTCATATTTGCTGCCGATGGTATTCATCCCCATAATGCAGAATATGATCGTGAACAGAAAACAGATGATCACGGTACTGAACGCAACCACAACCTTTTTACTCATGTTTAAGTTTTTCATTTCTCTTATCCTCGTCCTTTTACTTTAAATAGCCATCCCCGGTCTCTGCCAGCAGCTCTGCTGGCAGGCGCCGGACAGCCTGAACCGCGTGTCCCTTTACCAGTCATGCGTACACATCAAGCATGTGAAAGCTGGGAACTGCCATATCAATCATTCCCTGCATGGCCTCCCCCTGCATCTCGGCTATGTCAAGTGTCTTGCCCATAAGTGCGAAATTCGCATCCAGCATGAACTGTGAGGCACTCATGGCCATACCCAGAGAGGCTATGCTCATTGTCATATCCATACCCTTTCCTCCTATCTTTAAAAATTCTTGGCTTGCAGTACTCCGGCTGCAGGGCAGAAAAAGCCCATTTCCTTTTAAGTATATCGACAGACACTGGTACAAATGTAAGTCTTTTTAGGGTATTTTTTTATGTTTTTTGTATTTATTTTAGTACAATCCGTTTTTTGCGGCAAAATCGGATGATCTTCTCTTATATTTTTTTGGTTTTTGTCGATGTACAGAATTAGGATTGTATTGTAAAGAAAATTTTGAAAAGGCGGTGCTAATATAATGGATAATGGTATGGAAGGCATGCTTGACACTTATTTGTACGAAACCAATTCACTCCTGGACCGGCTGGATGAAATGCTGGTTGCCGATGAAAAGGTAGGGGATTTCTCCTCTGACGACGTCAACGAGATTTTCCGGATCATGCACACCATCAAAGGTTCTTCAGCCATGATGGAATATGCGACTCTCGCTACAATCACCCATCATATTGAGGATTTGTTCTTCTATATCCGTGACAAGGGCATCGATTCCCTGGACCAGAGTCATAAAAAAGAACTGTTCAATCTGATGTTCCGCTCCGAGGACTATCTGAGAGGGGAGATCACCAAGGTTGAGAACGGAGAACCTCTGATCGAGAATATTGATGACTTTGCCAAGGATATCAATGATTTTCTAAAGAAGATCAGCGGCGCTGCCACTGAAGAAGAACCGGCAGGGACCGCGGCTCCCGGGGCAGCCCCGGCCGCCGCTCCTGCCGACAAGGGGATCTCCCTTCCCGATGATCCCAAAGCAGAATGTTTTCTCCACCTCTTTCTGGAAGAAGGCGTGGGCATGGAGAATCTGCGGGCCTATATGGTCGCCAACGCCGTGAAGGAATGCGGGGTTGATTTCCGCTACTATCCCAGTGACATGGAGTCCAATCCGGATGCCACCCAGGAGATTATTGACAATGGATTCTTCTTTGCCTTTGATTCCCAGGATGTTGCCTCCCAGGCCGTTGATATCATCAAATCCCAGAACCATATCAGCTCCTATGAGCTGATGAGCGCGGCAGGCAAGGAAGAGCCGGCCCCAGAACCGGCCCCGGCAGCGCCCGCTCCCGCAGCTGCTCCGGCTGTTCCTGCTTCTCCCAAGGCTGCCCCGGCTGCACCCAAGAGCGCGCCGGCTCCCAAGGCATCCTCCGGAGCGCCGGTCAAACAGAGCCTGATCAGTGTGAATCTGTCCAAGCTGGACAGTCTCATGGCCATCGTAGGCGAGATCGTAATCACCGAATCCATGGTTACCGCATCTCCGGAGCTGCAGCTTCTGCCACGGGACAGCTACGACAATTTCATGAAGTCCGGCCGCCAGCTGCGCAAGCTTACAGACGACCTTCAGGATACGGCTATGTCACTGCGGATGGTTCCCATCTCCGGCGTGTTCCAGAAGATGAACCGTATTGTCCGCGATATGAAACAGAACCTGAACAAGGATGTCCGTCTGACCATCATCGGAGAAGACACGGAAGTCGATAAGAATATTGTGGACAGCATTCAGGACCCGATCATGCACATCGTCCGCAACAGTATGGATCATGGCATCGAAGCCACTGCTGCCGAGCGAATCGCCGCAGGCAAGGATCCCCAGGGCGAGCTGATCCTGTCCGCTTCCCACACCAGTAGCGAAGTCGTCATCGCTGTATCCGATGACGGCTACGGCATGGATCCCGACAAGCTCCTTGCCAAGGCCAGGGAGAAGGGTATCCTGACCAAGCCCGAAAGTGAATATACCCAGAAGGAAGCCCTGGGACTGATCATGCTCCCCGGCTTCTCTACTAATAAGGAAGTAACCGAGTACTCCGGCCGTGGCGTAGGCATGGATGTAGTTAAGAAGAATGTGGAATCCGTGGGCGGTACCATCACCATCTCCAGCGAGTTGGGTGTCGGCACTACCATGACTCTGAAGATTCCTCTGACCATGGCCATCATGGATGGCATGAAGGTGACTGTGGGCAGTTCCATTTTCACCATTCCTATTGCCAATATCCGTCAGTCCTTTAAGATCACTGCGGATCAGATCATCCGTGATGAATCCGGCAATGAGATGGTAGACTGCCTGGGCAGCTTCTATCCCATCATCCGCCTCCACGAATTCTTTAATCTGGAGACGGAAGTTACCTCCGCCGAGGAAGGCATCCTGATGTGGGTTGAAGCCACCGACCGTTCCTACTGCCTGTTTGTCGACAATCTGATCGGCGAACAGCAGGTAGTTGTAAAGCCGCTCCCCACGTTCCTGAGCAGCTTTAACCTTAAAAATTCCGGCATTGCCGGGTGTACGATTCTGGGCGATGGAAATATCAGCATTATCCTGGATATTATCAGCCTGTACACTGCTGCCATTGAGAATGCTTAATTATGGAGGGATGAATCATGTCAGAACAAGTAATGAATGAAAATCCGGATGCAACAGAAGTTCAGGAGGAGTCCTCTTCCGTAGAGCGCTGTCTGACCTTTGAGTCAGGTGGTCTGGTCCTTTTTCTGAGCACGAACTATATTATCGAGACCATTACGGGATATCCCATTACGTATATCCCTATGCTGCCTCCCTTTATCAGAGGGATCATCAATCTGCGCGGCCAGCTTCTGCCGGTAGTGGATGTCCGCCTGTGTATGGGCAAACAGGGTGTGGAGCTTAATGACCAGACCTGTATTATCGTCATTGACGTAGATTCTGTTCCCCTGGGTATAGTAGTGGATTCTGTCCGCCAGGTAACGGATATTGACATGCAGGATGTCCATCCGATCCCTGTGAAGCGGCAGCAGAAGCTGCTGAACGGTATGGTGACTATGAGTGACGGCAGTGTGCTTATGTCCTTTGACTGCCACGCACTTGCAGAATGCCGGTACTAGTTTTGCCAGTATTATTTTAGGAGTGAACGATTCTATGGTAGCGATGAATTTAACAGATGCCGATTTTGAACGGTTGTCTTCCCATATTAAGACACATTATGGAATCGACCTCAGCAAGAAGAAACAGCTGATCGTCAGCCGCCTCTCCAACACGCTGAAGGCCAATGGTTATAGCAGCTTTTCCCAGTATGTGGATGCTATCATCTCCGGTAATGATAAGGACATGGTCACATCCATGCTGAACAAGCTGACCACCAATTATACTTATTTTCTCCGTGAGGAGGAGCATTTTGAGTTTCTCCAGAATACTGTCCTTCCCATGCTGGCCAAGAAGCATGCCACCGACAAGATACTTTCCATCTGGAGTGCCGGCTGCTCTTCCGGCGAGGAGGCTTACACCACCTCCATGTACTTAAAGGAATTCTTCGGCGCCCAGGCAGGCTCCTGGGATACCAGGATCCTTGCCACGGATATTTCCCAGCAGATCCTGAACACGGCCCAGAATCCCAGCTATCAGGAGGACAGTCTTTCCCGTCTTCCTGAAGCCTGGAAACGGAAATACTTTACCAGGGGGGCTAACGGTTCTTACACACTGGCTCCGGCGATCCGGCAGAACGTGATCTTCCGGACATTCAATCTGATGGATCCCATCAAGTTCCGCAGACCCTTTGACCTGATCTTCTGCCGGAACGTGATGATCTATTTTGACCAGCCTACCAAGGACGCGCTTGTACAGCGTTTTTACAATGCTACCGTTCCCGGCGGATACCTCTTTATCGGGCATTCTGAGGGACTGAACAAGGTCAACTGTCCTTACCAGTATATTACACCTGCTATTTACCAGAAGAAGGCCTGAATATTTCTGTAATTTTGTCTGACAAAATATGGGGGTGCCGCAAAATCAAGCAGTTCCAATACATATAGTCCCAACTGCCATGTCATTCGTACTATATAGTGGGAACTCTGCTTTTTGCGGCAGCCCCATATAGGCTGCAAAAGCAGGTGCTTAAAATTTCATGAGTATACAACATTATGAAAGAAGGAGTCATATGCAGAAAAAAATCAGGGTTATGATAATCGACGATTCTGCTCTCTTCCGCAGTTTTCTGATTCAGAATATCAATGCAGACCCACGTTTTGAGATCATTGGATATGCGGTAAATGCTTTTGACGCCAAAAACAAGATACCGCTTCTGAAACCTGATGCAGTTACTCTGGACATTGAGATGCCTGGTATGTCGGGTCTTGATTTCCTTAAGGAATTCCTCCCCACATATCCTATCCCGGTCATCCTGGTGTCTTCCCTGAATATGAAGGTGTTTGACGCTCTGGCCGTGGGCGCTGTGGATTTTGTGCGGAAGCCGGATATCGAGAATCATATCCTGAAGGAGGCGTTTGTTGCCACATTGCTGACCAAGCTGGTAATCGCCTCCAAGTCCCAGGTCCGTGTTCCTTCTGCCGGCTTTGGCGGAGGTATCAGCACCTCCTCTATTCCGGCCCCGTCCCAGGCCTGGAACCGCACAGCCCCTGTCAGAACCCTGGTTCCGCCTAAATCCACCACTGCCATCAACGAGAAGATCATCGCCATCGGCGCTTCTACCGGAGGCACGGAGGCGATTCTGGATGTCATGCGCCAGTTCCCTGCCAAGATGCCGGGGATCGTTATCACCCAGCATATGCCCGCCGGCTTCACCGGTATGTATGCGGAGCGCCTGAACCGTCTGTGCAAGATGGAAGTGCGGGAGGCTAAGAATGGCGACAAGGTCCAGCCTGGTCTGGCTCTTCTGGCCCCTGGAGGTCTGCAGATGCGTCTCGTCCGTATGGGATCCGGATATGCGGTCCAGTGTCTCCCAGGAGAAAAGGTCAGCGGCCATGCACCATCCGTAGATGCCCTCTTCGACTCTGTGGCAAATCTTGTCCGTGACAAAGCCATTGGAGTCCTGCTGACAGGCATGGGAGCCGACGGTGCTGCCGGACTTCTCCGTATGCGCAAAAATGGCGCCTACACCATCGGACAGGACAAGGAAAGCTGTGTTGTATATGGTATGCCCATGGAAGCTTACAAAATCGGTGCTGTATGTATGCAGGCTTCCTTAAGCTCCATTCCCCAGATCGTATTATCGAGAATATGAAAAAAAGAAAGAACATGCAACCCAATGTTACTCCCGGACGTCCATCCGGGAGCCGTTTGTTTCCGGCACTTATAGGGACCGGGATCTTCCTGTCAGCAGCGACGGTTGTAACAAGCCTTTTTGTGTATTTCAATCCAGGAATACTGGACAGTAATACTTCTGACAATATTAGTACTGCTGCCGATGCCGCCGTTTCTCCAGCCACGGCAATATTGGGACCTTATGGAACCATGATACCGGCCAGCGGAAACCGCCTGCCAGGGCTTGAAGCTCTGGCCATAGACACTCTTTTGCCCGACGGCGCGGAAACCTCCGGTTCTGATACCGCGAGTCCTTCCGGCGAGGGCGACGGCGATTCCCAGGAACCCCATGAGCTGGGTGAGCTCTCAGACCTGGACATGGAAGCCTTTGTCACGGAAGAGGGCATCGTCTATTCCTCGATCCTGGACACTTCCATAGGCCCCATGATCTATTACAGCCAGGGAGACGCCCGGTGGCGGGACTTTCTCTATGGCGGCGCCGACCCCATGAAGAAATACGGCTGCGGCCCTACCGCTGTAGCCATGCTGATCAGCAGCTTCTCCCTGGAGGGCAGCAGCGTCACCCCCCAGGATATGGCACAATGGGCTGCTGCCAACGGACAGTATGCTTCCCACAGCGGCTCCTATCACAGCCTGATCCCGGAAGCCCTGGCAGCTTATGGTCTGAGGGTAGAAAGTGTCCAGGACCGTTCCCCTGAGAATGTCCGGACACTGCTTACATCCGGCCACATCCTGGTAGCCCTTATGGGCAGAGGCTCCCTGACAGAGAACGGACATTTCGTCCTGATCACCCGGGTACTGGACAACGGCTACGTCTCCATCGCAGACCCAAACCGCTATGAGAACTGCAAAAAGGACTGGGATCTGGGGGCGCTGCTGTCGGAGCTGAAACATAATTATGACAGTGGGGGGCCGTTGTGGGCGGTGTCGGTGCCGTAGACACCCTCTGTCATACCAATCCTGCATTTAAAATATCCTGCTGTAAGTCAACAAACTCATCCGGAACCTACAGCAGGATATTGATCTTTTTCACTCGCTTCCATCAGCTCTTGTTTCCCGTACCAAATCAAATGACTCCAGATCTGCCAGAGAATCCAGTTCCATATATAAAGACTCTCTCAGAATCTGCAGCATATAATCCGTGGTCAGCAATTTGTCAATAACACCGACGCGCCCCTGCTGGCAGGCTGATTTTGCTTCCAGAATCAATTGTTTCATCTGATCTGCTACAGATTCAAAGGAAGCCAGAATTCTCTCATGCTCTTCAAGATCATCTGCATGTATCTTCATGTCCTCATACTTCCGGACACGTTCTTTTAGGATTTCAACCGCAGAATGCACTTCCTGCATGAACTCTTGTTTTTCATTCTCAACAGTCACCCTATAGTCAGAGTATTCCCCACTCCGCTCATCATAATGATCTACCAGATCATATACCGTTTCTAAAACGGTTTCTACATCTTCGGTGGTTTTGATTTTATATTTCTCATTAATCCCCACATCTTGGGGATAGGCCGCACTCCCTTCCTGATTGGTCAGGATACAGCAGCCACATACCGCGGCCTCTCTTGGAATACGATCCTTACCCGGATGCCGGCCAAAATCCACATACAGCTTTGCCTGACACATTAGCTGCGCCATCTCCAGGGGCTTATAACCCGCTAAAGGTACCCACTGGATATCCTTCCTGCATGCCCTGATCACTGGCTCCAGCTTTTCATATCCTTTCTTTGGATTGTACAAGCATATATTTTTACGCTTATAAGTATCCCGGTGTGAGGCGGCAAATTCAGCGATCTCATCATTGATATAATCCTTCTGAAACAAGGTATCCGTTATCCCCATATTCCGTTTGAGGAAGTCCTTAGCATAATGAGACTGCACAAAATGAACCACGTTGGGCCTGATCCTTAAATTGAAGATATCCCACATTTCCTCTGTAATATGCTCCTTTCTCTGCAATATCCTGCCTGATGTTTGAGCCTCTTTCAGGTATTATAATAAGTTTAGCATGGATTCTAAAATTAAATAACAGATATCTCCTTCTGACAATTCCGGCTAATGGTCTGCTTGACTTTACATCCAAAGTTAATTTATTTTTTTTTTTGACGATATACTTTGTAGAAAACGTAGGTTTTGCCTTTTAATGACGATCAAGGGGGTACCCCATATGCAATTTCCCGATTCCTTTTTTGAAGATGAAGTGAGAGACGGTTTCTATGTTCCTGCTTTGATGAAGCGTTCCTGGGCGGCCCAGATGGAAGTACTGGCCGATGTGGCCAGGATCTGCGAGAAGTATCAGATCCACTGGTTCGCTGACCGCGGGACACTGCTGGGAGCTGTGCGTCATGGCGGGTATATTCCCTGGGATGATGATCTGGATATCTGTATGCTCCGGGATGATTTTAACCGGTTTATGGAAGTGGCAGAGCAGGAACTCCCAAAAGGATATTTTATTCCCAAAAACAGAAATGATAACCAGAGGCTGTTGACCAGTATCTTGTATGGAGAACCCTTCTGTCTGGAAGAAAACCATTTGTACAAATTTCATAATTTCCCTTTCCGGACAGGAATTGATATCTTTGTACTGGATTATGTAGCACCACGTCCGGAGGATGAGAATCTGCGGATCCGGCTCGCGCTGACCGTCTGGGTCGCCGCGAAAGAGGTCACCCCAGAGAACCAGAATACAGAACAGACCCTGGCTATGCTCTCAGAATTCGAGAACCTGTTCCATATAACCTTTGACCATAACTCATCCATAAAGGAACAGCTCTATATACTTCTGGAAAACATATTTTCCATGTATACCAACTCCGGAGGGACAGAGGTAGCTTTCATGCCTAACTGGGTCCGCGACAGAACCTGGAGCTTTCCTCTGGAGGCCTATCGTTCTTCTGTCCTGATCCCATTTGAACAAATGGATGTCGCTGTTCCTGTACAGTATCAGGAAGCATTGCGGATCCAGTTCGGAGAACACTATATGACCCCCTACCGGGCAGGTGGCGGACACGAATATCCCGCCTATCAGGCCCTTGAGAACCATCTGGCCCAGGTGTCAAAAGGAGAATTTAACTTTCTGGCCAGATACTGGATAGAGGATGGGGACTGGAAGCGGAAACGTCAAAATACCATGATACATACTCAGGCTATTTGTCCCTGTCCTGAACCCTGTCTTCACGTTAATCAATAACACAATGTCCAATGATCTGGACGGCAAGGAGGAAATAATGTCAGAAAATAACCGGAAGGAAGTAGTATTTCTTCCCTACAAGGCTTCTGCATGGAACAGTCTGGAGCCCGCCTGGAGAGCCGCCTGCGCAGACCCGGAATGGGATGTATATGTGATCCCGGTTCCCTATTATTACCGGAATCTGGACGGAAGTCTCCGGGATATGCAGTATGAAGGGAATTTATTTCCTGATTCTGTCACCATAACAGATTACAACAGCTATGATTTTCCAAACCGCCATCCGGATGTGATACTGATCCACAATCCCTACGATGACTGCAATCTTACCACCAGCGTACACCCATTTTTCTACTCCAAAAATCTGCAGCAGTATACAGAAAAGCTGGTGTACATTCCTTATTTTATTACGGATGAGATTGAACCAGATGACACACGGGCGGTTTACAATATGCGATATTATGTATCTGCACCAGGTGTGATCCGCGCTGATAAAGTGCTTGTACAGTCTGAGAAGATGCGGATGGCGTATATTGATTACCTGACTACGTTTGCCGGAGAGGACACAAAGGATGTGTGGACAGAAAAAATTGTGGTATCTCCGTTCCGCTGAAACAGATTTTCAATACAGATAGTCAAATAGAAGGAGGAACATATGCTATTTCCGGATTCCTTTTTTGAAGATGAGGTAAGGGACGGTTTCTATGTACCGGCCCTGATGAAACGTTCCTGGGCGGCCCAGATTGAAGTGCTGGAGGAGGTGGCCCGGATATGCAAAAAGCATCATATCCGGTGGTTCGCAGACCGGGGCACTCTCTTAGGCGCAGTACGTCATAAAGGTTTTATCCCCTGGGATGATGATCTGGATATCTGTATGCTCCGGGATGATTATATCCGCTTTAACGCTGTCATCCGCAGGGAACTGCCAAAAGGCTTCTACATTCCGGAAAGCACTGTTATGGGATACCGCCTGCTTACCCGTGTGTGCAACGGGAAAAGTATCTGCATAAAAAAAGATTTCCTGGAAAAATACCACGGTTTTCCCTTTGTGGCCGGAATCGATATCTTTGCACTGGACTATGTATCCTGTGACCCTGAAGCAGAAAATCTCCGCAAAAAACTGGCTGTGATTGTCTACAAGGCTGTTACACTGGTGAACGATGAGAATCAGAACACCCATGAAACAGAAGAACTGGTTTCCCAGGTGGAAAAGCTTCTGCATATAAGGCTGAACCGGAGTATTTCTCTGAACACACAGCTTTTTACCCTATTGGAAGATTTGTTCGGGAAATTCCCGGCTTCCCAGGCAAAAGAAGTTGCCTATATGCCCAACTGGATTTTCGACAATGTGTGGAAATTCCCCCTGGACTGCTACCGGAGCTCTGTGCTGCTTCCCTTTGAGTACGGGGAGATTGCAGTTCCTGTATTGTACCAGGAAACACTGAAGCTCCAGTTCGGTGAACATTACATGACCCCCTACCGGGCCGGCGGCGGCCATGACTATCCCTGCCATCAGCCCCAGATGGAGCAAATGGCGGAGGCTCTGGAAGGTGAGCATCTTCCTTTTGAGTATCAGTTTTCCCCTGAGGACCTGGTACGGCCACACTCCAGAAATGAGCAGGACACGCGGCTGCCCCAATCCCAGGGACAACAGGCCAGCCAGGTGAAGCTGCCCTGGAAGGCTTCTGGTAATGTCCGGCTCCAACAGGAAACCCGTCGTTTCCTTCGTCTGACCGCAGATGCCCATAAGGATATCCTGAAAGCAATCCAGGCCAGTGAACTGGACACAGTCAGGACTCTGCTTCAAATATGTCAGGAAAACGCTATCTATATTGGAACTGCGCTGGAGCAAGCCTGTGGAGAGGGTATTTCTACTGTAAAGCTTCTGGAAGAATATTGTGATGTGACATACCAGATTCATGAAAAACTGGAGGATGCTTCTGATGGAGGCAAGGATGTGGAGCTGCTGGATTCACTCCTGGAAAAGATTGAGTTTTCTTTTGGGTTTTGTTATAATAAATGATAGTATGCCCCAGACAATATTACGAAATAAAGCATACAAAGAGGAGGCAGCAGATGCAATTCCCGGATTCTTTTTTTGAAGACGAAGTACGTAACGGATTCTATGTCCCCTCCCTGATGAAGCGGGCCTGGGCTGCCCAGCTGGAGGCACTTGCTGACATATCCAGAATCTGCGCCGAGCACAATATCCTATGGTTTGCTGACAGAGGCACTCTGCTTGGTGCTGTACGGCATGGCGGCTATATTCCATGGGATGATGATCTGGATATCTGTATGCTCCGGGACGACTATACCCGTTTTAATCTGATCGCCAAAAATGCCCTGCCCCAGAACTATTATATTCCACCAGCCTCTATTAAGCGGGCGCCTGACCGCCTGCATACCACCATCTGGAACGCCCAGGGTGTCTGTCTGGAAAAGGAGCACCTTGAAAAATACCACGGCTTTCCCTATGCTGTGGGTATTGATATCTTTGTTCTGGATTACATTGCACCTGATTCCGAGGATGAAGAGCTTCGTGTAGGCCTTGCCCAGCTGGTTCACAATGCTGCCATGAGCATCACCGACGAGAATCAGAACACGGAAGAAAAACAAGAGCTGGTTTCTATGATCGAGGAGCTCCTCAATGTAACCTTTGACCGGAACAGTTCCCTCAAGGAGCAGCTCTTTCCTCTGCTGGAAAATGTGCTTTCCCTTTATACTGCTGAGGAAGCAGATGAAGTAGCCTATATGCCCAACTGGATTCTTGGAAGCTCATGGAAATTTCCCCATGCCTGCTATCGGGACGCCGCCCTGCTTCCTTTTGAAGGGATCCGTATCCCCGTACCAGTACTTTACGATACTGCTGCCAGGATCCAGTTTGGAGATTACGAGATACCCTTCCGGGCCGGCGGCGGGCATAATTACCCCTATTTCAGGCCTCAGGAAGAGTTGTTGGTCAACGCCTTTGAAGAAAATCCAATACCGTTCCAATACCGGTTTTCTGCGGATGATCTGCGCAGGAATATACCCGCGGATTCTATAACTGCTTCCGTTTGAATGCGCCGCAACGAGAAATCCAGCAACTGATTGATTACATAAGGAGGATGCGATCCATGCAATTCCCTGATTCCTTTTTTGAAGACGAGGTTCGAAATGGTTTTTATGTGCCAGCACTTATGAAACGCTCCTGGGCTGCCCAGATGGAAGTTCTTTCTGATATAGCTGAGGTTTGCAGCCGGCACCAGATCCGTTGGTTCGCTGCCTGCGGCACCCTGCTTGGCGCTGTACGGCATGGCGGCTTTATCCCCTGGGATGATGATCTTGATATCTGGATGCTCCGGGAAGATTACAATCGCTTCAATGCCATCGCAGAAAAGGAATTGCCAAAGGGATACCGCATTCCCAGAGACCGGGAGGGATGTCTCCGTTTATTTACGATTGTCTGGTATGGGAATGGGATCTGTCTGGATGAAGAACATCTGAAAAAGCTTCATGGTTTTCCTTTTGCTGCCGGGATTGATATCTTCCCCTTAGACTATCTTCCCCCAGACTTTGAAAACCGTGAAATACAGAAAAATATGATTTTAGCAGCCTGGACAGCCGCTTCCTCCATTACGCCCGAAAATCAGGATACAGAAGCATCCAAAGCTTTGATTTCCCAGGTTGAGAAGCTGTTTCAGATACATCTGGATCGACAAGTTTCTATAACTGACCAGCTGTTAAATCTACTGGAAACTGTTTTCATGTCCTGCAATGCAGACAATACTTCCGAAATTACGGATATGATCAACTGGGTTAATAATAATCAGTACCGTTTTCCTCCCGAATGCTATCAGGATTCTCTCCTGCTGCCATTCGAGACCACAGAAATTCCGGTTCCAGTCTTATATGATGATGTCCTCAAAATCCATTTTGGGGAAGGTTATATGACTCCTGCCCACTGGGGCGGAGCCCATAATTACCCACATTATCAGGAATTTGAAAAGTTCCTGACAGACCTGACCAGAAACGGAAGCCGTCTGCTGCCCAGTTACCAGTTTTCCAAAAACGACCTGGGAAAAACAGCATTTGAAGGTACGCTCACACGCCCCTGGAATCAAATGAAAAAATTTTTGCTTTTGGCACATCGAATTCATGACAGTCTGGTCAATGTACTGACACTTGGTGATTCTGATTCTGCCAGAAAACTCCTGGAGGCAAGTCAGAACGGCGCCATCCGTATAGGATCTATGCTGGAACAGTCCGAAAAAGAAGGTTCCGCTGTAATAGCGCTTTTAGAGGAATATTGTGAACTGGTGTATCAGATTCACGAAAAGCTGCCTATAGTTAATACTGATGATGTGAATAATTCCTTCCGGTCACTGGAGAAATTACGCTTTCAAATGGAAACCACTGCCCAAAAGCAGATTCAGGCAAAAAAGGAAATCGTATTTCTTCCTTATAAAGCTTCTGCATGGAACAGTCTGGAACCTGCCTGGAGGGCAGCCATCGCAGACCCGGACTGCAGAGTATATGTAATTCCCATTCCTTATTTTTATAAGGATATATATGGAAATCTCCAGAATATGCAATATGATGGAGATCACTATCCCGACTATGTTCCTATTACGGCTTATGACAGCTATGATTTTGAAAACCGCAGGCCGGACGCCATCTTTATCCACAATCCTTACGATGACTGCAATCTGACAACCAGTGTACCTCCGTTTTTCTACTCTGGTAATTTGAAGCAGTATACAGATTGTCTGGTCTATATACCCTATTTTTTGTTAGATGAGATTGACCCGGGAGATGCAAAATCAAGTTACAATATGCGGTACTATGTATCTGTGCCTGGTCTTGTCCATGCGGACAAGATCCTTGTCCAGTCCGGGCAGATGCGTCAGACATATATTGAATATCTGACAACATTTGCCGGATGTGATACAGAAGCTGTCTGGAATGAAAAAATCAAAGTCACTCCTTTTCTGCAAAAAGAAGCTTGTGAAGACTTAATTTAAGTAAACCGTTCAGACAGTATCTGAACTTTTATAGACTTAACCTGATGAGGAGAATATCAACATGCAATTCCCTGATTCCTTTTTTGAAGATGAAGTCCGCAACGGCTTCTTTGTCCCGTCCCTGATGAAGCGGGCCTGGGCTGCCCAGCTTGAGGTGCTGGAAGAGATCGAGAGAATCTGCGCGAAATACCAGATCCACTGGTTTGCTGACCGCGGTTCTCTGCTGGGCGCTGTCAGACATGGCGGTTATATTCCATGGGACGATGATTTAGATATCTGTATGCTCCGGGACGATTATATCCGCTTTAATTCAATTGCCCAAAAAGAGCTTCCTGAACGATATTTTATTCCCCAGGACCGGAAGCCTGAGTATCGGCTGTTTACTACAGTCTGGAATACGGATGTAATCTGCCTTGATAAGGCGCATTTAGAGCAATTCCATGGCTTTCCATATCCTGCGGGAGTAGATATTTTTGTTCTGGACCATATTGCTCCAAATCCTGAAGATGAAGATATCCGCAGCAGTCTTGCTGTTGTCGTCGCAAACGCTGCTGTATCCATCAATAATGACAATCAGCATACTGCCGAATCAGAGATACTGATTTCAGAAATAGAGAACCTGCTCCAGGTCAGCATTGACCGGGAAATCCCGGTTCAGGAGCAAATGTTTATTATTCTCGAGAATCTGTTTTCTCTATATATGAATGAACATTTGACAGATGTGGCCTCTATGTCTGACTGGATTCTGGACCGCACCTGGAGATTTCCTATAGCCTGCTATCAGGATTCCGCCAGAGTTCCTTTCGAAGGAACTGAGATTTCTGTACCCGTTCTCTACCAGGATGCACTCCGCATCCAGTTCGGGGAACACTATATGACTCCCTACCGGGACGGCGGCGGTCATGATTATCCCTGCTATCAAAGGTTTGAGGGCCAGATGAAGCAGCTTCTGGGAGAATACTACCCCCTTCTCCAATACCATGCTTCTTCCGATGATTTGACCCCTGGTTCCCGCCATCAGGGAAATGGACTCCAGGAGATAGTCCGGGACTTTTTCTCCTTAGCTGAAAAAATGCATCTGCAGATTATGTCCGCCATAGACTCCGGTGACTCTGATACCGGAAGAATGCTGTTGGAGTCCTGCCAGACTGCAGCAATTCAAATTGGTACCTTACTGGAGCAGCGCAAAGGCGAGGGGCTGAAGACAGTACGTCTTCTGGAAGACTATTGTGAGCTGATCTGGCAGACCCATGAATCCCTGAACAAAGGTCAGTTCTCCGCTGCCACCAGCAGTATTTCAGATGCGAATCAGCTTCTCCCTCAGATAGAAACTCTCACTGACACAGAGATTCTGTCACGGAAAGAAGTTGTATTCTTCCCCTTTTCTGCTTCTGGCTGGAACAGTCTTGATACTATATGGAAACAGGCATCCGCAGATCCCTGCTGTGATGTATATGTGGTTCCGATACCATGCTATTACCGGAATATAGACGGGACTTTCCGCTGCGAGCGGCATGAGTCAGAGCCATATCCCGACTATGTTCCTGTCACAGATTACCGTAATTACGATTTTGAAAACAGGCAGCCGGATGTGATTTTTATCCACAATCCTTATGATGAATACAATCTTACCATCAGTGTAGAGCCTCGCTTTTATGCCAGGAACCTGAGACAATTTACAAGGCTTCTGGTCTACACTCCATACTTTACCCCTGAAGATTTCGGCCCAGGCGACACAAGAGCTGTAAAAAATATGAGCCATTATGTCTCCATGCCTGGTGTCGTCCTCTCAGACAAGGTTCTGGTGCATACAGAACAGATGAGACAGATGTATATTGATCATTTGACCAAATTTGCCGGGAATGATACCAGATCCATCTGGGAAGATCGTATTGTTGTATAAAACTCACTCACTATCGATGAAATCAACAACATTTTATGTAATACTGTTCTGGTTTATCCAGGTTAGGAGGATAGAAACATGCAAATTCCTGATTCATTTTTTGAAGACGAAGTCCGGGACGGCTTCTATGTGTCCGGACTCATGAAGCATTCCTGGGCTGCGCAGATGGAAATCCTGGCTGATATAGACAAGGTTTGCAGGAAATATAACATCCGCTGGTTCGCGGACCGCGGAACCCTGCTGGGAGCAGTCCGGCATGGCGGTTACATCCCATGGGATGATGACCTGGATATCTGTATGATGCGCGAGGATTATGTCCTTTTTAATGCCGTAGCAGAGAAGGAACTGCCAAAAGGATACTATATTCCCCATGAAAGAACTTCCGATCACCGGACACTGACAACAGTTTACAACTGTTCTAAAATGCCTGTCAGTAAAGAACATCTGGAGAAATTCCATGGATATCCCCTTTGTGCAGCTATTGATATCTTCGTGCTGGATTACATCGCACCCGACCCGGAGGATGAGGAGTACCGTGTCCAGCTGGCTTCTATACTCATCGCTACTGCACTGTCCTTTGATGAAGAAGAACGAAATGAAAAACGGACAGAAGAGGTTCTTATCCAGATTGAAGAGATGCTCCAGGTGAAGCTGGACCGGGAGAAGCCCATGCAGGAGCAGCTGTTTGTACTTTTGGAGCAGGTTTTTTCTTTATACAAACCAGAAGAGGCAAAGGAAGTTGCCTGTATGGTGAACTGGGTTGGCTGGAAAGGCTGGAAATTCCCCATCGAATGCTATCAGGAATCCGTGATGCTTCCTTTTGAGTTTACAGAGATTGCGGTGCCGAAGCTCTATCTGGAAGCTGTCAAAATCCAATTCGGCGAAAACTATATGGAGCCCTACCGTGCAGGGGGCGGTCATGACTATCCCTCTTACAAGGGACTGGAAAAGATGATAACCGATGCTTCTGATATAGCCCGGAATCCGCTGAGCCTGCATCAAATCTCCCAGAAAGACCTGGAACGGCCAGCATGGAACGACAACGGTGTCCGCTCTTACAAACTGGCCAACAGTTTTGTACAAACTGCTGCTAATATTCATATACAGATTCTGGAAGCCATGAAGACCGGCAACCTTCATTCTCTCAATCAGATTCTGGAAAGCTGTCAGAACAGTGCCCTGCAGATTGGTACCTTGCTGGAAAAAAGGGAAGGAGAAGCTTGTCCCACGGTTCACCTTTTGGAGGAATACTGTGAGCTGCTATACCTGCTCCATGAAGCACCTGACGCATCTACCTATGAGCGCCTGAATGCGCAGCTTTTCCAGATTGAGGAGTCTGTCCGGACAGATGTACGCCCACGCAGAGAGATTGCCTTCCTGCCATTCCACGCTTCTTCCTGGCAGAGTCTGGAGCCTGCCTGGAGAGCCGCCCAGGCTGACCCTGACTGTGATGTGTATGTGATTCCCATTCCTTACTATTACAAGAGCCTATTGGAGAATAACCCTGAACTTCATTATGACGGAAATGAATTTCCTGATTATGTTCCCATTACACATTACAATCATTATGACTTTAAAACCCGCAAGCCGGATGTGATCCTAATCAACAACCCTTATGATAACTGCAGCTTTTCCACCAGTGTCCATCCTTTCTTCTATTCCAGCAATCTGCTCCAGTATACTGGACAGCTGGTCTACATTCCATATTTCCATATGGGAGAAATTGAAGAAACTGACACCAGATCCATCTACAATATGCGCTACTACGTAAGCTCCCCAGGAGTGGTTCATGCAGATAAGGTCATCTTACCATCAGACCGAATGCGGAAAACTTATATCGATTATCTGACAGATATTTCCGGGGAAGATCTCAGAAGTGTATGGGAAAACAAGATTGTTGTAAAGTCGTTTGAAACCAGATGAATGGAAAACCGTATAGGAAGGCGCTTATGCAGACATGTTTTTGTGTGCATAAGCGCTTTTCTATATGATTTGATAGCGGGTTGGGGTCAAAGACTTCTTGTCTCTGGCTCTTTTCGGGAGCAAAGAATTATAGGAATTATAAGAGAGGGCCATCTCTCGGTTTTCACCTTGAGATGGCCCTCACGTCTACTGTTTAGCGCCTAGGATTGCTTTACATTCGACTAATTAGATTACTGAAGCATACTCAGAACGCCCTGCGGAGTAGCATTAGACTGAGTCAGCATGGACTGAGCAGCCTGCAGCAGGATGTTGTTCTTGGTGAAGCTGGTGATCTCATCAGCCATATCAGTATCGCGGATACGGCTCTCAGCAGCCTGGATGTTCTCGGAAGTAACCTTCAGGTTGTTGATGGTGTGCTCCAGACGGTTCTGTGCGGCACCGAGTTTAGCACGATGCTTAGAAACAGCATTGATAGCAAGCTCGATCTTCTTCATAGCACTGTTACCACCGCTTACAGTGGTAAGGCTGATTGACTTAATGCTTAATGCAGAAGAAGTCATCTTAGCCTTGCTGACACTCAGAGTCTCAGCTTTGCTCGGACCAATCTGGAACTGCATCTTGCTTCCGGAAACCAGCGGCTTAATACCGTTGAAATCACAGTTGTTGGAAATACGGTCAATCTCTTCAAGCAGCTGCTTTGTCTCAGCCTGGATGTTGCTGTAAGCAGTGCTGTTGTAGATACCGTTAGCAGCCTGGGTAGCCAGAACGTTCAGACGCTGCAGCATGGAGTGAGTCTCGGTCAGAGCACCCTCAGCGGTCTGGATCAGACCGATAGCGTCCTTTGCGTTGGTAGCAGCCTGGTTCAGACCACCGATCTGACGTCTCATGTTCTCAGAAATGGCCAGACCTGCTGCATCATCACCTGCACGGTTGATTCTGTAACCAGAAGACAGCTTCTCCAGGTTCTTGCTCAGGCCATCCTGGTTAACGCCTAAGTTTCTATAAGAGTTGATAGCTGATATGTTGTGCTGTATAATCATAATGTTGCCTCCTTGTACTAAATCTTTGTCGGCAGGAACCTCCCTGTCCCCACGTTCCCCCTTCCACGGGCCCTGCGGAAGAAGAAATCATAAAACAAATGTATTTGTTTTACTTACATCTTATTTATCGTCAGGTTTTGAAGATTAATAAGGCTTTTTCAGGAATTTTTTTCAAATTCTTACTGGAGCAGAGACAATACATTCTGAGACATGGCATTAGCCTGGGTCATCATAGCCTGGGCAGACTGAAGCAGAATATTATCCCTGGTGTAATTGGTGAACTCGTCACACATACTGGTATCCCGGATTGCACTTTCTGAAGCCTGCAGATTCTCCCGGTTTACTGACAGGCTCTTGTGAGTATGCTCAAGATGGGTATACACCGAGCCAAAATCAGAACGTATCAGGGATACTGCCTCTACAGCTTTCTTGATATTGGGAATCGCATCGTTGGCCTCTTCCACACTTGTAAACTTGATATTGTCCAGTTTAAAGGCGCTTGAACTCACATAATACCGCTGAACCGTCAGGGTCTCCTCCTGAGAGCAACCAATCTGAAGAGGAATCTGATCACTGATTTTCGGCGGTGGCGGCAGACTGCTGTCCTTCTTTGCATCAAAAAGATCGATATCATTAAAATTGCAGCTTTCAGCGATCCGGTCAATCTCATCAAGCAGCTGAACCCGCTCTGATTCTATGTTCTCCCGGGCCACACTGTTATATGTGCCATTAGCCGACTGGGTAGCCAGCGTATTCAGGCGCTGAAGCATGGAATGCACTTCCGTCAGGGCTCCCTCCCCGGTATTCACAAGACCAATTCCATCCTTGGTATTGCTCATGGCCTGCTTCAGGCCATGTATCTGCCGACGCATTCCTTCCGAAAGGGCAAGACCTGCTGCGTTGTCCCCGGCACGGTTGATCTTATAGCCGGTAGACAGCTTCTCCAGGGATTTAGACATATTACCCTGGTTAATCCCCTGGTTCCGGGTGGCGTTGATAGATGATATATTATTCCTTATCCGCATTTTTCTCACCTCACTTCTATATTATGTTTATCGGCAATTTCTGGGATGAGTTAAGGTCTCTCCAGGGTTTTTCACAATTTATTCACGTTTTTTCTTTCAGCCATTCTCTGTCTTTGCGGCTTATCCACCGCAAGGCAGACATATTTTCTTGAAAAGTTGCTGTTCATTGGGGGGCATCTTCTTGTTTGGCTACGCCAGACAAGAAGCATTGGGCGAACACCCGATGTATAAAACGTTACTATTCACGGGGGGGCATCTTCTTGTCCGGCTATGCCGGACAAGAAGCATCGGGCATCCGCCCGATGTGGAAAACCGGACAAAAACAGTCTTACAAGCCAGCTTGACGTCTGTTTCTGTCCAGTTTTCCCCGCCCCGTGAACTGTGACTGAAAAACTGCAAGTGAAATAAAAGATGCTCAAAACACTTGCAAAACACATGACAATATGCTAAAATGATTTTGCATTTCCTGGATGTTCTTATCCAGGGTGTTTCTGGCAGTTCTGCCAGTAAATCCGATGATTTAACAAACAGCATGAGGAGGTTATTCTATGGGCAAAAAAAACAAATGGAAAAACAGAAAAAGCAATTCATCTTTCGGGAATCCAAAGGGCAGAGCTGCCGGACATCAGGCGGGCAAAAAGCGGAATACCCAGACAAGATGGAGAAGGAGGCGCAATGTCAGAAATGATCTGATCCAGATGCTTGCGGACAGTAACCAGGACCTGAATGTAAGCCTGATCAATGATTTTGCTTTCAAGCATGTATTTCACAACAAGAAAGCGCTTAAGGGACTGCTGAGTGCCCTGCTGGACATTCCTCCGGAGGAAATCGTGGATCTGGAACTGCTGGATACCTTCCAGCCGGGCAGCTACAAGCAGGACAAGGCGGGGATCCTGGATATCAAGGTCCATCTCAACAACAACCAGAAAATCAATATTGAAATGCAGGTGCGCCAGCAGGAAAACTGGAAGGAGCGGTCTCTCTTCTATCTTGGCCGAATGTATACGGCAGATATCGTCAGCGGAGAAGATTATGGGGTTCTGGAGCCCTGCATACATATCAGCATCATCTGTTTTGACATGCCGGAGCTGTCACGTCTGTATTCTGTGATCCGTCTGATTGAGGAACATACTGGTCAGGTATATAGTGACAAACTGAGCCTGCGCGTGCTATACTTAAAAAAACTGGAAGATGCGGATGAGACCGAGCAGCAGACCGAGATATACCGCTGGGCAAAGCTCATCACCGCAGAAAACTGGGAGGTGCTGAGAGGTATGGCAATGCAGGACGAATATAAGGCGGAAGTCGTAAAGGAAATGGAAAAGATTAATTCAGACCGGGCACTGCGGTATGAGTATATCAGCCGGGAAATTGCGCGGATGGATGCGATCAGTTACGCGAAGGATAAGAAGAAACTCCGTACTGAGCGGGAGGAGCTCCGCGCTGAATGGAAGAAACTTCGTACCGTGGAGGAGAAACTTCGTACCGTGGAGGAGGAACTCCGCTCCTGGCAGGAGAAGCTTTGCTCCGGGCAGGAGGAACTCCACTCCGGGCAGGAGGAACTCCACTCCTGGCAGGAGGAACTCCGCTCCTGGCAGGAGGAACTCCGCAAGCATGCAAAGAATATGGCCCGCCGTGAAGAAGATATGAATAAACGGGAAGAGGATATGCGCAAACACGAGGAAGAACTTCGCCAGACCCAGATAAAATTCCAACTCGCCACCCATATGATGGTGGCCGGGGAGGCGGAACTGTTCCTGAAGCTGGAAAATGATCCTGAATTGTTCCGGCAGAAGGTACGGGAATATCATCTGGATACTTAAATTATCCAGATAGGATTTATGCGGCAACAGTTCAGACAGGTCTGCGCACTCGCTGCGCTGACCGCGCAAAAACGTAGTGGCTGCGGGCATACGGCCATCGCAAAGCCATTCTAAATGGCCGCATGCCGTAATAGTTCAGGGGGTATCTGAACGCTTACTTTGTGCAGAAAAACAGAGCTCATGGATTATCTGGCATGTACCAGATATTCCATGAGCTCTGTCTTTACCCGGGACCGGAACTTTTGCCAAAGGCTTCCCCATAGAAAAAACGTTCCATTCCCTATAATGACAACGACCCGACTTCTCTGCTGGCCGTCATAAGCATCTGCATCCGCAGCATCTGAATCAGATTCATATAGCTGTCCTTATCCATGGTGATGGTGTCTCCGTCATCACTGAGAGCAAAGCCGCTGGTCCAGGAGGAGTCTGCCAGAGCCAGACCCAGGGCACTGCCAGAGCCATAGCCGGAACCAGGCAGGCCAGAAAGGCTTCCCAGACTGCTGCTGCCGTACAGCCCCCCAAGACCGCTCAGGCTGCTGCCATAACCGGAGCTGCTTCCATAGCTGCTGTCCATACTTCCCAGACGCGAAGCTCCTCCCAGCCCGCTTAAGGCATAGAGCTGGGCCAAAGCCGAAGACTGGCTCCCGCCGGTATCGACTGTACGGTTAGCATAGATGGTGGTATCCCCGGTAAGATCAGCCATGATCTTCTTCACATAATTCTGGGTCTCGGAGTAAGGCGGGACGCCGCCGTACTTCTGTACAGCCCCGGGGCCTGCGTTGTAGGCTGCCAGAGCCAGACGCACGTCTCCGAATTTGTCCAGGTTCTCTTTGAGATATTTGGCGCCGCCCATGATATTCTGTCTGGCATCATAGGGATCGGCAACGCCCAGATTCTTCGCGGTGGAAGGCATCAGCTGCATCACTCCCATGGCTCCTGCATGGGAGACTGCCCTGGGGTTGAAATTGGATTCTGCCTTGGCGACTGCTCTCAGGAGCCTGGAGGATATACCAAACCGGTCTGCGGCCTCCTCAAAAATCTGGTCCATATCCTCCGACACGGTCTTAAGCTTACTTCCAAACACGTCCCGGAAGCTTCCGGATATCTCCGGCGCGGAAGATGAAGCTGCCTTTCCGGTCTCTGTGGTCCTCTTGCGCAGAGCATTGGCCTCTGCTACTGATGTGATCAAACTCATAGCTTGTGGAACCCCTTTCCCTAATATCCTTTCTGATGTATCCCTGTAATTTATCTGTAACAGTTAAAACTGCTTTATGTAACATGAATCCACGAATTATATTCTATTATAATTCCGGTTTTTATGCAACCGGAATTTCACTGCAGAGCCGCCCCATCCGGCCCCAGCGTCCGCCCATCCACAACCGTATTGGCTGCCATGGCGCCGCTGCCGTCCAGATAGTAGGATTTTCCGTTGACCTGGATCCAGCCGGTCTGCATATAGCCGTCCTGGTTCATGTAATACCAGGTGTTAGGTACCGGCTGGATCCAGCCGGTCTGCATCCTTCCGTCCTCACCCAGATAAAACCAGGAGCCGTTCACCTGAACCCAGCCGGTGGACATGACGCCGTTCTGATCCAGATAATACCAGGTGCCGTTGCTGCCTCCATACTGAAGCCATCCCTTTACCATATTCCCGGCGCCGTCAAAATAGGACCACTGGTTCCCGGTCTGCCGCCAGATATTCCTGGGCCCGCCAGAGGCCGGAGCCGAATAAGTGCCGCCAGAAGATCCGCCGGTACCTCCGGAACCGGAGGTTACCACCGAACTGGTGCCGGAACTGGCGCCGGATGAACCGGGGACAGAGCTGGTACCGTTCGGCCCCACACCGGGGCCGCCAGAGCTGCTTCCGGCTGTTGCGGACGTAGTAGAACCGGAACTGCCGGACTGGAAATCATCCCAGTCAAACTCCTGGTCCGAGGATGTGACAAAATTCCCTTCCTTTAAGTATTTCTTCTGGTCTGAGGTAATCGGAACTGCCTTTACTTCATAATAATAAGTCTTATCAATGTCCGTCATATACTCCGTCAGGTTGACACTGTTGGTCTCTACAGTGAGACGTTTGACCACCTTATTGTCCCCATACAAATTGACTGTATAACCAGGAGCGTAATCTACCTTCTTCCAGGTGGCCCGCTTTTTGGAGCTGGTCCAGCCGGCCTCTGAAGTATCTCCAAGAACCGTCACCGGCTTGTAATCCGCCTTCACCTGGAGAGTAGTACTGTCCAGAGCCTTGGCCGACACGTAATCCGCGCCGCTGACCTTGCACTTGGAACGATTAAGGGAGGTGGGAAAGTACTTGCCTTCGTCGGCATTGACCGTAATCTCCACCCGCACCTTTTTCCCTGGCTTCCAATCCTCATAATCTGTCCGGTACTGGACGTCTCCCATGGAACAGCCGGAGCCGCTGATACTGATCTCCGGCTCCGGAATCTCCTCCTGCTCACCATAAGTGGTCTTAAATGTCACCGTCAGGGTCTCGATAATGCTGGACTCTGCGCCATAGGCCGGAAGCTGCCCCGGCACCCATCCGGCACCGGCCAGCAGGACTGCTGACAGCACTGCCAGATAAGGCCGAAGTTTCCCGGCCGGCCGTCTCCATATACCTGAATGTCTCCCGGCATCCGGTCCCGGCGCTTTCCCGGTTCTTCCCCGGAGCCAATCCACGTTCACTCTCACTCTTCATTCCTCCTGCTTTTTCTCGCCCCAAAAGTCCCTGGTCCCATCCCGTGGCCGGACTCTCCGGGCCGTATCATCTCCACACTCCGTATTCGTCAATCGCGAAACCACTGATCTGGGTACTCCGGGCCATCTCCCCGCTCTCTGGATAGAAATAATGCCAGCTCCCGTCGATCTGACACCAGCCGGATGCCCGTTCACCATTGTTATCCATATAATAAGTTTTGCCGTCCCGCTCCAGCCAGCCGGTGAACATAGCGCCCTGAAGACTGTTGTCCAGCTCGTTGAGGTAATAATATTTGTCGTTCTGCTGAAGCCAGCCGGTATACAAGGAGCCGTCCTCATTGAAGAAATAATACCAGGATCCGATGACCTGCCAGCCCGGGGCAGCCATAGCGCCTGCTGTCTGGTCACCGTCTGTGCCATTGTGGAAATAGTACCATTTCCCGTCGATCCGGGACCAGCCTACAGCCATCTCTCCACTGGAATAGAGATAATACCATTTCCCGTCAATCTGACGCCATCCGCTGGCCATGTAGCCATCCATATCAAAGAAATACCATTGCCCATTGATCTCTGCCCAGCCGCCCCGGCACTGATTCCCGTCAGGAAGCCGGTAGATCCAGCGTTCCTCCTCCTTCACCCAGCCGACGGTATCGGCGCCCTTGACCATGGAGCTGTTGCTGTTCTGCTGGCCTTTGCCGTCAGATACATAACGGTCGGTGATCTCCAGCTCTCCGGATTCCAGCCAGTCGCTGTTCTTGCCGTACTTCTTCTGGATATCCGTGCCCGGTATGGTCCGGACCTTAAAGGTATACTCTCCGGCCTCGGTCATATAGGGGTAAAAATTGTATTTAACCGCTGACACTTTGGATACTTTAAAAACAGACTTCTCGTCCCGGTAAAGCTGCAGCTCATAGTAGCCGGATGTATTCTCCGGTTTCTCCCAGCGGGCCTCCCCCAGCCGGTCCTCGTACCAGTAGGCATCCTTGGGAGCATCGTAGTCCCCTTTGATCCCCTGGACCCGGAGAGTCACCACCAGGTTGTCCCCATTCCTTCTGGCAGATACGAAGCTGCCGCTGCTGATCTTCACATCCGAAGCCTTATAACTGGCCAGGAAATAATCCTCACTGACGTCTTCCGGCTCCAGAGTCACACGCATCTGGGGTTCGTCGGCCGCCTTCAGCTCTTTGTTGCCCTTGTCAACCCACTCTGCCGCAGACACATGATACTTGCTGTTGCCCGCTGACACGCGGACCCCGCCGTCCTCCGGCGTACCGGTACCGATCTCAATCGTGGGAAGACTGCTTCCCGGCTCCAGCTTGGAGCTGACACGCACACTTACCTTATTAATAGCCTTTGAAGCATCGGCTGCCTGCGCCAGATGCGCAGGCGCCATGACTGCCATGCATACCAGCAATAAGGCAGTCACTTTGCGTTTAAAAACATTTCCCATTGTCGTCCTGCCTCCTTTATCCCAATCATATATTCTCTTTTCCAGAAACTTCTCAACTGTTTACTCTCCGGCGGACAGTTCTGTCTCTTCTCCGTCTTCAGGCTCTTCCTGCTCTCCAGACCTCTGGTCCGGCACAAACCCCAGGAAATAGACATATATCTCCACCACCGCCTGGTACAGCTCCTCCGGGATCGCCGCTCCCAGCTTCATCTGGCTCAGAAGCGTCGCCAGGGAATCGTCCTCATACACAGGAACCCCGGCATCCAGGGCTGCCTCTGTGATCCGCTCTGCCATATATCCCATACCGGACGCCACTACCACCGGCGCCCCGTTCCTGTCCGGGTCATACTTAAGCGCCACAGCCTTCTTGCTCATCAGCTCATCAAATTCTGACATTAATACCCCTCTCCTTCTGCCTCAGCTCCGGAAATGCCTCCTTAACTGTAATATCCATCTCTTTCTTCCTGACCAGAAGCTTGTTCAGGCCCAGTCCGTTCTTCTTTAAAATAGCTGTCACACTGGACTGGATGTCTTCCTTCTGTCCGGTCAGACGCTCCGGGACATAAAGCTGCATATCCACCTGCCGGTTCTGGAGAGACATAAGCAGGTCAAACCGCCCCAGGCTCTGCACTTCGAACTTCAGAAGCATCTTAATCTTCCGGGGTTCATCCTCGCTGCCCTTCTTTGCATCCGGATCAACCCACATCTCCGACATCACTTCCTTATCCTGATACCGGAAAGGCATCAGGATATGCATCAGGGGAAGATAGACGCTTTCATTCACAAGCATTCCGTTGAATACGTCGTAAAAATGCTGGATATTCTCCAGTCCGGCCTGACCGTTGGCCCCCTTAAGCAGGAGAGAGGAGAACATATCCGCGAAGCTCTTTCCCTGATTCTGATGTGCCAGAGACTGGATCGTGCTGTCCAGATCCTCCCTGGCATCCCCCTTATAGATCTGCTGGAATTCCCTGCTGCCGGCCATCCGGTCGAAAAGCTGCATCAGCCGGTCCAGCCCTCCGTTCTCATACTTCACAGCATGGAAGATAAACAGCATGGTGGCATTGCGGATCGGCCCGTAATCATGGGTGCGGGAAATATAATTGGAAAGGAAGGGGATCAACCGCGCATTGATCACCTCTGCATTGGCCCCTGTATCTCCGTTGGCCGCGTCCCAGTCCATCAGATCCGCCAGCTGGTTAAAGTCCTCACGGAAAGCGCTGAACATCAGCTTACTCATATCATCCGCCAGGGTATGCATCTGCTTGAGCTGATGCTCCCCTGCGGAAAAATCGTTGTATCCTTTCAGAAATGCCAGGGCCGACTGCTTGAGAGCGTCGGGCGCATTGCTGGAAAGAAGATTCCTGATACCGTCAAACAAAGGCCCGGAAAACTTGGCCTGGGCGGCCTGCTGTTCCTTCAGAAGCTGCAAAAGCTCCTCCGGAGACTCCGCCCGCACGGAGGCCAGAAGCTCCTTTGCCAGCTCTCCCACCTCTTCTTCCCCCGAGAAAAGAAGGGCCGCCAGATCCTGGGAGAAGACCTGTTTTAATAGTCCTGGCAGTCCCAGTGCATCCTCCAGCTTCTGGACAAACGCACCATAATTGCTCTCATAATCGATAATGCTATAGGTTCCTTCCCCTGTAGCAGTCCCGGTCCGTCCTCCGGTCTGGCCATCCGCACGTACAACCCTGGTAGGATCTACCGGATTCTGGATCTGCGGACCAGTTTCATTCTTGACCCCCTGGGTATCTATGATATTGCGGTTGGTATTGACCGAAGGGCTGGTCACCTGCAAAATATTCGCCATAGTTCCTCCTGCCTGCCGATGGGCATACTTATGCTTACGCCACTATATCTAATATATATCGGCAGAAAGGGTATTGTCTATTAGCTTTTTCCTTAAAAATATGTAAGTTTTTCGTAAAAACCGTTACTGTTTACTGGGCGCAGCGGCCTTCAGGCTCCCCAGCATTTAATTTTCCCCTAAATACTTATTCTTCCGGGAAAAACGCCGATAAAAAATATATATGTAATACGATTTGCTACAAACCCATCCAGAAAGGAGGGCTATATGAACGTCAAATTATACACCAGGGGAACCGACTATTCCAGCTACCGCACCCACGTGGTCCAGACCGACAAGCTTGTTTCCGCGCCGGAAAAGGCGGCGGGCAACTATGATAAAGTCACGATTCACAAGACGCAGGCTTCCGGCAGCAGCGATACCGGTTTCGCCCGTATGCTTGCAAAGACACTTGATGACAAGCTGGATGAGGGGGTAGGCCAGAGCGAAGTGCTGCGTCTCCAGTCCATGGTTGCTTCCGGGACTTACCAGCCGGACGCAAGACGGATTGCCGAGCGGATGCTCTGCTACCGTTGACAGCCGCGTGCTTCCAGCAGTTTCCGGGGCCTGGTTTTTGCAGGGTACAGACAGTTATCCGCTGATCTCCCAGAGACAGAGCTTCGGGAATCCACCTGACATTATAAAGGAGTTTTAAAATGGAACATACAGACAGCCCCACGGCTGCTCTTGAGGCCTTCGGGGATACCCTTGAGCAGCTTTCGGATCTGATGACGTCCCTTACACAGATGGAGAATGCCAAGGCAGAGGCTGCCTCCTCCGGACAGCATGGCCGGATTGACGGATACCTCAAGCAGGAGCAGGCCCTGATCTTAAAGCTCCGGGGACTGGAACAACGTCACAGAAAGCAGATGAAAACCCTGGCCTGGGACGGATTGACCTTCCGGCAGATTCTGGAGCAGGCCGATGAGAAGGAGGAGGCTTTTCTCTCTCCCTTGTTCGGGCGGCTGACGGAGCAGCTGAGACTGCTCACAAGTTCCAGGGATTCTGCAAACCGGATTCTGAATGTACGTCTCAAGGAATTTGAAGACGCCCTTGCCGGATCTCCACAACCCCATTTTCGCGATACTTATGTTTAATTTGGAGGATATGATATGTTACGAGCCACCTTTGCCGGATTTTCCACAGCGATTTCTGCTATGCAGGCCAGTCAGAAGCGTCTGGATATCACCGGCCAGAACCTTTCCAACATGAATACGGTAGGTTATACCCGTCAGACCCTGGAGACTTCCAGCCTGAACTATACCAATCCCGTATCCAAATATATGTCTGCAAATGATCTGACTGTCGGTTTCGGTGTCAGCATGGACCGTATTTCCCAGGTCCGTGATCCTTATCTGGATGCCCAGTACCGGACCCAGATGACCAAGGCCAGTTACAGTGACGCGATCCAGGTTTCCCTGGATTCTCTGGCTGATGTGCTGGATGAAAGCACCATCAACGGTATCAGCAAGGCTTTCAATGATATTCAGGCCACCCTGGTCAATATGCAGGATGGATCCAAGGGAGTCGATCCGGTCTATGAAAGTGAACTTCGTTCCCGTATGCAGGCCCTGACGAACCTGCTGAATGAAGCTGCCGAGCATATCGCCCGGGCGGAGCAGTCAGAGTTTGAACGGCTGGATGGAACCGGCTACAGTGAGAACGGCGCCGAACAGGAGGTCAATGACATTCTCCGCCAGATCGGTGACCTGAATGTCCAGATCAAACGGAACCAGATTCTGGGCCAGCCCAGTCTGGAACTGATGGATGAGCGGAACCTGCTTCTGGATACGCTGTCCAGTTATATTCCAATTGAGGTTTCCTATTTTAAGGATTCGGAACATCAGCCCTATACAGATGCCAACGGCAATCTTGTTGATCCCCTGGATGAGCGTGACCATAATGGTACGGTTATCGGCCGTAAGGAATGGCCGGACGATCTGAAGGTAGAGATGGTCTACACCGATGCCAATGGTGATGTCAAACGCTTTACCCTGGTTAATGGCTCTGAAGGCGGCCGCGGCAACAACTATGGCGAGCTTGAGTTCACCAACAACAATACCTTCCCCATAACCGCAGATAATTATGGGAAGAACGCCGGATCAGATATTTTTGCGCATTTCACTTTCCCAAGCAGCAATGCAACCGACCCCAGTATCACTGCTACGTCTGTTGATATCTACGCTGGCAAGAGAGATGATCAGATTAATAACGGCGGAAAATCATACCTTTCATCCGGTTCCATTCAGGCCAGTCTGGATATGCTGGAAAGGACAGGAGACGGCACCATCAATGGAAAGCATGGTTACGAATATTACAATAACCAGCTGGATACCCTGGCCAAATCCTTCGCTGATGTTATGAACGCCATAAATAACCAGGGGAACGGCGGTCCAGGTTCCAATGCAGAGCTTTTAGGCGATGGAAATGGCGGTTTTACCAATATTACTGCTGCCAATATTTCCATCAACCCCCAATGGGTCAGCGGCGATGTGCATATCGGCACTCAGGGTGAGAGCTTTAATGAGACGATCCTGAATATGCTGGAGGCAATGAAAACCACCTACCCGGTCAGCGGAAGCTCCAGTATTGCCGGAATCGTCGGTTCACTGTCCACCCCCCTTGGGAACAAGACATTTTCCAATTTTATGAGCCATGTATCCACGACCCTGGCCAATGATTCCCTGAATAATACCACGGAGATGAAGAACCAGGTGACAGTGCTGAATGGTCTTCAGAATTCCAGGGATGCCGTATCCGGAGTAAGTCTGGACGAAGAGGGTTCCAACATGATGGTTTATTTATCTGCTTACAATGCAGCTGCCCGTCTCATGACAGCCTTGGATGAAGCCCTTAACACCCTGATCAACAACACCGGACTGGTGGGCAGATAATACGGCTTATCATAGTCTTACAGCAAATCGTAGCAATTAAGTGACGATTTTGCAAACAGCTGGCATTTTCTTGCAATTTGTATTAAAATGGAGGAAAAATAATCATGCGTGTTACCAATACCCGCGTTACCAATACCGCGATGAACCGCAATTTCGGCAGATCTGTCAATGATGTTCACAGTAAGCTGAATAAGGCCATGAATAAGATATCCAGCGGCCGTGCCTATGAAGCCGCTGCCGAAAATCCCCTGGCATACTATGAGGGGAACAAACTGGATAACAAATATCTGGAGCTGCAGTCCCAGCTGGGCGTACTGGGAGACTTGAAACACCGTCTGGAAGAGCAGGAGAAGGGCGCTTATTCGATTCAGACGAAGCTGGCTGAAGCCCAGAACAAGATGATATATATCCGCTCTTCTTCCAACAATGAAGGAGAGCAGACAGTCGAAACCGTCCGCCAGGATTTTCTTCAGAAAGGTCAGTTTATGGTGAACTGTCTGAATGGCCAGTATGAAGATTACTATGTTTTTGGCGGCAATGATGCATCAAACATCCCCTTTAGTCTCAGCTCTGATGCCAAGGAACTTACTTTTAACCATAAGTTCCCGGGTGATGACGGTGTCACCACTATGACCATCAAGCTTACCGGCAATACAGGTGATCCAGAAAAGGATCTGACTTTCGAGTCTACCTATACCGATGCTAACGGCAATACCTCTGCACCCAAGACCGGTGATGCTGCCGTGGCAGACATCATGAAGGCTATGAAAGAGCAGGGACGTGTTGATGTCGGTTACGGAAACATCGCAAAGCGGGATACCCTGATTGATACCTTCACTGGTGGTCTGAATGTTCTGACAGGTATTACTTCAGATGCCCTGAAGGAAAAGGATAGCAGCGATCCTGCCGGGGCCCTGAAAGAAGTGAAGGAGAAGCTGTATAACAGCCCCCTCTTCCTGGTGGCCCGGGCAGCCGATGCCTGCGAGGGATTAAATGACGGTTCCTTAAGTACCGGTGATTTCGACGAAAAGATGGGAGTGCTGATTGATCAGACCACTACCACTCACAGCTGGGTCGGCACAATCTACAGTGACCTGGGCAACAAGTGGGCTACTATGGAGAATCTGGAAACCAAGCATAAGAAGACTTCCCAGAACCTTCAGGAGGAGTACAAGGATAAGCTGGGCGCCGACCCCTATGAAGCGATTACAGAGATGTTTTCTTATCAGTATTCCTACTCTGCCGCTTTGCAGATAGGATCCAGACTGATGCAGTCTTCCTTATTTGATTTTATCCGTTAGATTATCTGGAGTTAATACCTGATACTCCAGATCCGTAAGTAGTTTTTATATGCAGTCGGTGTGTAACTGTTCCGATTATATTTCAACGCTTGTCATATATCTATAAGCAGAACCAGTTTTCTATCCGGCAGAGGCAAGAGCATGATGATTCCATGATATCTTGTGACAGTTTTCCCCTTTGCCGGATAAAAGACTTGATTTTGATAGATTATACTTTAGGAGATTGGAGGTGTTTTCATGGGTCAGCTTATTAGATCTACGACTACTTCATTTGAAGCGATCCGTTTCTCGCAGAATGCTCGGCTGGTCCCATCAGATCAGGTCGATATCGAACGTCGCAAGGCGATTGCCCGCCACAATGCATTCCGTTCCAGGGGGTCTTCCGGCGGCGCGACAATGGATATGAATTATATTAATCGTGTAAACAAGACTTTTGCAGTTAAGAAAGCAGTTGCGTCTGCTTCTGCCACAGTCAATACCGGGAAAATGGCATCCCAGCCTGTTTCCCGTCCGTCTTCCCAGTCTGTGGCCTTGTCCAGCTCGGCTCCTGCCCCATCAGCTGCAGAGGGTATTCGTAATCCGGCCACTGTTGCCGAAGGAACAGCGGCAGAGGCCTACACGGGCGCATCCATTCCTTCTGCATCCAATGTGGAATCGGAAGCCGCCTATGATACCCAGCGGGGTGCCTTTGAACTGCGGGTAGCTAAGGGTGAGCTTTCTTATGTACCAGCGATGGTTATGACCATCATAACGCAGTATCCCGAGGTGAACTTTGAATATCTGGGCGGCTTTAACTATGTGCCTGCCAGCTGGGAACCTATGGGAAGTAACATGAATTACAGTGCTTAGCAGTTTTTAAGAGTTTAGGAGTTTTTTATGACGATTCATACTGAGTATTATGGTGAAATTGAATATGAAAATGAGGATCTGGTCACATTTACCGACGGTTTGTTCGGTTTTCCAGAGCTGAAGAATTATCTTCCCCTTTATCTGAATGAAGAAGATGATTCTGTTATCCTGATGCAGTCTGTGGAGCAGCCTGAGATTGCATTTGTAACGATGAATCCCATGTATCTTTGCCCGGATTATAGTCCGAATCTCACTCCGGAGGAACTGTCTTATCTGTCCGTATCCGGAAGCAGTGAACTTTCCTACTATGTGATCTGTGTGATGAAGGATAATTATCTGGAGAATACTGTCAATCTCAAATGTCCATTGGCCATCAATCCACAGACCCGTGTGGGGATGCAGTTGATACTTGAAGGTTCCCCCTATGGTTTCAACCATAAGCTCGGCTCCTTCCCGGCACTTATTGATTCACAGAAGGGGGAGTGAGACAGATGCTAATTTTAAGGCGTAAAAAGAATGAAAGTATCCTTATTGGGGACAATATCCGGATCACCCTTCTCGAATGTGCTTCTGACGGTGTCCGCATCGCAATCGACGCGCCCAAGCAGATTTCCATCATCCGGGAAGAATTATCCGAGGCGGAGCGGATCAATAAAGAGGCCATATCGCCTGGAAGCGTATCTGTACGCTCTCTCCAGGTGGCCATGGCCAATTATATCAAGAGTTCCGCAAATTCAGAAAACAAGACTGATTCTGATGATGTTCTTAATATGAATGCCTGACATCTGCATCATGTTCAACAACGCCAGGAAACTGATCCTTCCATCAGTTTCCCGGCGTTTTATTGTGTCAATCTGGACTGTCATCCGGTGCCTCCTGGTC
The DNA here is from genome assembly GCA_910577655.1 of uncultured Lachnospiraceae bacterium. Classification (GTDB taxonomy): domain Bacteria; phylum Bacillota; class Clostridia; order Lachnospirales; family Lachnospiraceae; genus Brotaphodocola. The sequence continues at coordinate 36,066 of CAJTOW010000002.1, read as the reverse complement.
TGATCTGGACCTTGGCTTGGGCTTCAGCATCCCAACCAGGAGCCGCATATCCCGTATGATCCAGCTCACCGGCAGAAGAACAGGAAGCTTCTCCAGCCAGGGATAGATCGCGCACATATAGCGGTATTCCGGAAATGCCCAGTGCAAAGACCGTTTCAGATTCTTCCACTGGGAAACCATCTTATCTTTGATGCTGCCCAGTCTCTCCCTGCGCCGCTCCTTCTCCCGGATCCGTTCGATCATACTTCCAAGCTCCAGGGCCTGGAGATCAGTCTCCTTCTCTATAGCCCCCCTGCTCAGAATCCTGTTCTCCAGTACATCGTAAATCTCCAGATTCTCATCCGGCCGCTGGATCCCGCTGTCCTCCTTGGAGCCAAACCACATATAACTTATGTACAGAAGCTTCTCTGCCAGCCCCTCAATATGAAATGCAGCCAGCATATCCATAGTAGTATCGTGATCCAGACGGCTCTTCCAGGCTTTATGGAACAGGTACAGATCCAGTACTTCCCGAAGAAGCAGTTCATTTGTGACATAATGATATACGGCCTGGGCCATCCGGAACACGAAACGGTCCTGGACCGTAAGATTGCGAATCCGCTGGGATGAATTCCTGGGAACGGAACGCTCCAGCAGATACTGCATATGCTTCTTATATGAACTGGTAATAAAGGGCAGATCATGATAAATCTCCACCGTGAAACCGGACACCTTCTTCATGCATTCACCGCAATCATCAAAAGTCTTATCCGTCTCATAGCCCAGATCCACCAGATATCCCTTGACCAGAATATAGCTTTCATTATCCAGATAAAGGATCAGCGGGCTGTTCCCGGCCATCTCTTTCACCTGGTACAGATCCCGTATCCCACAAGAAGCCAGGATAATGCAGGATATCTCCTTCATCTCCAGGAGGGTCAGGATCTCCCGTTCCGCCTGATTGCAGATCTCTCCATAGCGCAGTGCCTCCTGATAGCGGTCAAAGAAACGCTCCCTCCACCGTTCCGGTACCATGTCGCGCTTTCCCATAAGCCCCAGGTAGGTAAGATTCGCTATCTTATGATAATCTGCTGTGCGGTACATCATTTCCCAGTTTATGGTTCCGTGAATAGGACGGATCGCATCCTGCCGGATCACGGCTCCAGCCAGATTCACCAGAAAGCGTCCTTCAAATATCAATCGATTCATCATTCTACCCCATTGTACAGAAAACTTGTCTCTGGCAATTTTCTGTATACTATAGCATCAAAGGAGGCCGTGCACTGGTGTGCACAGCCCCCCGCTCCTGCATTCCACTAGGTTTTATGCCAGGGTATTGAGAAGCATACCAACTGCATAGTAATTGCTCAGATTAAACGCGCCACCCCTTGCAAAAGATGCAAAGTACTGGAAGCTTGAAGAATTGATGCCACTGGCTGAAAAAGCATTGCTGCTGTTGCTGCTGTCACTGCTCTGGCCCGTGGACAGATCTTTATCTACAATACTCTGGACAGAATCTGACAACGCCTTATCCGCTTTGGCTGCTGCCTTCTCCGCAATACCATACTGACCGCTGATGATGTTCTTGGTCCACTCATAGTCAGTTTCCAGAGCTTCCTTCAGTTTATCCTCGTCTAACTGCATCTTGCCATTCTTATCAAAGCTGATGCCAATGGCATTGAGAGTCTTCTCGTCGGCCATGCCGCGCTTGAAGGACTCCAAATGGGAGGCTACGCCTGTGCCCCTGCCAGAGTTAGCTGACAGCATGGAGCTGACAGAATTGTAGCTGTCCACCAGGTCTTTCACAGCAGAAACCACATCATCTTCATCCACACCTGTGTAGATGATAGAATCGCCGGTACTCTTAAGCTCTGCATCGATCCTGCCATAGTCCAGACTGATCTTGTTGGTGGATGACGTGAAGGTCTGGGTATTGCCCTTCTCGGTTACAGAGTAAACTGCATCCTGGGCATTGAGAGCCGCGCTCTTAATACCGGCAGCTGCCCCCTCCTCACCTTCTACTGTAAATCCACCTTTTTCACCTGTGTTCTTGGCAGTAAGCACCAGAGAAACCTTGCCGTCTACATTCTCCACGGTTGCCCGTACTCCCAGCTGGGAATTGGCATTGATCTCTTTGGCTGCATCCTGGTACATCTGGTTGTAGGTCTTAGCACTCCCATCCTTGTTGGTGCTGCTGACAGAGATATCTGCCGCAAGACCTGAGGATCCGGTAATCTTCAGGTTCATATCTGCACCTGCTTCTACCTTCTCCTGGGAATAATGGGAATCGCTCACATTCTTCTGTGCCTGAGCCAGAGACTGTACATTGAGCGAGATCTCCGTATCACCGTTCAAACGCCAGTTGCCCTTTACAGTGGCCACATCTTCGTTCGTAGAAGCTGCCTTATAGTCGTTGAACACGTTCTTGCTGTTAGTCGCCTGCAGCTTCGCAGCGGCAGACTCCAGACCAAGAAGCTCTTTCTGATAGCTGGTCAGGAAGGCTCCGGTGCTGCTATAAGTGGATGTGCTGCTGGAACTGCTGGTCTTATCCGTCGAGCTGCTGGTTGTAGTGCTGCCAGTAGATTTGGACGAAGAATTGGACCAGCGAAGCCGGTTCAGCATAAGCTCTGTCTGATAATTAAAACTGCTGATTCCACTGATTGCCATAACGATTCCTCCTTTCTTTTTCTATTATCTATCTGTCTTTACATAGTAAGACTTGTCGCCGCCCACCCTGCTATTCAACATCCGATCCTTTTCCTGGATTTCTTTGATAAGGGCAGTTGTTTTACGGCGGATTTCATAAATCTTCTGCTCCTCAAAGCTCCCGGACGGACGGGCGGCGGCGGGATCGGACGTCATCAGCTCGCGGATCTGTGATGCTGCCTCCGGTCCGGCCTGGGACATATCCCAGATCTGCCGGTAGCTGCTGTCTGCATTCGCAATCTCATCTCCCCGCATTCCCAAAAGGAGAGACGCAGATACCTCATCCCTCCTGGACACCACTGACCCCAGTTCGACAGTCAGCCGGTTGATCTCCTGGAACGCACGGTAACGCTTCTGGAGAAGAATCATAATCTGTTCCAAATCCAGGTTCATACATCCTCCTATCCCAGGACACCCTTACGCGCGGTAATATGTGAATCATTGGTCTTCTGACTGGCACCATTAAACGCATCCCGCAATTCAGAAAGGATATGTCTGATCCTCCCGATCTCTGCTTTCTGGCGTTTCCAGCCAGCCTTCACTCTGCTGATATCATATATCAGGTAATTGTAAATCCGCCACAGATCATTGGCCAGCGGCTGCTGGGACATATCCAGAATATCACTCAGATACCGGACAATCTTGGCAACACGTTTCAGACAATCCTCAAATGTATTCCAGTCATCATCATCCACGGCAAGCTCTGCTTTGGACAGACGACTGATTGCTTCATCGTACAACAGAAGCAGTAATTCGATATTGCTCATGGAAAAAATTGTTTGCTCTTTATATTTCTGGTAACCAGACATAAAACTCCTCCTACTCGAAAACCTTAAAAGTGTAACAGTTCAGATGAACCGAACTGTTACATTGATATCATTTATCCCACACTCAGGCTGGAAAGGTAGCTGGACTGGGAATTCATCTGGCTGATCAAGGTCTCCATAGTAGTGAACTGCTTGATATAGCGGTCCTGTTCAGTAGTAAGCAGTGATTTGAGTTTCTCCAGATCCTCCTGCATCCGCTTTAACTGATCGTAAATCTGGTTCTTCTGGAGACTGGAGGATATCTTATCGCTGCCTGCCACCTCTACCAGCGTTCCGTAGGAGCCATTGTGCTTGTATGCCAACCGGGTTGCATAGTTGCTCAGCTTATTGCCGATGGTTTCGGCCAGACCAGTCTTCACGTCTCCGCCGCCGGATATAAGATTTGCCACCTTATCCGGATCATCATTCATAGCCTGACGGAATTTGCTCTCATCAAATACCAGCTTACCGCCCTCATACCAGTCGCTGGAAAAGCTGATTCCAATACTTTCCAGATCATCGGTCTTGATACCGCTCTTGAGCATGCTGACCTGCAGCATCTGAACATCATTGCTAAGCTCACGAAGGTATGAATCGCCAAACAAAAGTCCCTGCTTAGCCTTCTTCTCCCAGTTCTCAATGGATGTGTCATCCATCTCATCCTTCTGCGCATCTGTCAGGGGGCCGTAGTCACTGTCCGGCTTGGTGGTCATCTCACTGCTGATTTTATCCACCAGCTCGTTGTATGCCTCAATGAATTTCTTGACTCGCTCGGTGGCTGCGTCTACGTCGGCTTTGGCATTGAAGGTGACAGCTTTGGATGTATCCGGTCCACCAACGATATTGCCATCCGCATCTTTCGTATAGCCAAATTCACCGCTGACCGTTACTTTCAGACCGTCTACATCGAAGGTGTTGGTAGAGCTTTCCATGGTAGTGGTGATGCCATTGCCGTAGCTTACTTCCATCTTGGCATTCTGGCCTCCCTTAAACCCATTCCCCTCAGGATCACCGAAAATGCTCTTGGCAGCGCCCTCCAACTTAAAGGTTCTGCCGCTTCCGGTTTCAGACGCAAGCAGTACAAACTCATTGGTGGCGCTTAAGTAAGTCGCTTTTACCCCTGCATCTGCATTCTTGTTGAGTGCGTTCATAAACTGATTGACTGTGGTATTGGCAGTAATCTTAAGATCCTTACCGGTGACACCGTTAATGGACATCTCCTGCAGCACTTCGTTAAATGCATCTTTGTGCAGAGCCTCCGCCACTTTTGCCTGCTCATCCGGGTTTAATGCACTATAGTTGTTTCCGGATTTTACGAGGTCTTCAATTCCTTTGTCAGACAAATCTTTCTGCAGCTGTTCAAACTCTTTCACATAGTCGGGCTTATCGGCATCCTCCACATCATCGGGAGTGGTCCCTGTATCCAGCCCACTCTTCCAGGCCTCATACTGGGCCGAAAGGTCATCGTACTTTGCCTTAAGGTCGTCATATACAGACGGAATCTTAGCCTGAATATCAGCATCGTCAATACCAAGCTTTTCCCTATTGTCATATAGGCTGGCATCCAGGCTGATTTTGTTTGAAGCGCCTGCCACAATCCCCAGATTATTTCTAACCTCTGCCGAACTACTGGTTACAGTCAGAGTAGGAGCTTCTCCGGATGTAGCGTCTCCTGTGTAATTATCGCCAAGCTTAAACACAAGATTACCATCATCACCAATAGCTGCCGCTACATTATTAGTACCAAAGGCTTTATCAAGGCGGGTCTGAACATTCTCCTTGAAATACTCTAAAGCTGCAGCATCAGCAGCCTTGGCAGCATCAGCATCCCCTGCTTCAACTGCCGCCTTTTTAGCAGCAGCAAATTCGTCAAATTTTTTCAACTCATCTGCTGTAACCAATTGAATATTTTTCGTCTGCCCCGCATAAGAAACGCTCAGGGACTTTCCTGTCATGTAGTCAGCTAAAGACTGGTTCTTGATTGCACTGTCTTCAAGATTTCCGCACCGACTATTAAAAACGTCAAACAAAATTCCCTTACTGCCTTTTTGGGAAAAATCATCCCCATCTTGTCTTTGAAAACCCAATGCCGACAATGCTGAAGATGTATCCCTGATTCCTACATTTCCACCGACACTTGAATCTAAAACATTTATCTTAAACTGTCCGTTTTCTACCTTGAATTCTATGGCTTTCGAAATGTCTACACCATTAATCTGTTCACCTGACTGCTTAAGGGCTTCATTCAATTCGTCAGCCAGGGTATCCAGATTCGTATAATCAATGTTTTTGGTAACCTCTTCGCCTTTTTCGTTCGTCGTTTTGTATGAGGCCGGGAATGTGAAGCTGCCTTTACTGATCCACTTTCCATTCTCTGCATTGTATGAACCAAATTCCAGCTTCTTCCCTGACAAGTTGGATGACTTCGTCCGTGTGTCGGTCAGCTGGGCGCCGCTGATACCCGTAGTAATATAAGTATCTGTTACCTTGGACCCTGACTTAAGGGTGGATGCGGTCGCCATCTGGCTCACTCCAAGAATCGAAATGTAATTCAGCATGCTGGAGTTTCCGCTGGCTGAGATATACTTGGTCACAGAGGAATCACCTACAGCAGAAACCTGGTTCTTGCCGAAGAAGCTGCTGTTCAGCAGTGACTCGGTGGAGGAGAAGGTGTAGTACTTATCCTCCATGTCAATGATCTTGTTGATCACGTCGCGGTAGGCCTCCTGTTTCCACTCCGTGCTGGTGATCTCTTTTCTCTTATTTTCAATCTTTGTGGTGGTACCCAGGGTCATCTGCTCGATGATCTCATCACGGTCAATTCCGGAAGCCATGCCGCCGTAACCACGCAAACTGGTATTACCAAGACTGGATGTTGCTGATGATACACTTGCCATCTGTAATTCTCCTTTCTTGTCTCATATTCTGATCTGTCTATGAGAGACTGCCATACAGACAGTATGACTATGCCATCTATAATATATTTATCGGCGGAAACTGGTGGAAATTAAACAAATTTTCGATGGTTTTGAGAAAGTGAAGAAAACAAGGATGAAATGTAACCCTCTTGCCCTGCATTGGATTATAGGATTTGCCTGGAAGTGTCCTTACCAGACAGCAACAGCCCGTCTGAATTTCTGCAGATAATAAAAAGTCAAAAAATGCCTGCAGGTTCTTCTGATATAACAGAAGAACCTGCAGGCATTTTATTTTTGATCTGCCACACATAAAAGGCATCTTAGTTCCCTTTTATGTATATTCCGGCACAATGGCTTCTGTACACCGAAAACCCACTGGCGACTCCTGCCGGCTTCGCCGCACCCAATGTCCATTGCCGCCAATTCATCCCGTCTGCTTAGCTGTCCATCAGCTCCGGTGAAACTGTGGCACGGTTGTGGCGGGGTTTATCCTTGACCAGAATACAGGCCTTCATGACTTCCGTAAGAAGTCTGGAGCGGTATTTGCTCTCGTAATAGCCGATGATAGGAGCGATGGGATTGCCGTCTACTACCACGTATTTGGAAGGAAGGTGGGTGAGGGTCAGGGCCTGGACATCTGCGTGACAGCGGCTGCAGGTGCATACGCCGTATTTGGCGATCTGACCGGACAAGTCATATCTCCTGATGACCTCCTCCATGACATTTACCATGTGGTACTGACGCTGCCCCGGATCACCATCCTCGTCGTCTGAGGCCGGAGCGGCTTCCCCTGCCGCCGTACCTGCACCGGCTGCAGCGTCTTTAAGTCCCTGATCTGCCTGCCCTGCTTCGGTTGTCCCTGCGGCTTCCTGTTCTGTCTCTGCGGCTGCGCCTGCCGCCTCTGCTTTTGCTTCTGCTTTTGTCATCATATCCACTGCCTCCGGCATCATAGAATCTACTGCATCCATCAGGGCATCTGCATCAATCGTCCCATTCTCCATGGGCACAGATGCTGTCACTGCCACATCCGGCGTACTTGTCTCTGTGTTCTTTTCTTCCTGCTCTATCTGTTCTTCCAGGCGTTCACGGATCGCATCTGCAATCTTGTCGCTTTCGCTGGCATCTACCACGATCACCTTGCTGTCTCCTGACGGAGTCTGGACAGCACCGGTTTCCTGGGGGGAAGCTGCCTTCGAAATATCCCGGGCGGCGCCTGCATTGCCGGCAGAACCGCCTCCGCCAGATGCTGCCTCTGTCCCCAGTGTCTCTGTCTCCTTTGACTCGGGCTCTGCCGGAGCTCCATTGGTAATCAGATTCAGCACATGTGAGGTTTTATTGCTCTTTCTTGCCATGTCCCGCCACCTCCTTTAAATGAATTGTATCTGCAATCTCTTCTATAAATGCCTCGTAATCCTTCACCGCAGCAGAACGGGGATTGTAATCGTAGATACTCTCCCCATGGGCCGGGGCCTCTGCAATGGCCACACCGCTGCGGATCTTCGACTCAAATACCTTAGTCCCCATCTGGTCCGCCAGCTGCTGGGCCATCTCCAGCACATCTCTGGAAAGCAGGGTACGCCTGTTGAACCTGGTCAGCAGAATGCCAAGGACTTGCAGCCGGGGATTCAGGGTACTCTTTACCGATTCCACGGTCTCTTTCAACTGGGAAAGTCCCACCAGACTCAGAATATCCGAAGCCATGGGAATGATGAGGAAATCCGACAAAGCATAAGCATTGACCGTAAGCAGATTCAGAGCCGGAGGCGTGTCAATAACAATATAATCATAGTCCGCTATGACCGGCGCCAGGGCATCCCTGAGAATGTATTCCTTATGAGGTACCGCCGTATGCTCCAGACCACTGCTGCTTAGAGTAATGTCAGAGGGCAGGACATCGCCGTAGTCAGTCCTGCAGACTGCCTCCGGCACGGACACATCGCCTTTGAGAACATCCAGAATCGTAGCTCCGGTAGTGGACTCCGATCCCAAACAGAACCCCAGATTCCCCTGGGGATCCAGATCAATACACAGTACACGCGTTCCTGCCATTGCGATTCCTGCTGCCAGCGCCGAGGAAGTAGTCGTCTTCCCCACGCCGCCCTTCTGATTCGAAACAGTGATAATCGTAGCCAAAGCGTTACCTCCGATTTGTCATATTACGTGTATTTTTTAAATTCTTTTTTAACTGCCAGACTGTCTGCCATGGGGCATACCGGCATAAGCAGGCACCATCGTGCCACGTTCCCTTCACCTTACTCCCACAATAGAAGCTCATCCCCAACAGGCGCCTGGTCTACAGCCTGAGTGATCCCCTCGTCTGTGAGCACAGTCCAGCCTTCCCTTACAGGGACTCCTGCCTGGGAAGCAGCTTCTGCGCGGCTGGCGTTCCAGTCCTCCATCTCGCACTCAATGTCATTGACATAGTAGACCAGATCATCCCAGTCGTCCACATCTGTAGTAAAATGCCACTGGTTGTCAAAGGAATATCCATCCCGCTTCAATTCGAAATAATCCAGATCCAGGCCATTGCCATAGTCCACTACCAGCCAGGTGTTCTGCTCCTGAACCGTCCGGGTAAGATAGGAGCCCTCTTTGCTGTCCCAGTCCGTCTGGGAAGCCAGGAAATACTCTTCTTCCTCCGGATTCCAGATGCCTACATACAGCAGGCGGCCGGGAGACACGGCATTGTCCACAATAGCCAGATCCTTGTAGCTGTCGTTGTTGAGATCTGCCAGAAGAAATCCGGGCCGCATGGCTTCTTCAAGAGCCTTGTACTCACGGCTCTTGAGAATGGAGTTAAGCTCCTTCTTCACGGCCTTGCGCCAGGTGTCGAACCGCTCCACCACCGTACCCTCCGGCCCTACATACTTATCATCCTTTGTAAAGCTATTATAACATTTTGCCCCATCTTCGCCAAGATAATACTTGTTGCCGTCAGACGGATCTGTAAACCAGCCGGTTTTCATGTAGCCTTTGGAGTCTACATAATACTCCTTGCCGTCTTCTACGATCCACTCGTCCTCCGCCGGCGTATCCGGGCCATACATGTACCGCCACCGCTTCTTGTCCTGCTCCCAGCTGCCTTCCCTGCCGTAGGCAGTAGATACGGCCAGAGCCGGGGAGACGCTGAGAACGCCCGCAAGAAGCACCGTTCCAAGAGTACACAGACCTGTGCGCCTGGGCTGCTTATGCCCACGCTCCTGCAGTTTCTTAAAAAACATATAAATCATTCCCTTCAAATCCACACATCCGGACGAAACGGATCCGGCTTCATTTGCTCACCGGCGGATCCGCCTCCGGCTGTTCCGGCTGCAAGGCCTTATCCGTTCATCTGCGCCTCCGCCTCCATGGTTCTGCGGAACTTATCCAGCAATTCATCCAGAATCAGCACCAGGTGTCCGATCTCCGGCTTGGTCAGCTGCTCGTCAGCGCCCAGATCCTTGCCCTTCTTGCGCATCTGGTCATCGATCAGGGAAGAGAAGATCACCACGGGAAGCTTCTTCAGACGCTCGTCATCCTTGATCAGCTTCGTCAGGCGGTGTCCGTCCATCTCCGGCATCTCGATATCCGTGATCACCAGATTCACCTCATTGTAGAGATCCGGGGAGTTGCGGATCGAGTGGAGATAATCCCAGGCCTCCTGCCCATTGGTAAAGTCGCGCAGGTTGGTAAAGCCGGCCCGCTGCAGAGAGTCATCGATCATCTTGCGCAGAAGGATGGAATCCTCTGCAATGACAATGGGACTGTCGCACAGAGGACGATCACCCAGCTCCTCGATCTCGGACATCTGAATGGTGGTCTCCGGGGCGATCTCCGCCACAATCTTCTCAAAGTCAAGAATCGTCACCAGCTGATTGTCGCACTGGGCGATACCCGTAGCTACACTCTCATCGCCATTGGCGATGGTCTTATCCGGTTTCTGGATATCCTTCCAGGAGATCCGGCTGATACCCTCGATACTCTGGACGCGGAAGGCTACGGTCATCCGGTTAAAATTCGTCACAATAAAGAGATCCCTGGGGCCATTCTCCACATCCATTCCGGACAGATAGCAGGACAGATTGATCACTGTGATCAGACTCTCTCTTGGTTTGAAGATTCCCTCTACTGCCGGGTGGGCCTTGGGCATGGGCTTCACTTTCGCGCTCATGATGATCTCCTGCACCTTCGCAACATTAATGCCGTAAAGCTCTCCCTGGACACGGAACTTCATAACCTCGATCTCATTGGTACCGGATTCCAGAAGTATTCCGCTCCTGCTCTTCATTTTCCTCTCTGCCATGGTCTTTCTCCCCTCTCTCTTCTCTACAAATGCCGCTCCGGCCTGCCAAAGCTGCGTACTACCACGTCTCCGTTGGCCAGGTCTATGTACATGGTCCTGGCGTGGGAACCGCCGGTGTCCTCTGCCATGATCCGGAAGCCTGCCTGCTGCAGTATCTTCTTTACGCTGGCCGCATTCCTCTGTCCAATGTTGCCGAAATCCGAATTGCCGCTGATCTCGAACATCTTGGCCCCGCCTGCGATCTTGATCACAGTTCGTGACTTCATCATCCCAAATGCCGACAGCTTCCGCAAGGTTTCCTGGATTCCCGTATCCGCGTACTTAAAGACATTGGGATCCTTATCATTGAATCTTGCCGGAAGCATGATATGCAGCAAAGCTCCCAGCCTGATCGCCGGATCGTAAAAGGTTATCCCAATACAGGAACCCAGAGCGTAAGTGATGATCCGCCCCTCTCCTCTGCTCAGCTTCATATCCCCAATTCCAACTTTTAGTTCTTTCTCCATCACTATGAAACTCCTAACTTCTCCAAAATATTGTTCAGGGATGGAATGTCAGGAAGCATCAGAAGCCAGGCTGACAATTGTTTCCCCTCCATGACAAAATCTGCATTGCAGTACATCAGCTTGTCGGTGTCATAGCCGTACTCTGCAATGGGCACAGTCAGGATCGCCCCAAGCATATTTACTGTAGCGCTTGGTACAGACAAATCGATATCCACATTCACCAGCTGGGAGAACGCATTGATATAGGAACATATGATAATGTTGCCGATCTCCGTCAGTGCAGAGTAGGCCAGCTGATCCATCTCCTCAAATCCATTATAGGCTTCCCCAATCACTCGCTCCAGCACCGTATTGGCAAAGTCCAGATTGAAAAGGAACAGCATCAGTCCCTCCACATCCCCTGACATCTTCACCAGGGTAGCGGAGGCCAGACTCTCTACATCACCGATCTGGTCTACTGCCTGATCGTAACCCAGGATGCTTACCTGGGGAATGGAAATCCTTATTTCTTTCTGGAGCATCTTGGAAAGGGAGGTCGCCGCATGGCTGGTACCGATACTTCCGATCTCCCTCATCACATCCAGCTCCTGAAGGTTCAAATCTTCATACGCTCTGAGTTTCATATATGCCCTCGTCTTTCTACCATCATCCTCTCAGGTTGTTGATGGTGTTTGTTATTTCGTCTGAGGTCTGTACCATCTTAAGCGCATAAGAGAAGGCGCGCTGGCATTCAATCAGACGGGTGAATTCCTTTGCCACATCTGTACCTGAGGCTTCCACAGCTCCCTGGGCCAGATTGGGATTCTCCACCAGAGTAGCTTCCACGCCCTCATCCATGGGCACATATTCACCATTGCCCACGCTCATCAGACGGCTGGGATTCTGGAAGGTATAGATACTTACCCTGGGACTGTCATCGTCCTCGTCATCTTCGTCGTCGTCATCTTCTTCTGCTTCGAAGTCTTCCTCCATCTCCGCCTGAAGACGTTCCACATCCTTCACCTCCAGAAGCAGCGGCTCCTGGTTCTGGTCCAGCACCCGCTTGCCTGCATCTGTGAAAAGATAGAAACCATCCTCCATCTCGCCGCGGTGGAAATGACCGTTACGGGTATAGGTGATCTGCCCGGTAGCCGGATCCTCCACCATAAAGAAAGCATTGGGCTCCATAATGGCGTAATCAAGCTCTGATCCAGTCTGATGGATCGCTGCCACATCAAACCCGGTATAGGTTCTGGACAGCTTCATGCCTGCACCGGCCTGAAGCTCCGTCACCGCCTCCGGTGAATCATTCAGGTTATAATTGATCAGCTCTGCGAACACAGCAGTCTTTGGTTTGAAAGCTGTATTGTTCACGTTGGCCAGGTTGTTGGAAATGACGCTGAGCTTCTCCGTACAATTGGAAGCGCCCAGGGCCCCAACATAAAATGACATATCCATATCTCATGTTCTCCTTAAAATTACAGTCTTCCGATATCCGTCACTGACTTACTCATGATCTGGTCGTACATCCTGAGTACCTGGGCAGCACTCTGAAGCGCTCTCTGGGAGGACATCATGGCAGTCATCTCCTCCACCATATCCACATTGGACTTCTCTATGGCCTGCCACACAATCGCCGGTCCAGCTGCCTCCTCATCGCCGGCGACAGGCGCCTGGGCCGTGGAGATCAGACCGTTGTCTTCCTTATGGAGCTGGTCGTAATCCGCAAAGTCCACCACCTTGAGAGTCCCGTAATCCCGGTCCTCCACTTCGGTTTCCCCCGCATCCTCGCCGGTGCCGCCGCCGGTAATGATCCGGGCTGTGATATGGCCCCGTGAATCCACGGAAAAATTCTCGTTGTCAATCTGGATGGGGGAATCGTCGGTGGAAAGTACCCTTCCGAATTCCTCTAACACCAGATAACCTTCATTATCCACTGAGAAGGAGCCGTTGCGTGTGTAGCGTTCCCCTTCGGGAGTCTGGATGCAGAAAAATCCCTTGTCTGCAAGAGCGAAATCATAGATCCCGTCTGTCTGCTCAAAGCCCCCCTGCTCATAATTGACATAAGTCCTGGATGCGGACTTGATCCGTGAGCTGGTGGCAAGAGCCGTCGGATTCCCTTTGCTCTGTCTGCCGGTCCGGTAGATCATCTCCTCCTGGAAGGTGCTGCTGACCATTCTGTCCTGCTTATATCCGGCTGTCTGGACATTCACCATGTTGTTACTGATCACATTCAGATTCCTGCTCTGTGTCAGCATACCGGACGCCAGATCATAAAAACCCTGATACATCGCTGTCTCCTCCTTACTTTGCTGTCCTAATGATTTGTATTCATATAAGCCTTCAGCTTACGTATCGCCATACTGTGAATCTGGGAAACCCTGGGTTCACTGACCTGCAATACCTGTGCAATCTGGCTCATGTTAAGCTCCTCTACATAGTACAGGGAGATAACCAGCTTCTCCTTCTCTTTCAGACTGTTGATCCCGTCTGTAAGAATCCGCAGCGCTTCCTCCCTCAAGAATGCCCGTTCCGGCTGGGTGGCCACATCATTACTGGGAATCTGGACTGGCTGGCGCTCATCGTCATCCCCCATGACCATATCCAGCGAGAGTACATTCACCATGGAACTCATCCTCTGGATCTTCTGGCATTTCTTCACATCCATCTGTAAATAGTCCGCGATCTCTTCGTCTGAGGGCGGCCGCTCCAGCTCATCTGTAAGCAGAAGACGGGCCGCCTCAATGGACTTGCTCTGCCGGTGGTAATCTCTTGGCATCCAGTCATTCTTCCGTACCAGGTCAATAACCATACCCCGTATCCTTCGGGATATGAAGGTCTCAAACTTGTTGTCCTTCTGCGGATCATACCGGTCGATTCCCTTCATAATGGCTATGACACCTTCGTTGATAATATCTTCCATCTGCATGGTTCCAGAGTAAAGGCTGCGCATCTGCGCCGCGATCGCCCGGACGATATATACATACCGGAGGGTCAGTTCCTGCTTGACCTGCTGCTGTTTCTCCTCAAAATACAAGGCAAACAGTTCTTCGTTTGTCTTTTCCTTCAATTCATCCGACTGATGCATGTATATCACCCTCTGCCTTTACTTTACTATAAAAGCTTATGCGCCTCTTGCACCTGGTTTCTCCAGTTTCAGGCTTCCAATGGACTGTATCTGGATATTGTTGGAAATTTCATTAAAGGACAATACCCGCACATTGGGATAAAACTGGTCTATCAATCGATAAAAATGCATTCGCATGACTTGTGATGTCAGTATCACCGGACTCTGGGATATTCCGTTAAATTTCTTAAGCTGTTCCGCCAGCTGACGGATCAGACTCTGGAGCACTTCTGGACTAAGGGCCAGATAATAGCCCGACTCCCCTTTGGACAAGGAGCCCACCATGGTACGCTCCAGTTCAGACTCCAGGGTAATGACTTTCATACTACCATCCTCGCAGTACATGCGGGTGATGGTACGTTTCAGGCTGTTCCTGATCCGCTCAATGATGCCGTCCAGATCCTTGACCGGAAGTCCGGTCTCTGTGATGGCCTCAATGGTGGTCTCAATGATAGTCTCCAGATCCTTGATGGGTACGCCCTCTTTCAGAAGGCTGATCAGGATCCTCTGGAACAGGCCATAGGAGATAAGCTGCGGGAATGCCTCCTCCACAAGCTCCGGCGCCGTCTTCTTGACGTTCTCGATCAGGTGGATCACTTCCTGTCTGGTCATCAGCTCATAGGCATGCTGCTTGATAACCTCCGACAGGTGGGTGACCATAACGGACAGCGGATCAATAACTGTATAGCCATACAGCTCCGCCCGCTCCCGGTCCTCCGGCCGGATCCACCGGCTGGGGATTCCGTAGGCCGGCTCGATGGTCTCGATACCGTCTACCTCCCGCTCCAGATGCTCTGGCTCCAGTGCCAGGAAATAATCCATGAGGATCTCTCCGCTGGCAACTTCCTCTCCTTTAATTTTAATACAATACTGGTTAATACTCAAGCCCGAACTGTCCCGCAGACGGATGGAAGGGATCACAAATCCCATATCCTGGGCATACTGTCTGCGGAATATTACGATACGGCTGATCAGCCTTCCGCCTACGGACTCATCCGCAAGGGGAATCAGGCTATAGCCGAATTCCATTTCAATAGGTTCCACTGCCAGGAGGGTGTAGACATTGTTGACATCCTTAAAGTACTCCTCCTCGGTAACGGGCCTGGGCTCCTCCTCCTGGGGAGATGACTCCCCGCCGGACAGTGCCCCGGCCTCGGCCTCACGGTACATGGCAGAGGTCACATAGGACGGTTCCTGCTGGATCCGTCTGCTTAAATAATAGCCGCCTGACACCAGACCGATGGCGACGATCCCCATCTGGATCACCGGCATCCCCGGGATTACGGTCATGATCGCCACCGCGATACCACTCATCATAATGGCCTGTGGCTGTGCCAGGAACTGCTTGGATATATCTTCGTTCAGACTGCCTTCCGCCACGGCCCTGGTAACAATCATACCGGTGGCTGTGGAGATCAGAAGGGACGGGATCTGGCCTACCAGACCGTCACCTACAGTTGCTATGGAGTAGGTGGTCATGACATCCGCAAGCGTGTCACCCGACTGGATGATTCCGATGATGCTGCCGCCTACCAGGTTGATGGCCGTGGTGATCAGGGACATGACTGAATCGCCCTTTACGATCTTTGTAGCACCATCCATGGACCCGTAAAAGTCCGCTTCCCTCTGTATCTTTTCTCTTCGCGTCTTTGCCTGCTGTTCATCAATCAGCCCAGAGCTTAAGTCCGCGTCAATGGCCATCTGTTTACCAGGCATGGCGTCCAGGTTGAACCTGGCTGCCACCTCAGCCACACGCTCCGCGCCCTTGGTGATAACAATGAACTGCATCAAAACGATGATCAGGTAGATGATGATACCTACCACCACATTGCCCTGGAGAACGAAATCACCGAAAGCCTTGATGACGCTTCCGGAAGAACCTCCGTTGGTCAGGATGTTCCTGGTAGTGGACACATTGATGCCCAGCCGGAACAGGGTGGTGATCAACAGCAGCGAAGGGAATATAGCAAATTCCAGTGGTTCCCGGATGGTCATGGTAATCACAAGGATCATCATGGAAAGGGACATATTCAAGATAATCGCCACATCTACCAGTGCCGCAGGCAGCGGTATGATCAGCAGCAATACTACCGTGAGTACGAACAGTACCACCGAATAGTTCAGTAACTTCTTCATCCTGCTTACTCCATCAGTTTCCGTCTTGGCCATGTACAAGGGAGGCCCCCGTGCCCTCCGGCTCCGGGATGATCTCTGAAACCTGAAGGCCTGACATGACCAGACTGCATTATTCTTACAAATATGCCAAAACCTGCCTGAGACAGGCTCTGTACATATGAAACACCTTATATGAAATATGAGCTACCGGTTAAACATATCCTCCCGGTGGCTGGCCTTATAAATATATACCAGGATCTCCGCCACAGCGCCATAGTACTCGGCCGGAATCTCCCGGTCCAGTTCACAGGAAGCATACAAGGCTCTGGCAAGAGGCTTGTTCTCCAGTACGTATACCCCGCTCTCTTCGGCCTTTGCGATAATACGCAGGGCCAGACTGTCCTGACCCTTGGCCAGCACAACAGGGGCCCCGTACTTATCCGGGTCATATTTGAGGGCTACGGCAAAATGGGTCGGGTTCTTCACCACCACATCCGCCTGGGGTACCTTCTGCATCATACGGCTCATGGCCATCTGACGCTGGATCCGCCGGATCCTTCCCTTGATCTCCGGATTTCCTTCCGTCTGCTTGTACTCATCCTTCACTTCCTGCTTGGTCATCTTCAAGTTGCTCTCGTAATCCCATCTCTGATAGAGATAGTCGAAAAACGCCACAACCGCAAATGCCAGACAGACCTTGAGAACCAGTGTGAACATCATGTTCAGCATAAGGATCGCTGAATTAAAGGGGATCATATCAATGGTCCTGGCAATAGGCTCAATGTCATCCTTGATAACATTGTAGAGAACCAGCAGGAGAATGGCGATCTTGATCAGGTTCTTCACAAGATCGACAACCTTCTTTATGCTAAACATGTTCCTGATCCCCTTGATGGGGTTCAGCTTACTGAACTTGGGCCGGATCACCTTGAAGGTCACATTAAACCTGGTCTGTACCCCGCCTGCGATGATTCCGCAGACCATAGCCACCAGAAGCAGGGGCAGGGCACACTTGATGAAAGCAGAAGCCGTGGCCACAAACAGCTGAAAAGTCAGCATGGAAGCCTGGGACTGTCCGGCGCCTCCTATAAGCCACTTCATATAATCACGGAGTGTCACATAAATATGAGGCATCATGATCCGGGCAACCCAGAACACGCCCACAAGCATAACGACTGTGGATATCTCGCGGCTCTGTAGTACATTACCCTCTTTCCTCGCATCGCTACGCCGTTTACTGGTAGGTTGCTCGGTTTTCTCTTGTCCGTTACTCTCCGCCAAGCCCCACCACTTCCTTTCCGGAGCCGGAATCGGCTGACTGCCAGGGTTCTGGTACCATAAAGCACCTCCGGCCGTCAGGCCGGCAGGTACCCTTCACCCGCTCATCTCATCAGCATCACCAGCCGCTCCATGGACTGGTACATGTTGTTTAAAACTGTATACAATTTATCGGACATGGGGCTGAACAGCATCAAAAGCATGGAGAGCCCCACGATAATTTTCATCTGAAAATTGATTGAAAACACATTAATCTGCGGAATCATCCGCATCAGGATCCCCACGGCTGTCTCCGCCACCATCTCCATGGCTATGATGGGGAAGGCGATCTGAACTCCCATAAGAATCCCATTGTAAAACATATCAATCACAGCCAGGGCAAGCTCTGGCCGGAAACTGACTGTCCCAAAAGGCACCAGAGCCGCGGAACCGTAATAAATACTGATCAGCCGCATATGACCATTGGTGGCGATGAAAACCAGGAACAGAAACGCATTGTACAAACCGGCTGTAATGGTCATCTGACTGCCGTTAATCGGATCATAGACCTGGGCCATATTGAGCCCCATAACTGCGTCCATCAGTGACGCTCCATACCGTACTGCGAAAAAAGACAGCTCCATGGCAAAACCCAGAGTCGCTCCGAAGAACAGCTCCATCACCAGCATAACCGCAAACTCCAGAATACTGGCGGGTTCATGAACCAGACTCCCGCTATAGCTTACATAAAGCATGACCGAGAGAGTCATGATAAAGGCCGCCCTTATATTTCTCGGCAGACTGGTCTGTCTGAATAAGGGGTTCAGGGCAATAGCCCCGCTCATACGCATCAAAATCAGGGAAAACAGTATCAGCATCTATCCTAACTCCCGGCTACAATGGAAAGCATGGAACGGAAAAACTCCTGAAGCGTCACCAGCATGGAACTCCCCAGCACGCCCATCATAACGAGTATCGCCAGAAGCTTGGGCACAAAGGTCAGCGTCTGCTCATTGATCTGGGTGGCTGCCTGGAATATGGCAATGACAACACCTACGATCATACTAGTAAGCAGAAAAGGCATCGCCAGCCTCAAAGCCAGCTGGAATGCCCGGTATAATATATCAAGTACCTCTAAATTGCTCATAGCTACCTCCTGTCAGGCCATAGTCATCAAGCGGCATCCTCTCTTCTGTCCGGCTCTGCTACCGGAAATTGGCAATGATGGCAGAGAACAGAAGCTCCCATCCATCTACCGTCACAAACAAGAGCAGCTTAAACGGCAGCGCAATCATGGTCGGCGGCAGCATTACCATACCCATGGACATCAGGGTCGTGGCCACCACCACATCAATCAGCAGGAACGGAAGATAGATCAGAAATCCCGCCATGAAGCCTTTCTTAAGTTCCGAGGTCATGAAAGCAGGAGTCACCACAGTCAGGGGATAATCCTCCACATTTTCCTGTATCTCGGTGCCTGACATCTCCACAAAATGATCCAGAGTCGCTTTCTCCGTGTTGCGAAGCATGAACCGCTTCATGGGGTCTTCCAGCCTGCTCACGGCTTCCAGCTGGGTAATCTCTCCCCGCACATAAGGATCATAAGCGCTGGTCTGGATCTCACTAAGCACTGGACTCATGATATATAAAGTAAGGAACAGGGAAATCCCGGTCAGAACCATAGCAGGCGGTGTCTGCTGGACACCCATAGCATTCCTGGTGAATGACAGGATGATGATGATCCTGGTAAAGGAGGTCATCATCACCACAATCGACGGCAGAAGCGCCGCCAGCGTCAGTGCGATCACCATGTCCATGGCCGGCACATTGCCGCCATTAAGACCTGTCAGAAGTTCATTCATGGTCTTTCTCCTTTTTCGTCCTGCGGGAAGATGCATATGTCCGCAGCAGATCCGCAAAGGTTCGGTCTACAGACCTTTCCGCTGTCTGTGTATCCTCCGGCAGTTCTCCTTCGATCTCAGCCAGGAGCTGGACACCCGCCGGACTGGACCCGATCAGGAAATTGCGGTCAGCCAGTCTGACTAGAAGCAGATGTCTGTCCGCTCCGATCTGGAGCTGTCCGGCAATCTGGATCGTATTGCCCCTGGAGCTGTGTATCCAGGTCTTCCCCAAAGCGCGACTGAAACAGTAAGCCAGCAGAAGCACAAAGACCACTGCCAGCAATGCACCTGCCAGCGAAATCACATCATACATTACAGACTCTCCGGAATCAGATTTCTGGTAACAATCTCCGTAATACGGATACCAAAGTTGTCTTCCACGACTACGATATCGCCCTTGGCAATACACTGTCCATTCACATACAGATCTGCCTGTTCACCGGCCATCTTCTCAAGCACAACGAGGGAACCCTGGGTAAATTCCAGAATATCCTTCACCAGCTTCTTGGTCCGCCCGATCTCCACGGAAATCTCCAGCGGAACCTTCATCAGCATCTCCTGATTGGTCTTGTTCTCCACTCCGTCTCCATCCTGCTCCTCCAGCATCGGGGCGCTCATGGGACGGATCAGTGAGGGCTCGGAACTCCTCTGGGACTCCCTGGACTTCTCCTTCATGCTGTTCATCATCTCCATCATCTGCATCTGTGACTGCTGCATCTGATTGAGAAGCTGTAGCATAAGGGGATCGGGAGCTGACTGGTAAACCGGATAGGGCATCTGGCCTGCCTGGGGAGCTGCTGCCTGGGGTGCTGCTGCCTGGGGAACCGGCTGGGGTGCCGCAGGAGCCGGCTGCGCTGGCTGGGATGCCTGCATCATCGCCTCGATCTCTGCCTGGGACATCATGGCGCCGGACGGCTCCGGGGCAGGAGCAGGTGCTTCTGTCTGGGCAGACTTCATCAGCGCTTCGATATCTGCCTGGGACATAACCATCTGCGGGCCGGAAGCCTCTGTGACTGGTTCCGGTGCCGGCGCTGACGGAGCAGGCTGGGCGGGAGCCGGTGCCGGTTCTGGCGCCGCTTCCTCTGCTGACATGGATACCTGGAAAGGTTCCAGCAGACGCTTCACCAGCGGTTCTGTCAGAATATTGAAAAATTCACTTTTTAGCTGTCCTTCAATCTCCAGCGAGAATCGGACAACAACCATACTGCAGTTTCCAGGGAAATATTTCTCCTTGAAAACTTCTTCACTCTGTACTTCAAAGGAAACCGGTGTGGAAATATCCACCGGCATCCCTAAAAACTCAGACAAGGCGGTAGCCGAGGACCCCATCATCTGGTTCATGACCTCACAGATGGCACTCCGGTTCATCTCATCCAGTTCAAAGACATCCGGCGGGATCTCCTCCCCCATCATCATGCCCACAATGATGCGGACATCATTGCGGCTGAACATCATGACATTGCGTCCGTCCAGGCCTCTGACATAAGCGATTTCTACTCCTACGGCCGGTTCCAGCTTCTTATACTCAAACTCGTCACCGGTGAGGATTCTGACAACAGGTGTGGTAATATTTACCGCTGTGCCCAGCATTGTGGAAACCGCTGTCGCCGAAGCGCCAAGGCTTATATTCATAATCTCGCCAATGGCGTCTATTTCCATTTCATTAAAGCTGTTAGCACCCATTTTCTAATCTCCTTTTGTTATGCGTTATTTCCCGATATCCAATGCTCTCTGGGCCATCAGCTTCATCGCGTTAAAGGCCGTAATATTAGCCTCATAAGACCTGGTCGCGGACATACTGTCCACCGTTTCCTTCAGCAAGTCCACATTTGGAAGAGTCACATACCCTTCCTCGTCCGCATCCGGATGCTCCGGATTGTAAACCCGCTTCATCTCCCTGTCATCTTCGATAATGTCAGCAACCCTCACGCCTTTCCCGCCCGGGGCAATGCTGGTGTAGCCGCGTCCCCTGGAAGCGTTCCGCAACGCCTCACGGAAAGAGCTGGAGCCGAAGCTTTCGAAGACTACATCCTTTCTCCGGTACGAGGTTCCGCCCTGGGTGCGGGTCGTGTCAATATTAGCGATATTTTCCGCGGCAATATCCATTCTGAGTCTCTGGGCGCTCAGTCCGGATGCACAAATATCAAAAGAACTCAAAAATGCCATCTTAACTCCTCCCGGCTGTTATTTCCCCAGCACAGCGTTGACAGTCTGGACGATTCTGTCGGCATTGAAGGGCTTTACTATAAAGTCTCTCGCGCCGGACTTGATCGCGTCCACAACCATACTCTCCTGGCCCATAGCGGTACACATAACTACCTTTGCACCTGCATCTGCCTCTTTGATCTTCTTCAACGCCTGGAGGCCGTCCATGTTGGGCATGGTGATATCCATGATAACCATATCCGGCTTCTCTTCGCCGTACTTCTGTACAGCCTCAGCGCCGTCCTGGGCTTCCACAAAATCATCATACCCGCTGGCGGTCAGCGCCTTCTTAATCATCATCCGCATAAATGCCGCATCATCTACCAACATAATCTTTGCCATTTTTTATTTCCTCTCTTTTTATAAATTTCTCTATGTAAAACCTGCTCAGACTAACAAGCAGCCTGGTCATTCCTCGTCCGGGGCATAATATGCTGGTTCAAATTCTCCTTCTTCCTCTCCAGCATCCTCTGGGTCCTCCACCTCATAAGTTCTCTCTTCGATGCGGATTGCCATGTTTTTCTTATATACCCCCATCTGACCGGTGAACCATGGCTGTCTTCCCACGAACAGCTTGACGCTGCTGTTCCTGGGTTTGTTCAGATCGATGACGTCACCTACCTTCAGATGATAAATATCGCTCAGATCAAGCTCCACCGTCCCCAGCTGGCCGGTAACCGGAAGCAGGGTATGACGGATGTTGTCCATGATGATCTCCTTATTGTCCTCGTAAGCAAAGCCTCTGGCAATATGCTTACGGCTGTCAATCATCTGGAATATAAATTCAAGAAGCGTACCCGGCATACAGATCCGGACCTTCTCCACGGCGAGACCTGCCAGATCCACATTCAGATGGATGATAGCCACGGTCTCATCAAGGCCAAGCTCCTGAACCATAGTAGGGTTCTCTTCAACTCTCTGCACCTTAAACTCAATATTGATATAATTGGAAAAGCCATCCTTCAGGGCTGCTGTAAAATAGTCCACGATTCTCCGGTATAAAGCGACCTCTACATCGGAGTAACGGTAATCAGAATCTACCTTTACCACATCTTCCCCGCCGCCCAGCATCCGGTTGATCAATGTAATGACCAGCCCGGGAGTGATAAACATCATGAGGGGAACATTGTTCTTTCCCTTCTCCGGCACAGTGGCATCAATCAGCGTCATGCAGTCGTTCTCATGGAAAGCATTCACATATTCATAATACCGGCGCTCCTGTACCTCCATCACAGTAATATCTGTCATGACACGGAAAAGACCATTGACCTGGGACGTAATAATCCTGGCATAGTTTTCAAACACGCTGCTCAGGATCTTCATCTTCTCTTTGGTGAATTTCCTGGGGCTGTAGAAATCATACCGGCTGTACTTGGTCTGCTCCGGCTCTGGTTTATGCTCCACTACCTTTGTCTCTGCTGCTGCTGGCTCGGGCTCACTGTTCTGCATGGACTTTAAAAGCGCATCTATCTGACTTTGGGATAATACATCTGCCATTGCTTTAAGCCACCTTTTCTATAATATTCTGACACCATTCCTTATTGAACCGGGATGATATCTGGTTCTGGTTCCGGTTCCGGAGCCGGTGTCACGGCCGCTGCCGCCTCCGCCTCAGGCGGAACGTCAGCACCATCTTCTGGCCTGGGCGTCATCAGACTTGACGCACCGTCCTGCTCGATGGCCTGGTCGGAAGAAGAGTCCGCAGGTGCAAAACCGTGTTCCGTATTGGCTGGCTGCCCATCGGTAACAACTGTAGTTTCTGCATTAACACCACTGGTATACTCCTCATAATACTCGTTCATGGAACGTACATTGGCACCCTCATCCACCAGAAGAATCTCCACACGGCGGTTCTTTGCCCTGCCTTCACGGGTGCCATTGTCCGCTACCGGACGGAACTGGCCGTAGCTGATATTCACCAGCTTGGATGCGTCAATGGCTTCCTTTGTCTGGACATAGATGCACACCTCAGCGGCACGCATAGCGGAAAGCATACGGTCTGTCCTGGGATTGTTGGGCCGGTCGGGATCTCCCTGGGCTGTATGAGCCATGATATTGACCTGCTCAAGAAGCTCATCTGCCGGAGAAATAGCTTCACAGAATACATCCAGGGTCTGTTTGCCCATGTCGGTCAGGACAGAACTGTCTCCGTCAAAGAAGGTCTTATCCTGAAACACGATAAAGGTATAGTCCTCACCCCTGGAAATAGTAACTCCGTCAATCCCCATCTCATTCATGACCTCTGCGATGGTCAGATACAAGGTATCCATATCGATCTCCGCTTCTGTCTCCGGGATATCAGGCGTTCCCTGGGCATTCATTGCCTCCTCGGAATCGTCCACCACGACACCATTGACTGTAAGATCCTCCTGAATCTTGGTGTTGGAAGCCGGATAAATACTGCGCACAAATACTTCCCACTTCTGCTGGTTCAAGCTGGACATGGAGTAAAGCATAACAAAGAAGCAGAGAAGCAGTGTAACCATGTCGCCATATGTATCCATCCAGTTGCCGCCGCCGTCTGTCGGACGGTTCTTTTTCATTTCTCTCCACCCCCTGCCGCATTGGCCTTGGACAACAGTTTCTTCTGCTGGGACTGTTTCAGGGATGCAAGCAGATGCTCTCTTAAATACTTGGGATTCTCACCAGCCTGTATAGCAATAATGCCTTCCACAATGGTGGAACAGTAAAGCTCCTCCTCGTCCTGACGGATCCTGAGCTTCTTGGCAATCGGATGACAGAGCAGATTGGAAAATGCACTTCCGTAGAAGGTTGTGATCAGAGCCACACCCATATCCTGACCAAGAGAAGATGCACCGCTGCTGTCACCTAAGTCCATGCCCTTCAGCATGTTGATCAGACCTACCAGGGTACCTACCATACCGAAGGCCGGCGCGTAAGCCGATGCCTTCTCGTAAAGTCCGGCTGCCTGGTCGTGACGGGTCATCATATTCTCCAGTTCCCTCTCCAGAATCGAACGCACACGATCCGGATCATTAGCATCGACAATCATCAGAAGGCTCTGCTTAAAAAAAGGATCCTTGATCTCCTCGGCCTTTTCCTCCAGGGCCAGAAGACCATTCTGCCTTGCAACCATAGCCAGATCTACAAGCTGGTCTACAAGCTTGGGAACATTGTACTGTTTCCCACGGAGCAGAACCATAAAATGTTTGGGGATATCCTTTAAGATCCCCAGGGGATAGCTGGCGATAACTGCTGCAAGGGTTCCGCCAATAACGATCAGCACGCTGGGCGGATCCCAGAAGTTTCCAAGCTTCGCTACTCCTATACCATTTACTATCAAAACCGCGCCCAGCGCTATTCCGATGATTGTTGTCAAATCCATCTCAATGTGCCTCCTGTATCGTAACACTCCTTAGGTAACTGTTCAGGCGGCATCTGTTCATAAACACCACTGCGCTGAATGTTACACTCCCTGCTATCTGCAGCTGTCCGGCACTTCCACAGTCGCATGCCAGAATCCATCCAAAACCGCTTCCTGCTCTGGGATCCTGTCTGCTGTTCCAAAGTTTGCCTTGAGGTCAGCGCGTGAATGCACCGTCCGCCGGACAGATACTGCTATTTTACATAACTTTCGTCTCAAAAGCAACAGCACGATGAAAAAAATCTGCTACCTTCTGCTGAATGTCTTCCACCGTATTCTTGACCAGATAGTAATCACCGTTCACCATTTTGACTTTTGTCTCAGGAATCCTCTCTAAAAACTGGATCTGGAAGTAATTTAAGTAGATAACTTCGCCATTCAAACGTGTGAGTTCGATCATAATCTATGCCTTCTCCCTATATTGCCTTGTCCTGATATCCTCTCGCCCAGCAATGGGCGGGAGGATGGTCTGCTGTTCTATCAATATTGATTCTGGCTGTAACCGTTCAGGCTAACTCAACTTTATCATCATATCATTAACGCTTCATATTTACAAGCTCATTTAATATTTCATCACTGACCGTGATCATCTTGGAGTTGGCCTGGAAGCCTCTCTGGGTGGTGATCATGTTGGAGAACTCGGTGGCCAGGTCTACGTTGGAGGCCTCTAAGTATCCAGCCATCAGGTCGGAGGTGGAACCGCCGGGGATGGTAGCCGAAAAAGCACCTGTATTATCGCTCTCCGTTGCTCCGTAGTAATACTGCCCTTTCTTTGTCAAACCTTCCGGGTTCTGGAAAGTAGCAATTGCCAGTTTTCCGAGGGAAACCGTCTTGCCATCCAAGGCTTGATTGTCAGATTTTGTAACTGCGGTAATCTCGCCCAGTTTGTTCACCTGTACATTGGTAAGCTCGAGAGCCTCTTTACTTGTAGACGTACTAACCGAGTCCGAAAAACCCGACAAATCTTTTGGTGCCCTCAGTGGCACAAGATTCCCCTCAAATTTCGTCGGATCCTGTACTTTATCAGGTCTGAAACCATACACAAATCTACCGTTACCATCCACAAGATAGCCGTTGCTGTCAAGCTTGAACTGGCCTACACGTGTATAATCAAAATCCGTTTTTTTCATATCTGCCGGAGCTACGCCGCCTGAGATCTTTGACGTGTATGTGATAAAAAATCCCTCACCATTGATACTTGCGTTCAACCCGCCCATATAAGTAGGAGTAGATGCGGTCATATCAGTGGCAATCGTTCCCATCAAAGCACCATAACCAAACTGGGCTGCGTTGGTACCACCCGCTGAAGTGGTGCCACTGGTAGAAGCACTGGTAGTCTGGTACATAGCTTCCTGGAAGCTATAGATCTGGGATTTGAAACCAAAGGTATTAACGTTTGCAATATTATGTCCGATTACATCCAGTTTATTCTGATGTGCGCGCAGTCCTGCAACTGCTGAGTCCATTGCTCTTAACATATTTCCTGATATCCTTTCTGCTGTTCCCCGGCCGGTGCGCTTCAGGCATCCGGCCTGGCACCCTTTCGGTCCTGCCTATATAAGAACAGCACTGTCAATATTGGTAAAGATTTTCTTCTCTGTATCATCCTGTGACATGGTGGTGACTACGATGTTGTTGGGCACATTGACGATGAAGACGCCCTGGCTGCCGATGATGGCTACATCCTTTGCGCCTTTCTTCCGCGCTTCCTCCACCGCGTGTTCCAGATTGCCCAGGAGACTGCTGTCAAGCTGTATCCCTCTCTCATCCAGACGTTTCGCGGCGTGCTTGGAAAAGTTCAGGCTGTCTTTCTCTCTGGCCCGTTCCTGAAGCATTTCGCCAAAACTGACATTTCCTTTTGCCTGCCTGGCGGGGGACTGTGTCTGTTCCACACCGGAGGCACTGCCATATTTAAGATGGTTTACTCCGTTTATTCCCATAAATTGCTCCTTTCCAGCCGCGTGTAAATCTTAGATGAATAAGCTGGGATCGTATAAGGGGTTACTGTTCCTTGCCGGATCGGCGCCATTCACACCCTCTGGCGGGGTCGTGGTGCCGGAATCATCCGAATCGCCTTTGCCGTCCTCTTCGCCTTCTGTCTTATCTTCATAAGGATTGTCGATCTTGCCCATGCCTAAGACATAACTCAGAGGGTAGGCTTTCTTATCGCCTTCCAGGTAGATATAAGGGCTTCCGCCTACGAAGCTTACCTTTTCCACCTTGCCGTATTTGACGCCAACCGCTGTCTGGGTATCATTGTCCCCTTCTTCGGTGACTGCCACGGTAATCTCCTGTCCTACCAGTCCAGCCGCGTATGTCTGTGTAGATACGGCTGTAGATGTCTGGATGGATTCGGTCATGGCTGTCAGGGACTGTACCATAGCCATCTGGGTCATCTGGTTCATCATCTCGCTGTTGTCCATGGGATTGGTCATATCCTGGTTGGCAAGCTGTGCTGCCAATAACTGGAAATAGCTGGTAATGGTCAGTGTATTCTTCTCTGTCGAGCCATGTGAATAGTACTGTTGGGTATACGGATCAGAAACTCCGCTAATCTCACCAACTGCCATAGTTTGTTTCCTCCTTAACTCTAGGTATCCCGTCACAAGATTCCTATGTACCGTGTATTCCGGTGTATCCCGCTTCACACGATACGTGTTGACGGGATTTACACAAGCCCCAGTCTGAGCATCTGGGTAAATGACTCTGTCTGGTCGTGTTTCTCCTTCTCAGGGTTCTCCTGCTGATGCTGCTGGCGCTCCTGTCCGGCCTGACCGTCTTCCATAGACTGTCTGGGATCGGGTGTATACACCTCAGTGACCTGTCCGGTGCGCTCTTCCAGGATCCTGGCGATCTCGCCGGCGTTCTGGCTTAAAAGCTCTACGGTTCTGGGATTGGCCGAGACGATGGATACCGCCGCCTTGCCTGCCTCGTAGACTACCTTGATAGTCATCTTGCCAAGGGCTGCCGGCTCCAGCTCAATGGTCAGAGTGCCGTCTGTCCTGGGAAGGGATGCTGCCAGCCTGGTGCCTACATCCTGAGGGAATGTCTCTGGTGTGGTGGGGACGGTGATCGTCTCCCCGCGGGGCATCTCCACGGATGTGAAATGCTCTGTAGAAGTGGCCCTGGTCATGCCTGAGGCCATCAGTTCCTGGATGGATACGGATCCTTCCTGGCTCTGGCTGTTCTCTCTCTCTCCGGTCTCCTGTCTGCGGGAGTCTCCGGATGTTTCCGCTGCCAGCTTCTGGATCTCACCGCCTGAGGCGATCTGCTGGGTCTGGGCTGCCAGTGTCTCCACTGCCTGAACCGGCTTTTCCTGGGTCTGCTCTCCTGCCGCCTTGACAGGCTCCGGGTTTGCTGCCACAGATGCGTAGTTCTGGATGCTTCCGGTAACTTCATCTGCCATGGCCGTTTTGTCCACGGCTACCTGGATATTCTCCTCCTGGCTGCCGGCCGCGGCTTCCTGAACCGATTCCAGTACCTTGCCCTGGGCAATAGCCTGAAGCTGTTCAACAGATGCTGTAAGCTGCTCTGTCAGAACCTGCGCTGTATCCAGATTCTGTACCATCATCTGGCTGAGGGCTGCCTGGATCTCTGCAAGGTTTTCGGCTGATTCTTTGTCCTGGGTTTTCCCCGGCTTCTCTGCCGCTTCCTGCTTTCCGGCAGTCTTGTCGGTGTTGTCTGCCTTATCAGTGTTATCTGCTTTGCCGGCTGCCTGCTCCTGGCCTTTGGCCGGCTTAGCGCTGCCTGACTCTTCTGTGGTATTCTCCTTAGTCTTGCCCTGGATCATACTGGCAAAATCGGTCCTGGAGCTTTCCCTGGAAGATGCTGACCCACTGGTCTTTGCTGTGGATGATGCTTTGACGGAACTGGTGCCGGTCAGCTGTGCCATATTAATTCCTGCCATTATCTTCCTCCTTTCCTTTTATGGTAACACCGTACCCACCAGCCTTGCGCTTCGCCTTATGGCGTGCACCGGCTAAGTGACCAGGTGTATGTTCACACCAGGCTCATGCCGTGTCTCTGATCTGCATTTACCGGGTGCTCACTATATAATATCAGCCGTCTCCGGCTGGTATTATCAAAATCATATGCTCTGTGGAACTGTCAGAGCCTGGGCTGTTATGCTTCCACCGCCGTCCGGCCATGGACTACGAACTCCTCAATGAAGGCTTCTTCTTCCTTGGCCTCTGCCTTGCGGTATTCTACCATGCGGCGGTCCTTGAGCTTCTCGAACTTGGAGGTATCCACCTTGGCAGCGATCACTTCCTGCTTCTTCTTCTCTTCTTTCTTTTTCAGGGTGGCCAGCTGTTCCTTCTGGAAAGTGATCTGGTCCTCCACCAGCCCTATACACATATCATAGAGACGAAAGTCCTCTATGGGCGCTCCCAGGGACTTGGACTCGTCAAAGCCTTTCTGGAAGCCCATGAGATCCCTTTTCAACAAACGGATCTCTTCATTCTTCTGACGTACCCGGTTCAGGATGGCGGCGTGTTCCGCCTTCTCGTTGTCCAGTACCTGCTGCTTGTAGGTAAGGACTGTTTCCAGACTGTATTGAAATTTTTTCACTGTATGTTCCTCCAGATCAAGATCTTCTGAACGGAATGCCGATGAGGCATCGCAGGCTCTATCTGCCTGCGATCTCCGCCATCAGCCCCAGGGTTTCCTCATAAGAAAAGCTCTCATTAATATCCTGCTGCAAAAATCTGTTGATGCGGCCTATCTTGGCCACGGCCTCATCCAGGGCCGGATTGGTGCCCTTCTTGTAGGCGCCTATGGAGATCAGATCCGCATTCTTCTGGTAAAGTCCCAGGAGATTGCGCAGACGGGAGGCTGACTCCCGGTGCTCCTGGGGCACGATCTCCACCATCAGTCGGGAGATACTGGCCCCGATATCAATAGCCGGAAAATGGTTCTCATTGGCAAGCTGGCGGCTCAGGACGATATGCCCGTCCAGAATACCACGAACCGTATCCGCGATAGGCTCATTGGTATCGTCACCTTCTACCAGAACCGTGTATACTCCTGTGATGGAGCCCTTGTTGAAGTTCCCGCTCCGTTCCAGAAGCTTGGGGAACTCTGCGTAAATGGACGGCGTATAGCCTCTGGCAATCGGGGGTTCACCGATCGCCAGACCGATCTCACGCTGAGCCATGGCATAACGTGTCAGGGAGTCCATCATCAGAAGGACATCCAGCCCCTGGTCCCGGAAATATTCTGCAATGGTGGTAGCCACCAGAGGACATTTCATCCGGAGCATGGCAGGCTGGTCTGACGTAGCCACTACCAGGACAGACCGGCTCATGCCTTCCTCTCCCAGATCCTTCTGGATGAATTCCAGCACCTCACGGCCGCGCTCGCCCACCAGGGCGATGACATTGATATCGGTCTTTACATTCTTGGCGATCATACCCATAAGGGTACTCTTGCCTACGCCGGAACCGGCGAATATTCCGATCCTCTGTCCCTTGCCGATGGTATTGAACCCGTCAATGGCCTTGACGCCGAATTCCAGACGCTCCCGGATGGGCGGACGGTTCAGAGGGTTGGTGTAACTGCTGTTTACTGTATAATATTCGGTGCTTGTAAATCCGGAACCACCATCCATGGGTTCTCCCATGGCATTGATGATCCTGCCCCGCAGGAAATTGCCTACCGGCACCTTGAGACGGCGTCTGGTATTGCGGACAAAGCTTCCGGAGGTGATGCCGCTGGTGGCCTCATAGGTCATCAGCTGGATCTTGCCATCCTTAAAGCCTACTACCTCCGCAGGCATCTGCTGGTTCTGCTCTTCATTGTAGATCATCACCAGATCCCCGATCCCCGCACGGCTTCCGGATGCCTCCATGGACATTCCCACAACATTTTCGATTTTCCCTACACGTCCCACGGTTTCTGACTTTCTGATCAGCTGTGGTATATGTTCATACATTGGCGTTCTTTCCTATCTGTGGTCCAGCTACATCCGGACACTTCCCATGATCTCTTTTATGTTCTCCATCTGGGTGTCCACACTGATATCTATGATCTCGCTGGGCAGCTCTATGATGCAGCTGCCGGTCTGTTCTTTCTCCATGACAATGAACTTGATGTTGTCGGAAAGTCTGGACAGCTCACCGATCACATCGGCGTCGGTCTGCATCATCAGCTCATAGTCTGTCTTTTCCATATAGATCTTCACCCAGGCAACCTTATTCATCCGCTCGGTCTCTGCCAGAATCATCCTCTTGATGATCTCCCCGCTGGAGCTTAAGCTGATGTGGATCACCTTCTCGGCTATAGCTATAGAGCAGTTCTTCAGCTCTTCCAGATACCGCTTCACGCAGTGTTCCTTGGCTTCCTGAACCGAAGCCAGAGCCCGCTCCATATCCTGCTTAAAGGCATCCAGGCTCTCCTGACAGGCGGCATGATATTCTTCCCTTGCCGCGGCCGTGCCTTCCTCCCGGCCCTGGGCATGACCCTCCTGGTAGCCCTGCTCTCTGGCTTCCCTGCGGATCTGCTCCGCCTGGTCTCTGGCCTCCTGGAGAATGTCCTCGGCTGTCTGGTTGGCTCTCTGGATGATGCTGCGTGCCTCTTCTCTGGCGCCCTCCTTGATCTGGCTGGCCTGGTTGTAGGCCTCCTGACTCTCGTCATTGGATACCCAGACCTCTCCGGAGGATCTGGAGGTGTTCTTCTTCTGGCCGTCCGGCCGCTCAGCCTTCTCCGGCTTCCCATGGGGATTCACGGTCTCGGCCGGCGGCACGAAGCGCCGGACCTGGACGGCTTTGCCGGATTTTACAACGCCCTTACAAGAAGACATCCTGTTCGTCGCCTCCCTTGCTGATGATCACCTCTCCAGCCTCCTCAAGGGAACGTATAATGTTCACAATGCGCTGCTGGGCTTCCTCAACATCCTTCAGCCTCACGTTGGTCGTGGTCTCCAGATCGCCCTTGACGGTCTCAGCCATACGTTTGGACATGTTGGAGAAGAACAGGGACTTCATCTCCTCGGAAGCATTCTTAAGGGCAAATACAACATCCTTGGCATCACAGTCGCGGATAAAGCGCTGTACGGAACGATCATCCATATCCAGGATGTTCTCGAATACGAACATCTTGTCTTTGATGCTCTGGCACAGATCCGGGTTGGTCTTATCCAGTTCTTCGAAGATTCGCCGCTCGCTGCTGCGGTCTACGTTGTTCATGATATCTGCCACGAAGTCGATACCGCCCAGGTTCATGTTGTCCTCGCTGGTGATAATGGTGGCAAACTTACGCTTCATCTCTTCCTCCACGATGGCTATGGCTTCGGGGGATACCCTATCCATATTGGCCATGGCCTCCACGGTGGGGATCCGCTTGGTCTCGGGAAGCTGCTCCAGCACTTTGGCCGCCTGCTCCGCGTCCATGTAAGACATGATCAGGGCTATAACCTGGGGCCGCTCATGCTGCAGCAGGGAAAGGAGGGCCTTTGGGTCTCCTTTCATGAAGAAGTTGAACGGTCTGGACTGGAGTGTCTTGGACACCTTTTCCAGGAGGGATCTGGCGGTAGATTCGCCAAATGCCTTCTCCAGAACATCCCGGGCGTACTCCAGACCGCCGTCGGTCATCATCTTGTGGGTGAGACACAGCTTATAAAATTCGTCCAGGGCGCCTTCCACCTGCGCGTTGGTGGTTTTGCCCATCTTGGCTACTTCAAAGGTCAGGTCTTCAATGTCCTGCTCATTTAAGTATTTGTAGATCTGGGAAGCCTTGTCAGCCCCCAGGGAGACTACGACAATCGCAGCCTTCTGCTTGGTATCCAGGGGTTTCAGTTCCGCGATCTCATCTGCGCCCTCTGGCTTACTTGTGTTTTCTGCTTTCGCCACTTCCGGCTTCCTCCCCTCTCAGCCAGCTCTGCATCAGCTTCGCCGCGATCTGCGGGTTCTGCTCGATGAAGTCGCCGATATTCTGTTTCAGTTTCAGGCTCCGCTGCATACGAAGATTGAGGATCTCCTCATTCTGTTCCATCTCAGCGTCTTCCTGGGCAATCTGGCGCGCCGTCTCGGTCATAGGCGGAGCCTCCTCCGCTTCCTCGGCCTGCGGCCACTCGCCGCCTTCGCCGGTATCCTCGATCTCCGCTCCTTCTTCTTCTCCGCCCTTCTTCTTTCTCCTGCGGCGTGTAATCAGAAGAATAAGCAGCAGCAGGATCAGGATGCCGCCTGCAATCAGGGCGATGATAATCGGTAATGGCAATCCGCCGCCCTCATCCGGCGGTATAATATCCGGCGGTACCACGATGGGTACGTCCTGGGCTGCCCGGCTCTCTGCCGACAACGCGCGGATAATGGTGATCTTGGTATTGGCTTCCTCCTGGCTGATACCGGCAGAGTTGGCCACCAGACTGATCAGGTTCCGCTCCGGTATGGCTGTATCGTCGGTGTCGATCACCACACCGATGGTGGTATTCTCAAGAACACCCGGATCCACCTGACGCTGCTCCCTGATGGAGTCAAAGAGCCAGTCACGGGCGGCTGTGCCATTGGCATAGCTGTCTGAAGTGGCTCCGCCTCCTGCGTTCGCCGTATAGCGGGGGGTGTCTGCATTGGCATCTGCCCCTGCCACACCGCCGGCCTGCTGGTCTGTGCTGCCGGAATTCTCAAAGGAGGTTTCTTCTCTCTGGAGAAGGCCGGTCTTATCTTCCTCGTCGATCTTCTCCGGGACATTGTACCGGGTGATCTCCTGGATCAGCTTGTCGGTGTTTAAGGTTCCCTTGACTGATACCGCTACCTTGCCCTGGCCGTAAAGTTTCTCTAAAACACGGCGCACATTGCTGGCGATATGGTTCTCGATCTGGGCCACCAGCTCGGTGTATTCTTCATTGCCTCCGGTGCCGTCACTGCTGCCCACCTCTGTCATAGACTCTGCGTCAAAGACGGACACCTGGGTGAAATTCATGCCCCGGACGGCTCTGCTGATCAGGTTCTTGATGGCTGCCGCCTGACTGTCTGTCAGACTCTGTCCGGTCTTCATGGTCACGGTGACCGCGGCGGATGCCTCTACGGCGCTGTCATCGTCCAGGGCATATTTCTGTTCAGCGGCCTCGGCGATGGTTACCTTGGCGTCCTGGACACCCTCAAAGAGACGGATCTGGGCGCCCAGACGGTCCTGAAGCTCGTAGCGGGTGTACTGTTTCTTGTCTGATTCGGTTGTCATGAGACCGGAATTGTTCCGGTACATGTCGTATGTAAATCCACTCTTGGGATAACCCTCGCTCAAAAGCTGAACCCTGGCCTGGTCCACGCTGGCGCTGGGCATCTGTATGGCGCCGTTCCGGTCATCGTAACGGTATGGATATCCCTGTTCCTGGAGCAGGGCAACTACCTGCTGCGCCTCCTCCTGATTCAGTCCTGTGAACAGGACGCTGTAATCTTTGTTCTCTGTCAGCTTTAACGCCGCCACAGCCAAAATAGCGATTGCTACTGTACCTGCCACAATCGCTATTAACAATTTTTTAGTTTTGTCTGACAGTTTCTGCCAGTGTTCACTTATATTCTGCACTTTCCCAACCCTCTGCTCTATGTATCTGTATTTCGAAATTTATACACTATACATTCATTTTAAGTAATTCATTATAAGATTCAATCGTCTTATTTCGCAGGGATATCAACATGTCAAGGCTAAGTGCTGCTTTCGCTTCCGCAATCGGCAGACTGTGAGCATCGTCAAGCTGTCCCGTGGCAAGGAGATACCTTTTGTTGTCTACATCCATCTCGTCTGTATACACCTGCTGTACCGCATTCTTAAACACTTCCTTGAATAGAACCGGCTCACTGCCACGGCTGGCAGTAATCTTCTTTGTCTCAAACAAGTCTCCTACCGGTTCCCACGGTTTGATCGGCGTGATAAAGCTAATCTGTTCCATAATCTTTGTCCTTCCCTTTCCTGTCCTCTCCTGATGGGACTTACAGCTTTGCGGCTGTCCAGGTCTGCCAGACTGTCAGCGAAAGCTGTCATTTGCTGAATCTTATGTGGTTAGAAGCTTCTGGCTGCGCTTTTCAGCCGGTTTATGTCATTAGAAATGGAGTTGACCAGATACTGGTACTGGAGAACCGAGCGCACCAGATCCACCTGCTCCATATCCATATCAACGTTGTTGCCGTCAAGACGGCTGGACTCATTCCATGTGGTGTGCAGCTGCAGCCGGGACTGGTCAATCGCCCGTTCCACCGCCGCGGCCCCTCTGCTGCTGGCGCTGGCCTTGCGCAGCTTCTCGCCCAGGGCGTCTTCAAAGGTTATGTACTGGGACTTGAAGCCTGGCGTGTCTACGTTGACTATGTTGTTGAGCGTCACTGTCTGGCGGCCCCAGAGATAATCAAGTACCTTTTCGCTGAGGGCAATACCGTTGCCGTATATTTGAGACATATGGATGTTCCATCCTTTCTTAAAAATAAAATTCATAATATTGTCTATATCATATGTTGCAATCCGGGACGCGATGTAATAGACAAAGCCGTGGATCACTCAACCCTGTAGACCTTCTTTTTCTGCCTTCCGAACTCCAGGGCCTCCTCATGACTGTCGAAGTAAATGTCAACGATCTGTCCGCGGATCGCCTTGCCCACGTCCTCGGCACAGTAGATCACGCCGTCAATCATGATCCTCGTCCCCAGGGGAATCACTTCCGGATCCACCGCAACCGTGTAGGAGGACACCGCAGCACTTGTCGCAGCTGCAGTAGCCGGTGATCTCAAAGGTCCCCAGAAGAATATAGGCAGAATCCGCATGAAGCTCCGCCCCTGCCGGCTGCTCCTGGACCGGTGCGCCGGTACTGCCCGGGGACTGGCCCGCTCCGGTACCGCCTGACAACTGGCCTGCGCCGGTACTGCCGGATGACCGGCCTGCGCCGGTGCTGTCTGAGAGCTGGCCTGCACTGCTGCTG
>CAJTOW010000001.1:70645-96250 GCA_910577655.1 uncultured Lachnospiraceae bacterium | reverse complement strand
GCGCAGCGATTTTCATGGGCAGATGCCGTCACAGTTCAAGGGGTATCTGAACTGTGACTTGAATCAGTCTTTCTTCGCCACCTCTGCCACAGACTTCACCAGTCCGGCAATCCCCTGAATCTCGGAGGGAATGATGATCTTGGTGGCCTTGCCGTCTGCTGCCGCCACAAATGCCTCCAGGCTTTTCAGCTTCAGTACAGCTTCGTCGGCGCCGGCCTCCTTGAGATACCGGATACCCTCGGCCTTGGCCTGCTGGACCTTCATGATGGCCTCAGCCTCACCTTCTGCTTCCTTGATCTTCTTCTCCTTCTCTGCCTCTGCGTGAAGGATGGCTGCCTGCTTGTCAGCCTCGGCATCCAGAATGGCAGACTCCTTCTTACCCTCTGCCACCAGGATGGTGGACTTCTTCTCACCCTCTGCCCGGAGAATGGCTTCACGCCGCTCACGCTCTGCCTTCATCTGCTTCTCCATGGCATCCTGGATCGCTGCCGGCGGAATGATGTTCTTAAGCTCTACACGGTTGACCTTGATACCCCAGGGGTCTGTGGCCACATCCAGGGATGCACGCATCTTGGTATTGATGGTCTCCCTGGAGGTCAGGGTCTGGTCCAGCTCCAGGTCACCGATAATATTACGAAGGGTAGTTGCAGTCAGGTTCTCAATGGCCATAATAGGATTCTCCACGCCGTAAGCAAACAGCTTGGGATCTGTTATCTGGAAAAATACCACCGTATCGATCCGCATGGTAACGTTGTCCTTGGTGATCACCGGCTGGGGCGCGAAATCAACCACCTGCTCCTTTAAGACCACCCGCTTGGCTACCCGGTCAATAAATGGCACCATAAAATGTATGCCTACAGTCCAGGTGCCCAGATAGGCCCCCAGCCGTTCTACTACCAGGGCCTGGGCCTGGGGTACGATCTTGATGCAGGATACCAGCACCACCAGGATCACCACTGCAAGAATTGAAAATAAGAGAACTGAAAATACGTTTACCATGTTAATTGCTCCTCCTTAAACATTATTGTAATATATTTATGAAACCCTGTTATGTCTGACTGTATGATATTCATTCAGATATGACAGGATTCCTGTAACAGCTCTGGTTAAGCTGTACATGTACTGCATCATCTGCAAGTTCTTTACACTGATAGCTTTTGATTCTTAAGTTTAAGTTTTTAGTTTTTCGCCTGCCTGGAACCGTCGCATGGTGTAACAATTAGTTTTACACCCTGGATTTCCCGGATCACCACCTTCGTTCCGGCTTCAATGACCTGATCCTCATCCAGAGTCCTGGCGGTCCACTCCTGCCCTTCCACAACGGCAGTCCCGGTTCCCAGGTTATTGTTGATGTCTGCGGTGACCCGTGCGGTTCTTCCCACCAGCCGGTCTGCGTTGGTCTTTGTGATCTTTCTTCTGCCGAAGTGTCCTGCCACCAGCGGCCGCGTGACCACCAGCAGAATAAAGGACGACACGACAAAGGCCAGAAGCTGGATATCAACATCGAACTTCATCAGCGCCAGGAAAAACGCCACCATAGCGCCCCCTGCAAACCAGACCGTGGTCAGGGCCATGGTCGCCACCTCGACTCCCACCAGAACAGCAAATGCAATAAGCCAGTATAATGGTATCATCCTATCCCCTCCTGTCTTTGAATTCCATGCGCCTCTGTCGGGCTGCCTCAAACATCAAAACTGACGCAGCCACGGCAGCATTTAAAGATTCCACCCTGCCTGCCATGGGGATATGGATCCGGGCATCCGCCCTTGTCAGGGCTGCCTCACTGAGACCATTTCCCTCATTGCCCACCAGAAATGCCACATCCTGACGGTAATCCTCCTGATCATAGGCCCTCCCTCCCTCCAGATGGGCAGCTAAAATCCGGATCCCCTTCTTCTTCAGCTCATCCATGGCAGATCCAAGATCCTCCACACAGACAAATGGCACCCGCAGGACGGATCCCATGGTGGAACGGATCACCTTGGGGCTATAGATATCCACGGTGCAGGAATCCATCAGGATTCCTGTGACTCCGGCCCCCTCTCCGGCCCGGAGAATAGTCCCCAGATTGCCCGGATCCTGCAAAGTCTCAAGGATCATGAGCTGGGCCGGAGGCCCTCCGTCCCCAGAGGTCTTTGCGACCTGGTCCAGGGTGTAGTGATACTGTCGCACCAGGGCCAGGATTCCTTGGGGAGTCCGGGTATCGGACAAAGCCCTGAAGACCTCATCCTTCACCACCTCCACCTGACGGACCCCTTCTGCCAGAGCCTTGTATTCCGGCGTTTTCCGGAAGCTCTCTGACACGTAGAGGGTGCGGATCCTGTCCCTGGGGATCTCCTGGCACATGCGGAGTCCTTCCGCCACAAAGAGATCCTCCTCCCGTCTGGTTCTGGCTTTCTTCACCAGGGCATTTACAAATTTCACCTGTTTATTTACTGTACTGCTGATCAATCTGATATATCCCTCTTTCGTTATCTTTCTATATTTTTTCCAGATCCTCCATCCAGATCCTGCTGCACGCGTCACTGGGCATCCTCAAGTCTCCTCTTGGCGATACTGCCACAGAACCCACCTTGGGGCCGTCCGGCAGGCAGGAACGCTTGAACTGCTGGGCGAAAAATCTGTGGTAGAAGGTGCGGATCCATTTGCGGATCACCTCCTGGCCATATTCCCCGTCAAAGGCCTGGAGGGCCATGCGGTAGATCTTGGAGGGCATATAGCCGAACCGCATCACATAATACAAGAAGAAATCATGCAGCTCGTAGGGCCCTACCAGATCCTCGGTCTTCTGGGAGATAACCCCGTCCTCCGGCGGCAGAAGCTCCGGACTCACCGGCGTATCCAGCACATCCATCAGAACGCCCCGGAGAGTCTCCTCCCCACAGGTATCTGCAAAATAATGAACCAGATGGCGTACCAGTGTCTTGGGCACGGAAGCATTGACCCCATACATGGACATGTGGTCTCCGTTGTAGGTGGCCCATCCCAGGGCCAGCTCCGACAGATCACCGGTACCCACCACCAGGCCATTGACCTGGTTGGCGATATCCATCAGCACCTGGGTCCGTTCTCTGGCCTGGGCATTCTCATAGGTCACATCGTGGTTCCCCGCGTCCTGGCCGATATCGGCAAAATGTGCCAGCACCGACTGACGGATATCGACCTCCTTAAGCTCAGTCCCCAGCTCCTCTGCCATCCGGCAGGCATTGGTATAGGTCCGGTCCGTGGTTCCAAAGCAGGGCATGGTCACCGTGTGGATCTGGCCTCTTGGAATCCCAAGCATATCAAAAGCTCTGGCCGTCACCAGAAGTGCAAGGGTAGAATCCAGCCCTCCGGAAATGCCGATGACCGCATGGGTGACACCGGTATGCTCCAGACGCTTCTTCAGGCCGCAGGCCTGGATGGTGAAGATTTCCTCGCACCGTTTGCTGCGCTCGCCCTGGTCATGGGGCACAAAGGGCCGGTTGTCTATATAACGCAGGAGCTTCTCCCCCTGCGCCTTTTCCATGGCCGATGTATCCAGGGAGAAGCTGACGATCTGATACCCTTCACAATCTCCCGCCGGGAAGGTATTGGTCCTCCTGCGCTCGCTGGCCAGACGCTCCAGATCCATATCCCCACAGACCAGGTCCGGCTCAAAGCGCTTCGACTGGGCCAGCATGGTGCCGTTCTCCGCAATAAGGTCATGACCGCCAAAGACCAGATCCTGGGTGGACTCCCCATCGCCTGCATTGGCATAGACATAACCGCACATAAGCCGTGCAGACTGTCCGGCGATCAGCATCCGGCGGTAGGCCTCCTTGCCCGCCACCTCGTCACTGGCAGAGCAGTTCACCATCACCGTAGCACCTGCCAGCGCATGACTGATACTGGGCGGGCAGGGAACCCAGACATCCTCGCAGATCTCCGCCCCCACTACCAGCTCCGGCACCTCCCTGCAGGCAAACAGAAGATCCGTACCCATAGGCACTTCCCCATCATACCAGGCCGTCTGCACCGGATGGCAGAACCCTTCTGTAAAATGGCGCTGCTCATAGAATTCGGCATAGTTGGGAAGGTTGGTCTTGGGAACGACCCCCAGCAGGCGGCCGTCACAGATGGCGGCGGCGGCATTGTAAAGCTTCCCTCCATGTTCCCACGGAAGTCCCACAAAGACCAGCATCTGCCTGCCCTGGGAGAACCGGACGATATTTCGCAGCTCCTCCCTGGCTTTTCTT
This sequence comes from uncultured Lachnospiraceae bacterium, assembly GCA_910577655.1. GTDB lineage: Bacteria > Bacillota > Clostridia > Lachnospirales > Lachnospiraceae > Brotaphodocola. Next base: position 92,033 of record CAJTOW010000001.1, on the reverse strand, counting down.
ATAAGCGGAAACTGGGAAAACAAATCATTACAAGTATAGGCAGTCAGGCACAGCTCCGGAAAGACCATGAGGCCAACCCCTCTCTTCGTGCCTTCTTCGATCATACGGCAGATCTCTTCCCGGTTATAAACCGGATCAGCCACCCGGATGCCAGGGGTAGCCGCAGCCACACGAAAGAAACCATCTTTCATTATCTGCTCCTCCTTACATGGTCTCATAAATATCATAAAATCTCCAATGCAGTCCAACCACGCCGCATTATAAACTTTTTTCGATAAGTATCTCCATTGTACCACGAATATCTTCCCCAGAAAAGGTATTTTCAGTTTACTTTTCCTTTAATCTTTTGTACAATGTTCACGAAAGCCAAAAGCAGTGCGGAAAAAGGCGGAGATCAATTTTCGTCATGCCCGCATGTAAGAAAATTGATCTTCGGCTTTTTCCATAGGGCCGAAGGCCCGTGAGCGAACGGGAGCGCAGCGGACGTGAGCGGCACTGCGGACGTGAACGGCACTGCGGACTCACGGTACTTTGTAATTTACCTTATTTATCGACACTTTTCACGGAGTAATAAACATGAAGATTTCTACCAGAGGGCGCTACGCCCTGCGAATGATGATTGAATTTGGGATGAATCCCCATACCTGTACCAAGATCAGCCAGGTGGCAGCCAGACAGGGGATTTCGGATAAATACCTGGAGCAGATTGCGGCCCTCCTGCTGCGGGCAGGCTACGTGCAGAGCGTCCGGGGCGCCCAGGGCGGGTACCGGCTTACTATGGCGCCGGAGGAATATACCGTGGGTATGATCCTGCGCCAGACGGAAGGAAGCCTCTCCCCGGTTCCCTGCCTGGATGATGAGGAGAATCTGTGTGAGCGCGCCGCTGACTGTGTCTCCCTGACTGTCTGGGAGCAACTAAAGCAGGCTATTGACGATGTAGTGGACCATGTGACTCTGGCAGAGCTGATTGAGGAGCAGAAGAAGCAGCCGGATAAGACTTTGATGTAAAAACGGAGATGAATTTATGAATGAATTTTCGCGAACCGAACGCCTGATTGGCACAGACAATATGCACAAGCTCAGTGACAGCACGGTCGCTGTCTTCGGGGTCGGCGGGGTGGGCTCCCATTGTATTGAGGCCCTGGCCCGGTGCGGAACCGGACACCTGATCCTGATTGACAATGATGTGGTTTCCGAGACCAATATCAACCGCCAGAGCATTGCCTGGCACAGTACCGTGGGACAACACAAAACCCGGGTCATGAAAGCGCGTATTCTGGATATCAATCCGGCCGCAAGGGTCGATCTGTTTGAAACCTTCGTACTGCCAGAGAATCTTGAGAACCTGCTTAACGCCATGGGAGCTGTGGACTATATGGTAGATGCCATTGACACGGTTTCCGCCAAGATCGCCCTGGCCCAGTACGCCCAGATACACCAGATTCCCCTGATCGCTTCCATGGGAACCGGAAACAAGCTCCATGGGGAGCTTTTTGAGATTGCTGACATTTACGAGACCTCCGTATGTCCCCTCTGCCGTGTTATGAGAAAGGAGCTGAAAACCCGCGGAGTCCATCATTTGAAGGTTCTTTACTCCAGGGAACAGCCCCTGACTCCTGTTCTTCCCTCTGAGGAGACCACGTCCCGGCGCTCTGTCCCTGGAAGCGTTTCCTTTGTTCCTCCAGTGGCCGGACTGCTGATCGCCGGGGAGGTTATCAGGGAGCTGCTTAAGCTCCCCTGACCCTATTGTCTGCACACATAAACCTTCGGACCTGCACATGTATAAACTGCTGTCAATTTTTCCCGGAAGGTTCTGATTTCTGACACGCTCTGGAGTAAACCAGTCATTTACTCCATCACTACAAACACATCCTTGCCCAGCCCGCATATGGGGCAGAGCCAGTCCTCCGGGATATCCTCAAAGGCTGTTCCCGGCGCGATCCCGGAGTCCGGATCCCCCACCTCCGGGTCGTATACATAGCCGCATGGCTCACATACATATTTCTTCATCTGGCACCATCCTTTCTTTTCCATTAGGATAACCCAGAATTCTGAAAATATACGGGCAGCTGCGTTCCTACTCCTTATCATACCACGAATCCAGCTTCTTCTGCCTCTTCCTCTCATGGTTCTGGTACAGATACCATACTCCCACAAAGCTTATGGCAAAGGATATCACACTAAGTACTGCTTCCATCCCGCCGGTCCAGGCCCCCTGATTCTTCTGGATCCTATAAAAGACCATCAGAAACACAAAGCCTGCCAGCATCACCATCGGCAGCCGGTTCTTCTTTGACATATCCGCTGCCTGGGTCACTCCCAGCATATGGCTGCGGACCGTCAGATACACAGGAGAGCCGACCAGAACCAGATATTCTGTGATACAGTCCCCAAGGCTTCCCTGCAAAAATACCAGCTTCACCACCAGGGATACTGCACAGATGCCCATCACAACCGCCAGCAGCTCCGAACGGATTCTTAAAAATCCATCCCGTACTCGTTCATCCATCATTTCTCATACCTCCCAGAATAATTCGTCAAGTGTTTTGTCCAGAGCCCTGCAGATCAGAATGCAGAGCTTTAAGGACGGGTTGTAGTCGCCAGCCTCAATCATCCCAATGGTCTGTCTGGTTACGCCCACAACAGAGGCCAGTTCTCCCTGGGACAGATCCTTTGCGGCGCGGGCCGACTTTAGTTTCAGATTCTTCATAGACCTCCTTCCGCCTGCACTAAGAACTTCTTATGTGCGGCACTTGCTTTTTCATTGGTCTCTGTATATGGATCATACCATATTGTTTTCATAATGTCAATTATATTTTACATTTTGTTTTTTTAACTGTTCTTTTTGAACTAAAAGTGGTACCTGGCGCTTCCTTTGTAATCGTTCACGGGGGCATCTTCTTGTCCAGCTACGCCAGACAAGAAGCATCGGGCATCCGCCCGATGTAGAAAACTGGACAAAAACAGTCTTACAAGCGGGCTTAACGTCTGTTTTTGTCCAGTTATCCCAGCCCCGTGAACTGTAACAATAAATTCCATCAGTTCATTCAGTTCCCTTTAAGAAATCCTGCTTCCATTACTGGCTAAAATACATCCCCCGGCTCTCATATTCAGGATTCTCCTCTTAAAAGAATAAACTTATTCCCTTATAGAAATTTTATATGGTTCCTCATAGTCTCAAACAAACCATCGCTAATCCGTATTCCACATTTTTTCATTACCGCGAGACATGTTTCTATAGCGCTTTCAGATAATAATCCCTCATCATATGCCTGGATAAGAACTCCTATTGTTCCAGTAATTGCGAGCCCCATCTGTTTTGCTACATGCCGAGCCTTTTTCTCATCAATCAAAAGCAGGTCTGCCTGCTTCTCTTCTGCCATAACTATGGATTCACTTTCTCCAGCATCCAATCCTGTTACTCGCTGAAAAATATTAACTGACTTTATATCTTCAACCTGCTTCACTTTAATAAACGGACATTTCTTTACTTTTTCTGCCTCCAGCTGAAACTTTTGATTTCCAGTCAATTCTTCATAAACGGCCTCCGGTATAAAAACCTCACCAAACAGTGCTTCCAAAACTTCCAGTTGCTCTGCTTTTAATAGAGAAATAATGGGAGTCGTATCAGAAATTACAATCATACCACATTTTTCCTCACATTTCTAATTGCCTGTATATCTTCCTCCAACTCTTCTTTTGACTCCTGGAAATATGGCATTCCTAATTTCCCATATAATGTAATCAAATCCAGCTTATGGATTCCAAGGATTTCTGCCGCCTTTCCATGAGAAATTGTCCCATCCTGAATATAAGGATACAGCAACATGGCATTTTGACGTAATTGCACCTCATCACCTGCAACTAACACAAAGGGAACCATCGCCTCTGGTATTGTAATTTCGATTTTTTGCAGTCCCATGTTCTCTCCCCCTTTCCTGTTTTGTGCCTGATTTTATTATACACAAAATTACGCACAATGAAAAGAGCCGTCTAAAATTTTACTGCAAATTGCGCGGTACATGAAATCAGGATAACAGTTCACGGAGTAGTTGTTTTGAAGGGTTCACTCTGGAAAAATGACTATTTTCATGAATATGGTATTATACGATTATTGGTGTGTCCTACCGCAAAGTGGACTGCTAAAAGCGTTAGCAACTCTAATGGAGTTACTACACAAGGGGCTGGCGGGAAATAGCAGCCAGTATACAAATGTCACTATGATTTTGTATACTGGCGTCATTTTCCGACAGCCCATGGATCTGCCTATTGTTTACAATTCATAAACTCAAACCGTAGCCATAGTATTCCCCACTCCGGCCAGTCCCTCAAAATCCGCGGTAAACTGGTCAATGGCAGCGTCAATGGCAGCATTTTTCACCAGCCCCTCGATAATGTCAGGAGCCACGGTGACGGCCTTCACCCCGTATTTGGCCAGCTCCAGCACCTGCTGGCTGTTCTTGAAGCTTGCCGCCAGCAGACCGCTGTAGCTGTCATAGCCGCTGCCCGTGATGGCATCATGGATATCCTTGGATACCTGCACCCCGTCAAATCCCATATTATCGATCCGGTTCACATAGGGCGCCACATACTCAGCGCCGCATTTGGCGGCCAGCCAGCCCTGCATGGTGGTATAGACCGCGGTTCCGATGAATCGGATACCCTCCTGGTGCAGGATCTTCATGGCCTTGAAGCCCTCGGGCGTGCAGGGAATCTTGACCAGGGTGGTCTTTCCCAGCTCCGCGACGATACGCCGGGATTCCTCTGCCATGACCTCCGCCTTCTGGGCAGTAGCCTGCACAAACAGCTCCCCTTCCTCTCCGATGACGGAGCGGATCTCCTTAAGAACATCATAGGGATTGCGCCCCTCCTTTGCCAGGATCGAGGGATTGGTGGATACCCCGTCTACCGGAAAATACTCGTAGATATGTCTGATCTGTGCCACGTCCGCAATATCGATACATAATTTCATAATAAAATCCTCCTGTCATACGATGGTAAGCAATCCCTGCTTCTCATCTTCTTTTATTTCATTCCCCTCATGCTCCTATGTAACAGTCCGGATACCCCCCCTGGGCTGTTACGCCCCCGTCTCCATAATCAGGTTCCGGATCCCGTGTTCCTTTACAATCTCGCCGAATTCCAGCATCTGCGCCCTGGTATAGAGCCCGGGATTCTCCTGAAAGCAGTATTCCCGGCCCACCAGATGGTATTTTGCTTCGGCCAGAGGATTGTAGTTGAGAAGCTCATACCGCACCTGGGGATAGATGCCGGAAAGGAATTCCGCGATAGCCGCCAGATTGTGCTTTGTGGCCGTATGGCCTGGAATCAGCGGTGTCCGGACAATCACCTGCTCCCTCTCAGGTGATGTCAGCAGATATTCCATATTTTTCCGGATACATTCATTGCTGACCCCGGTGAAGGCCTCATGCTCCCCGGCATCTGCCAGCTTCATATCCCCATAGATCTGGTCCAGATGGGGCAGCACCTTCTCAAGGGCCTCCCTGGACGCGAAAAGAGAGGTTTCGATGGCCGTATGGATCCCCAGCTTTTTAAGCTCCGCCAAAAGCCCTGCCGCAAAATCCGCCTGCATCAGCGGCTCCCCGCCGGAGATCGTCACTCCGCCGCTGCCTCTGCGGTAAAACACACAGTCCTTCTGAGCCTCCCTTACAAGCTCCTGGACCGTGCAGGTGCGGGCATCCATGGCGATGGCGCCGGTGGGACAATTGTAAATGATCCGATCCCAGTCATCCTCCCTGTCCTTGTGAACATGGATCCCCCTTTCATCTGCGGTCACTCCCTCTCTTGTACAGGTTTTCAGGCAGGTGCCGCAGCCGATGCATTTGTTTGCGAAATACACCGGCCCAGGCTCCTTCTCCAGCCCCTCCGGGTTCTGGCACCATACACACCGCAGCGGACATCCCTTAAAAAAGATTGTGGTTCGCAGGCCGCTCCCGTCATGGGTTGCAAACCGTTTGATATCAAAAATGGTTCCTGTCTGACAGAATCCTTCCCTTTTCTGGTAGTCCATGCCTTTCCTCCGCCTTTCTGCTGCTGCCTTTCCAAAACTGCCTCTGCTCTCTCCGCCTGTTTGCTGCCGCTTTTCCTATGCTCTCTTTGCCTTTATTCCGTCCTTCTGCTCCTTCTCCCCGCTGCTGCCTCTATATTTTCTCTGCGGCTCCAACGCGCTTTCCCCCTCAGCTTATATCCTCATAGGCGGTTCTTGCGATGATCTCATTCTGCAGCTCCCCGGCCAGCTCGGTAAAGTAAGCCGTGTAGCCTGCCACCCGCACGGTCAGACTGCGGTACTGGTCGGGATGCTTCTGGGCATCCAGCAGATCCTCCCTGCGCACCACATTGAACTGGATATGGGGGATCTCCAAATCCACAAAGCTTCTCAGGAACAAGGCAAATTTGTCAATTCCCGACTGGGTGGCAAAGAAGCTTGGCAAAAACTTCATGTTCAGCAGTCCGCCGTTGCTGGTCAGCGTCTTATCCAGCCGGGATACGGATTTCAGCACCGCTGTGGGGCCTTCCACATCCCTGCCGTAAACCGGTGACATTCCCCCATCCGCCAGAGGGGTTCCCGCCAGGTGTCCGTCCGGAGCTGCGCCCACATTCTCACCCATGGGCACGTGGGCCGATACGGTATACATGCCCGTATGGTAGGGTCCTCCCCGGTAATTCCGGTAGTTCTTATTGAGTCTTTCCTTAAAATAGACGGCCCATTTACAGCCAAGGGCATCCACCCATTCCACGTCATTGCCATATTTGGGAACCTTGTTGAGCATCATGGCCCGCATGATCTCATAGCCCTCAAAATTCTTTTCCAGGGCGTCAAGAACCTCCTCCGGTGTAAAACGCTTCTCGTCGTAGACAAGCTGCTTTAACGCGGCGAAGCTGTCCGCCAGATTGGCTACCTGGATCATCTGGATTCCGGAAAAATTGTACTTTGCACCTCCTGCTGTGACATCGGTTCCCGTCTCCATACAGTTTCTGATCACTGCAGAAAGGAAGGGTGTGGGAAGCAGGGCTATATGGGCCTTCTCCACCTGCCCGCAGGCCACTACCATCTGATCCATGAAATAATCCATGATCTTCCGGAAGCCCTCTTCCAGCTCCTCAAAGGTCTTATAGGTTGCCAGACTTCCGAAATCCGGACAGAGCTGTCTGCCGGTCAGCAGGCATTTCCCGCCGGTCATGGCTAGCTCCAGAACCTTATTCATGTTGAACATGGCCGCATCGCTCCAGCCAAGGTTATTGCCCTGGGTGGTCAGCTCCACACAGCCCACGATGGCATAGTCTCTGGCATCCTCCCGGGATACGCCAAGGGCCTCCAGGGCCGGGATGACTGCCTTGTCATTGAAGAACTGGGGCATGCCGCTTCCCTTTGCCACCACCTTCACCGCCTTTTTCAGCAGTTCATCCGATGTATTCTCATGAAGGCGCACAGACAGGTTTGGCTGGGGCAGGAGCAGATGCTCCTGGGCCTGCAAAAACAAGAAGGAAAGGTCGTTCTTATAATCATTGCCGTCCCTGTCCACTCCCCCCACCGCGATATTGAAGCCAATGGGGAAACCGGCAAAGTACTTGGCGCTGTTGGCATTTCTCATATATACGATCTGGTTGAATTTCAGCCATAGGCTCTCGATCAGCTCCAGGGCCTTCCCTTCATCCAGGGTTCCTGCCTTTACATCCGCCTCATAGTAGGGGATCAGGATCTCATCCAGACGTCCCGGCGAGAAGGAAGATGCATTGGACTCCATCTGCAGGATCACAAACAGGAACCACAGCAGCTGCAGAGCCTCATGAAAGGTTTCTGCAGGACCTGCCGCGATCCTGCGGCATATGCCGGCCACCTGGCGGAGGGTTTCTGCATTTTCGGCGTCCGTCTGTGCCATCTGCTCCGCCAGCTCCCCGTAGCGTATCATAAAATGGGAAGCTGCATCCATAACCATGGCCACACTCTCATAGAATATCTTCTTATCGCCTTCATTCTGTGCCGCCTTTTCCCGGGCCTCTGCTTTCAGTCCCGCCGGCCCTTTGCGCAGCCACAGACGGCAGTCCGGGCAGATATGCCCCTGGGCATGGTCGGTCTGGTTGATCTTGGCCACCTTACTGATGGCGGCAAACCCGGCTCCATGCTCCTTTTTCAGCACATCCTCCAGGGATTTTCCCGCCCAGTAGGGCTTGATCACCCTGCGGAAATAGTCGATATCCTCCTGACGCACCTGGAAGGTATCCTGGGCACGGGTGGGAAGGCTCTCAAATTCCCTGTCCACCCAGCCGCTGCCGCTTTCCGGGAAGACTACCCCTGCCCTGACTCCGGCCGTGCGGTTTCCCACGATCAGCTCCTCCGGCTCCATGCGGATCTCCATCTTCTCCAGTGCGGCCTTCAATGCCCAGGCCCGCTGGAGCATACGCGGCTCGTTTTCATGCTGCTTATAGCTTTCCGTAATGATCTTTGCCTGCTCGATGGATGCGTAGCGCGGCTCGGAAAGCATACGGTCCTTTAATACTTTAATACGGTTGGTCATGATATACTCCATGCCAGACTCCTCCATTCTTATTGATATACTACCTGCTCCCCGGCCGCTGCCAGCATCTCCTGACAATGCCGGCTTACGGTGCCGCCTTTGCAGAACAGCCCGGAACTTCCGCCGGTCAGGATATCGGCTCCCGCCTCCGTCACGGTCCGGTTGGTGGAGGAATTGATATTGCCGTCTGCCTCAATCCGGACAGACAGTCCGGCACGGTCAGCCATCTGGCGCATCCGGCGGATATGCTCCACCGCCTGGGGCTGGAGCTTCTGCCCGGAAAAACCCGGATTCACCGTCAGCTTCAGCACCCATTCCACCTGGGCGGCCAGCTCCGGGAAATCCTCTCCCGGCGCCGTGTCCGCCCGGTAAGCGAGAACCGGCTTTGCCCCGGTCTGGCGGATCTGGGCAAATATCTCCCCAGGATCCTCCATGGCCTCATAATGGACAGCGATATAATCAGCCCCCGCTCTGGCAAACCGTCCGATATATAACTCCGGATCGTATACGGCCAGATGGGCCTCAATGGGAATACCGGTGATCCCCTTCATGTTCTCCAGGGTCGCCTCCCCCAGGATAAAGCACTGGTTGAATCTGCCGTCCACCACATCAAAATGGCAGAAAGACACCTGGGATTCTTCCACCTCCCGGACGGCTGCCCGCAGATCGCTCAGATCCATGCAGGACACGGATGCGGACACCAGGACAGACTGTTTTGACATCATCTCATTCTCCTTTGAAGGTTTACCGGTTCAGCCGGTATTCCTGAATGCATTTTCTCAAGGCCTCCTTTGTCTCCGACCAGTGCATGCCGGCCGCCTCGGCCTTGGCAGTATTCAACCGCACATCCCGGTTGCTGTCCAGATATTTTTCTGTGTCCTCTTTCAGGCAGACATCCAGGCACTCTCCCAGCCCCAGCTCTTCCAGAATGAATTTCACGATATCGTACCGGCTTTCATTATTGACGGATCCCAGGTGGTACGTCCCGTAAGGAGCCTCTAAAAGCCTGGGGAAATTCTCGATCATCTCGTAAACATAGGTCATTCCCCTGAACTCCCGTCTGGAGGCCGTAATGGTTTCCCGGCGCATCAGCCTGCCCATGGTCTCCCAGAGGATCCCGTTGGACATGTTCTTCCCCCGCTCCGGAAGGCCGAACATCCAGGTGAAGCGCACGATCCACAGCTCATCCAGGATCTCCTTCAGCAGTCTTTCGGCTTCCAGCTTGTTTTCCCCATAGACCGTGTTGGGTACCGCCTCGTCCTCCTCGGAAAAGGGACCGTCATTCTGATTGCCGTTAAACACCTGCTCGGAACTGAAAAAGATCAGTTTGGCGCCATTTTCCCTGGCAGCCTTTCCTATGGTAACAGCGGCATCCACATTGATCCTGTGGGCAATATCCGGATGCTGGTTGCAGAAATCCGTGACCGCGACCGCACCGGCATGGACGATGATCTCCGGCTTTGTCTGCCTGATCATGGCATAAACAGCCTGCTCATCCGTGATATCCAGCTCCTCCTTGTCGGTAATGATAAAATCATACTGGTCCTTATAGTAATCAGCCAAACGGGAGCAGAAAAATCCTTTCCCGCCGGTCAGCAGTATCCGTTTCTTTTCCATCTCTAAAACTCCTTCCCTTCATGCCTTCCCATTGCAATCCGCCGGGAACACAATCCCCAGCAGTCTTTTCACCTCATCAATGATCTCCATCTCCATCAGGGAACAGCGGTTATAAGCTTCCGGTGACACTTCGCCCCGGATCACCCGGGCCCACTCCTGCGCTTCGTACTCCATGTTCATCCTGTTTTCACGGAGCCAGAGCACCTCCTTCTCTCCCTGACGCTTGTAGTATTCAATCTTACAAGGGCTGGGCAGCTCATGGATCACCAGGGTTCCTTCCTCCCCCTGGATCTGGCTGGGAATCCGGTTGTCGGAAATCTTCGAATACAAAAGCTCCGCCTGCATCCCCTCATAGGAAGCCAGGATTGTCCCCGCGCCGTCCACCCCATTATCCAGCAGGATCCCGTCCGCAAGCACGCGCTTTGGCATCCCGAAAAGCCTTACCAGGGAATGGATACAATAGACGCCAATATCTGTTAATGCACCGTTGGAAAATGCCGGATTGAAGGCATTTTCAACCACGCCTTGTTTGAACCGGTCATAGCGGGAGGAGTATTTTCCGTATTGAAATGTCACCCGCCGGATCTTCCCCAGCTTCGAAAGAGTCTCCCCAATCAGGGCGAATCCCGGATCAAAGACCGGCCGCATGGCTTCCAGGATCGTGACCCCCTTTTCCCGGGCCAGGGTCAGAAGAATCTCCAGCTCCCGTTTGTTGGAGGTGATGGTTTTCTCACAGAGAACATGCTTCCCTGCTTCCAGAAGCAGTCTGGCCTGTTCAAAATGAAGGCTGTTGGGACTGGCTATGTACACGGCCGAAACCTTGTCATTCCCCGCTATCTCCTCCAGCTCCGTACAAAAGCCCTCCGCCCCGTGCTTTTGCGCAAATGCCTGCGCAGTCTCTCTCCTTCTGGAGTAAGCCAGAAGATAACGAAGCTCCGGACACTGCTTTGCCGCCTCCAGAAACCATTCCACCACAAAATTCGTTCCGATTGTCGCAAATCCTATCATGATATTTCCTCCATTCTTTCATTCATTCTAATCCAGAAGCTCCAGCACCTCTTCCCTGGTCTTTGCAGCCCGGATCAGTCCCACCGTCTGCTCATTGCCCACCTTTTCATAAAAAAGCTTAAAAAACCGTCTGGTAGTTTCCCCGTCATTGAAGTTCAGCGCCAGCAGGAAAATCATATCCACCGGCCCGTTTCCCCAGTTGATCTTCTTTTTCAGCCGGATCATACACAAAGCTGGGATGAGCACATGATTTTCAATCCCGTGGGGAATGGCTACTCCATTGCCGATCTCTGTAGAACTGATGGCCTCCCGGTTCAGAATCTCCTGGTAGTAATCCGGGGTTATGCACCCGGCCTCCTCCAGCACCCGGCACCCGGTGCGGATCAGCTTCTCCTTTGCTTCTGCCTCCATGTCCAGCAGGATATATCCGGGCCGGATATATTTTCCCAGAGACACTGGTTCTGTCAGCCCCAGACGGCGGGTATAGATCTGGCTGCATGCCTTCTGCAGATGCATCACATCCTGGTCACTGACAATGGGCGTAACATATACGGAAAACTGCCCCCAGGACAGCTCCGGGATGCTGGTGATCACCAGATCCCAGGAGGGACTCCATGCAGTCTCCAGATTTTCCCTGGAAAGCACAGCAAGGATCCGCAGTCCGTCCACCCGTTTTTCGATCTTCCTGGCAGTCACCTCCGCAAGCAGCAGACTCCCCGCACCCACCAGCACAGCATTGACCTTCTTCTCGATGCGGATCAGCGCCCCGCCGATCATCAGTGCGAGAAACCCAATCTCATGCTCCGAGGGAATCCTGCCGATCACGCTGCGGATATGGCTGCCCATACCGAAGCAGGTGTTGAAAATGACCCCGTAGCTGGTCTTCACCTCATCCAGGAACGGATTGCATACCGCAAAGCCATAGCGGGTACGGATCATGGATTTGCAGAGAAAGCTTTCCAGCCCTTCTGCCAGGAGCCGGTCTCCGTAAAAGCTGAGGCCGGTGGCGCCGGAAAGGTAAGAGACAATATAGTGACAGAGTCCGGCAGCCTGCCGGATAACCTCCTGGTTCTGGCTGTGCCAGAATTCCTCCCACTGGAATTCCGCGCCGCAGAGCAGAAGCCCCATATACATCCGTTCCCCGGCGGGATAACGGATCCTTCCGGCAAATTCCAGACTTTCTGCCAGTGTATGTAAGGGCCCGTCCTCCTCCCAGATGGTTTCCAGCTCCTCCCTTGAGATCAGGATCCCCTTTTCCATCCGCTTCCGCTGGACCAGCAGGTATTCAACCATCATCACAAAGCTGTAATCCACAAAGACCTGGTGGGTCTTCGCCTCAAAAAGCTGCAGACCGCGGCAGATATCCCTGACCAGATCCCTCTTATCCTCCTGGAACAAATACAAAACCGTCTGCCCTGACAAGCGGTAATCATACCCGGCTTCCACTGTACTCCGGGAAGGCCGTTCCCGGCGGAAAAGGGCTGCCAGCGCAGAACGCCGTGCCGCCTCTGTCCCGGTCAGGCTCATCCCTGAACGGGGACTTTTGGTGATGCGGATGTTGTACCCGGAAAGCCAGCTCTCCGCCCGGGCCAGATCTGCTCCAACGGTCTGTCTGGAGACATAGAGTTCCCCGGCAAACAAAGCCGCCGTGTAATTCTCCCAGCCCTCCAGCAGCACCCGGCAGATATAGTTCTGCCGTTCCTGATCATCGTAGGAAAGCGTCTTCTGGCCGATGAATCCGGTCAAAAGCATTTCCGTCTTCCGGGTCAGCTCCAGACGGATCCCGGTCCCCCTGCGGCTTACATAGGTAACGCCCTCTTTTTCACAGAATCCCGCAACTTCTTTCAGATAGGTATTGACCGTCCGCTCCGACATGCCAAGCATGGAGGACAGGGTTTTCACCGTAAGAAAGCTTCCCTGGTTCAGCAAAAGGACCTGGAGGATATGCTGTGCTTTTTCTGATAACATAATGTTCCTTTCTACTTTTGAATGTGAAAGTCTGAAATGCCTCCAGGCAGGACTGCGCACTACACTACGCTGCACTGTCTGTGCCAGCACCAAATTTGGAATTATTTATTGTTTTTTATTGATATTTCCATTTTAATGTACTACATCTCATTATAAATGTCAATATTCCTATTATTTTTTATTGTTTCGTCTGCAATTCAGAAGATATCTGAGCTGTTACAAAATGGCGGCAACAGATCATACAAGTCCATACCTTTAACCATTTGATACAAAAGTAAATATTTTTCAAAAAATAACAGGGCAGGAGCCGCGGCCTGATGTTGACGCTACGCTCCCACCCTATAAATATCAATTTGATCGAAAAAATCAGCAGGGGTACTATTCACGGAATGCATGTTCCAGAGCGTACCCCCCGGGACATAGTAACAACCAGCCACAAATCAGATGATCCACTCAATTGCATACCTTTTCATCTGCTTCTGGACCATGCTGTCCACTCCTTTTTCCAGAATCGCCCCGGTGAAATCATCCACACTGGCATACACATAGTTTCCGTCTATTGAGAACTTTCTGGTCTCCAGCATCATATAGGCCCTGCTGGTGCATTCCAGGATCGTCTTCTTGGTAGTGGCATCCTCCGCGGCATAGGTAGTCACGGTGTTCCTCTCCAGATCCACCCCCACTACTCCCATAAATGCCTCGTCAAACCGGAAACGCTTGATCTCCTGGTTGGTCATGGCGCCCACGAATCCGTCCCGGCCCTCGCTGAAGGTACCTCCCAGAAAGATCAGCTTCACTCCCGATTCTCCTGCCAGAGTCAGCATCACATCGATCATATTGGTGACCACAGTGACCTTTCTCCCACTTTCCGCCAGCGCCCGCGCCAGCTCCAGATTCGCAGTGGAAATGTCCAGAAAAAGCACATCCCTTTCCTTGATGATCTCCAGGGCCTTCCTGGCAATGGTCTGCTTATCCTCCAGATTCTTCCCTTTCCGCTGGGAAACATACCGCTCCTGCTCATTGACCCGCACCTTCACCGCACCGCCATAGGTCTTCCGCAGCAGACCCTTTTTCTGCAGAAGCGTCAGATCCTTCCGGATGCTGTCCTCGGTCACTTCAAACTGCCCGCTTAATTCCTTGACCAGAACTGATCCGTTCCTGTTTACCATGGATACGATCATATTCTGACGCTCTTCTGCCAGCATAACAATCTCTCCTTCTCATATTCGCTGTCCGTCTGCCGCCCTTCGCCTCTGCAGCTTCCGGCTCTTCCAGGCTATTCCTCATTCACCACCCGGATCTGGCACGCCTTCATGGCGGCCAGGGCTGTCCTGTGACTCTCCGGTGTCACTCCCGCACAGCAGGCCGCATCCACGATCACCGGAACCTCCGGCAGGAATGCCTTGATAAGCAATGCATTGGAGATAACGCAGATATCCGTACACAGCCCCACCAGTGTGATGCTTCCAAAGGGATCCTCCTTGTTCATCTCCACCAGAAGCCTTCCCAGCCGCTCGGAACCGAAGGCAGGCTTGTCTACCGCCTCCCCGTTGCGCAGCTCGTCCAGCTCCGGGTGGATCTGCCAGCCTTCCGAACCACGGATACAGTGGGATACCGGAAGAAGCCTTCCCTCCTGGGTGTCCGGATAATCCTCCCCGTGGGTATCCCGTGTGAAGATCACCTCCCCGGAAAATGTTTCGATCTTTGCTTTCACGCTGGGCACAATCTGCACTGCCTCCCCAGTCCCCAGGGCCCCGTCAATAAAATCATTCTGCATATCTACAACAATCAGGATATCTCTCATTCTTTTTTCCTCCCAAAATTCACAATTCTGATTATGCTATTTTAACGGCAATATAATCCGCCCGCTTAATACAAGAAAAAACATGCCAAGGCTCATGGCAATCAGCAGGATTCCGGCCGCTGCCATAACAATCGCTGTCCGGTATCTGGTCTGGCTCTTTCTCCCTGCACATGTAACAGCCCGGATACTCCCTGAACTGTTATATGCACCTGTCAATAACAGAATTCCGATTACCAAAAGAGCAGTTTCAGCCAAAAGATACATCTTCTCCTCCCTTCTCAGCTGGAGTCTGACTTATCAGGGCAACAAGACCCTTGTGGGTATTATCTTAGCACGAAGTGGCCATTTTAACAAGATGGAATGCCGGTATTGATTTTCGGCATTTATGCAAACACCATCTTGTGGTACTGGAAAAAATCCAGGCTGCTGCCCATTTCCCCTGTCTCTTCTCTGTATCATACCCTTTGAAAAATATCAATTATATATTATTTTCCGATTTGTAAAATTTGCAAACTATCATATAAAAACTGCCACACCTGTGATTTTCAATCACTGATGCGGCAGCCCTTTTATTTTTGCACTGTCTGATGATTTCTTATTTTCCAGAAATTTTACTTGTTCACCACAGCCGAAAGCCATGGCCAACTTCATCCTTTTCCTTATTTCCTATATCATTAATACAGCCGCAACAGAATATCCCACCAAAACCGTCGCAACAATTGCTCCCATCATAAGTATCATCCCATACCGGATCACCTGAGATGTATTTGTCCACCCGGATCCAATAGCCAAAGCAACATTAGGATGAGCCGGTGGCAGAACAAACGCATAGCTTGCACCCAGACCAATCATGGACGCAATAGCCGGAGCACTTAATGCGCCCCCGGAACTCAGACAGATGGGGATAGCTACCGCACAGACTACAGTAACCGTGACCATATTGGAACACATATTTGTCATTACAAAAGTCCAGACAACAAAAACCATAATAATTACCATTGGTGCCAAACCGGAAATCCACGGTTCTATTGCCCCGGAAAGCCAGTCCGTCAAACCAATTTCCGAATTTGTCATTGCGGAACCTACGGCCAGGGTTGCCGCTGCCATAACGAGACCACCCCACTGAATTCCCTTTGCCATTACTTCTTTGAAGTTTAAAAGAGGCTTTCCATCAATCGAAATCATAAACATCGCAACAGCTCCAATCATAGGCGGGAATGTTGTCCCCTTTGAGGATAAGAACTTTGCAAGATCCGGCAGTACACCTTTTATCAAATCCGGTAATACCCACATAGAGACCACTGCAAAAAAGATTACAAGTACAACTTTTTCCCTCTTTTCAAGCGGCTTAATGGATGATTTCAAAACACTAAAATCAAGATTCTTCAGTTTACTTGTGTCTGGCCGCATCAGGAGCTTAAACAACAGTATCATAATAAGAAAACTAATAAGACCGACAGGTATCGCCGCCATCATATAGGAAAGATAAGAAATAGCCGTCCCTGCCATTTGCTGATAAAAACCAAGAGCCATCACAGGAAATGTATGTGCAATCGGAGTCATTCCACAAGCAATGGCGCAGCAAAACAAAGTTCCCAAAGCCAGAGTGTTAGCCAGTTTGTGGTCCTTTTCCAATTTCAGTTCCTGGCAAATCGTATCCAGAATGGGCATGTAAATAACAAAAAGGACAACCGGAGACATAAACATGCCAATCAGAAGTACAGATAAACAATATGTTGTTACAAACCACCAGGAGCCTTTTGCAGCAATCCGGTTACTAATAAAGGTGATTGCACATCTTTTAACAAAAGAGGTCTGCCCTACCGCGTAAGTACACATAAAAGTAAACAACAGAAATGCAAAAGTAGAATTGCCGAAGGCACCGGATAAAATACCCGACATCGTCAGCTCCGGCACAAAAGCAAGTCCGGCAATGCAAAGGAAACTTGGCCAGTCAATGGTGGTTGTCAGCCATAAAATCAGCACTCCGGTAAGAATGCCCAAAACCTGCATTCCAGAAGATGTCATCCCTGCTGGTACCGGAATCCATCTGGAAAAAAGCAGCAGGCACAATGATATGATGTATATACTATTTTTCTTCATACGCTTCTTCCTCCTATATCCTCGCATTCTGCCGGAGCAATTCCCTGCGGATACCATCTACATCACCGGATTCATTCTTCCAAAGCGCTGCGGCCACCCCAGCAGCCTGACCAGTTGCAAACCCGATTCCCATTACGCGAACCGATGCAAAAGCCATGGGGTCTGCGCCAATTCCTCGACCTGCTGCCCACAAGTTTTTGAGATTCTTCACTTTCAATGAACGCAGAGGAATCTCATAATAATCATCATCTTTCACAAACACATAACTTGCCATTTTATTTTTATCCAGATGCATTTCACAAGGCCATGCGCCACGTGCAATACTGTCCTCTTGTTTCACAGCATTCAACACATCATCACCGGTAATGGTATATTCACACTCAAGATGGCGGGTATCTCGCAGTCCAAGCCTTTCGCCAGCCCATACAAGACGGCAGTTTTCCATACCAGGTACATATTTTCTAAAAACCTCCAGATACTCCTGACACTGCCTGCGCGTGTCCACCTCACATTCTGTCAATGTCTTTGCACTCAGGTCCAGAACTTCCACACTTGGCAAAACAACCCCCACCGTGTCGGGATGAGTATGGAAAATAATACCAGATTCCTTGCTCAGATGCTGGTATCCCTCTGCTTTTGCCCGCAATATGATCTTCTCGATCTCATCCGGCGGAAACTTTACAGACGGATCCACATGATCAATCCGCATAATTCGGGTAGCCATCTGGGCGCCTCCCTTACCGTCACCATACCGACAAGGAGCGCCGGCCAGATATCCGAGAGTCGCGTCTCCACTTGCATCTACAAATGCCCTGGCATTAAATTCGCAAAACCCATTATCATCCACACACCGGACACTGGTAATAGTCTTACCATTTTTATCCATAATCGGCTCTACGACCCGACAATGAAGCAGAAAATCCACCTCATGTCTCTCAGCCACTCGTTCAAACGCCACCTTTGTCGCCTCAATATCCAAGGGAATAATAGCATTTTTTACGGATGAAAGTGTGTAGCCATTATAATATCCCATTTTTCTTAACTCTTCCAGAACCTCATTTCCAACACCATATACAATCTGCCGAGGCTCTTTTCTGCCTCTGGTAAAAAAACCACAGTAGTTAGCAACATTTGCACTTGTTACCTGTCCGCCTAAACTGGCATTCCTTTCAATAAGAAGGCAAGAAACACCAGCCTCCTTTGCTCCGATTGCAGCTGCCAGACCAGCCGCTCCTCCCCCTACCACAATTACATCATAATTCTTTCTCAGCTCCATAAAATCTCCTTTATCTATGTTTTGTATTTCTATAAATGGATTCTATCATGGCGGGTATTATTTGTAAAAAACATAAAAACTATATTGTTAATAGTCCAAAACTATGGTAAAGTTCCATTTATACTATAAAAATGACAAAGTCCGGAGCATCATATAACCAAGATACCTATAGAGTCTGGCATTTCGCAGACGTCTATAACATCTGAACTAAACTGAAAGGAGAAAATATTGGAACGGAATCAATTAAAATATGTCATAGAAGTTGCCAGACATGAAAATATAACCCATGCAGCAGAAGTATTGCATCTTGCCCAGCCCTCATTATCCAACCAGATTTTAAAGCTGGAACAAGAACTTGGTGTCAGCCTTTTTGAACGTTCCCGCAAGCGGGTTTATCTGACCGAAGCCGGCAAAAATTTTGTCTACCAGGCCAAACAAATTCTTAATAGCATGGAACAGCTAGAAAAAGATATGAAAGACTATGCTGCCCGCCGTATGGGCAGTATACAGATCGGCGCTCTTCCCACCATGGTTTCCCTGGGAATTCCCGATATTATTACAAAATTCCGGGATAAATACCGTACTCTTGAGATTACATTAAGAGAAATGGGAAGCTCAAAGTTGTACCAGAGTGTCCAAATAGGAGAACTGGATGTTGCCTTTGCTATTCTCGACCATGATTTTCCAGATGAGGAAATACACCGGATAAAACTGATGGAATCTGATCTGGTTGCTGTGATCAATACAGCCAATCCATTGTCAAAGCAAAAGGAATTATCCATAAATTCCCTGAAGGATCAACATATTATCAGTTCTTCCTCAGACTTTTCATTTCCAAGTTTTTATCTGACACCTTTGCATCAGCAGAATATACCATATATGGTTTCCAGTATATGCAATCAAATTGAATCCGTGTTCGCCCTGGTAGAAAAAAACTTTGGTATTACTTTCTGTTCCAAAGAAACAAGCAGGCATTATCCTTCCAAAAATATAGTATATATCCCAATCCGGGATATGCCTTCCCGGAAAATATACCTGATCTACAAAAAAAGTCCGGAATATCATCCGACACTCCAGGCTTTTATTGACTTTGTATTAAAATGCTATGATATTTAAAGCGGCATTGCCAGTCCTTCGATAATATCAGGAACAGCCCTGCATGGTGAATCCCGTCTGTTATTCCGAAGCTGCAGAAAGGGGCTGTAAAAAAGTCTGTCCTATGGTTTTGAAAATAACGGGTTTATGCGATATCCAGTTATTTTCCCACAGGCAGCTACGACTTTTTCCACAGCCCCCAGGACCCCGTCAATAAAATCATTCTACATTTCTACAACGATCAGGATATCTCTCATACTGTCCTTCCCTACCGGTTCTCCACCGTCGCAATATCCACCAGCGTCAGCTCCCTGGCCCGGTTCTCCAGACTGGTGGCCAGGGCCGCTGCCGTGTCAATGGCAGTCAGCACATGGACGCCGGTCTCAATGGCGCTTCTGCGGATCACAAAGCCGTCCCGGCTCCTTTCGGCCCCCTGCTGGGGGATATCGATGACCAGGTCGATCTCATGGCCCAGGATCAGGTCCATGATATTGGGAGACTCCTGCTCCAGCTTGCGCACCATGAGCGCCTTGACCCCATGGTCATTCAGTGCCTTCGCCGTCCCCTTGGTGGCAAAGATCTTGTAGCCCACATTCTGGAATCTCCGGGCGATCTCCACCACATCCTCCTTGTCCGAATCCCGGACTGTGATGACCATATTCTTATGCCTGGGCAGCTTGATGCCCGCCCCCTCAAAGGCCTTATAGAGAGCCTCGTTAAATGTCTTCGCAATTCCCAGACACTCACCAGTAGATTTCATCTCCGGCCCCAGGCTGATATCGGCGCCCCGGATCTTCTCAAAGGAGAATACCGGCATCTTGATGGCGATATAGTCCGCCTTTTTCTGAAGCCCCGGCTCGTAGCCCAGTTCCCGGATGGTGTGTCCGCAGATCACACGGGTAGCCAGCGGCACGATGGGGATTCCGGTGACCTTACTGATATAAGGCACAGTCCGGGAGGATCGTGGATTCACCTCGATCACGTAGACCTCGTCTCCCGCCACGATGAACTGGATGTTGATCATCCCCTTCACATGGAGAGCCCTGGCCAGCTTGGTGGTATAGTCCACCAGCTTCGCCTCAATATCCGGGGAGATACTGGGCGCCGGATAGATGGAAATGCTGTCGCCGGAATGGATTCCTGTACGCTCAATATGCTCCATGATGCCGGGGATCAGAATATCCGTCCCGTCACACACCGCATCCACCTCAATCTCTTTTCCCACAATGTACTTGTCCACCAGGATAGGATGATCCTGGGCGATCTGGTTGATGATGCCGACGAATTCCTCCACATCATGGTCATTGATGCAGATCTGCATCCCCTGGCCGCCCAGCACATAGGAGGGCCGTACCAGCACCGGGTACTCCAGCTCCCTGGCCGCCTCCCTGGCTTCCTCCACGGTGAACACGGTCCTGCCTGCCGCGCGGGGAATCTGACACTGCTCCAGGATCCGGTCAAACAGCTCCCTGTCCTCCGCCGCGTCCACATCCTCCGCCGCGGTTCCCAGGATCGGAACCCCCATCTTCATCAGGGCTTCCGTCAGCTTGATGGCCGTCTGTCCGCCGAACTGGACCACCGCCCCGTCAGGCTTCTCGGTATCCACGATGGACTCCACATCCTCCGCCGTCAGCGGCTCAAAATACAGCTTGTCTGCAATATCAAAATCTGTACTCACCGTCTCCGGATTGTTGTTGACGATGATGGTCTCATAGCCCTCCCTGCTGAAGGCCCAGGTGCTGTGGACCGAACAGAAGTCAAACTCAATTCCCTGGCCGATCCGGATAGGGCCGGATCCAAGGACCAGCACCTTCTTCCGGCTGTGGCTTTCCTCCACCTCGCTTATCCCGTCAAAGCAGGAATAATAGTAGGGCGTCTCCGCGGCAAATTCTGCCGCGCAGGTATCCACCATCTTGTAGGCGGCCACGATCCCCGCTGCCTTTCGCATGGCCTTTACCTCATCCTGGGAGATACCGGTAA
>CAJTOW010000001.1:0-70635 GCA_910577655.1 uncultured Lachnospiraceae bacterium | reverse complement strand
GCCGGGCAATGACAGAGTCCGGGAATTCCATCCGTTTGGCCTCTTTTAAAAGCTCCCCAGTCAGCGGTCCCTTTTTCAGGGCCTGCTCCATCTCCACTAAGGCCGCCAGCTTGTCGATGAACCAGATATCGATCTTGGTGATATCATGGATGGTCACATAGGAAATGCCCCGGCGCAGGGCTTCCGCGATGACCCAGATCCGCCTGTCATCCACCTCGGTCAGCTGACGGAACAGCTTCGCCTCCGTATAGCCGCTGTAGTCATAAGACATAAGGCTGTCTACATGCTGCTCCAGGGAACGGATGGCCTTCATGAGAGCCCCCTCGAAATTGGTGCAGATGCTCATGACCTCTCCCGTAGCCTTCATCTGGGTACCCAGGGCACGGTTGGCGCTGATGAATTTATCAAAAGGAAGTCTGGGCATCTTAACCACGCAATAATCCAGCATAGGCTCAAAGCTTGCATAGGTCTTTTTTGTAACCGCGTTTTTGATCTCGTCCAGGGTATAGCCCAAGGCGATCTTGGCCGCCACCTTGGCTATGGGGTAGCCGGTAGCCTTGGAAGCCAGGGCCGAGGAACGGCTCACACGTGGATTCACCTCAATGACACAGTACTCAAAGCTCTTTGGATGCAGCGCATACTGGACATTGCACCCTCCGGTGATACCCAGCTCTGTGATGATGTTCAGGGCAGAGGTACGCAGCATCTGGTACTCCTTGTCCCCCAGAGTCTGGGAGGGAGCCACCACGATGCTGTCACCGGTATGGACACCCACCGGGTCGATATTTTCCATATTACAGACGGTGATCACATTTCCGGCGCCGTCCCGCATGACCTCATACTCGATTTCCTTCCAGCCGGCGATACACCGCTCCACCAGAACCTGCCCCACGCGGGACAGACGCAGACCGTTCTCCAGGATTCCCCGGCACTGTTCGGCATTTTCAGCAATGCCGCCGCCGCTGCCGCCCAAAGTGTAGGCAGGACGCAGCACCACCGGATAACCGATCTGTCCCGCGATCCTTAAGCCATCCTCCACGCTCTCCACAATATCCGAAGGAGCCACCGGCTCTCCGATCTTCTCCATGGTCTCCTTGAACATCTCCCGGTCTTCCGCCTTCTTGATGGTCAGGGCCGTGGTGCCGATGAGACGGACATGGTTTTCCTTTAAGAACCCGGACTCCTCCAGTTCCATGGCCAGATTCAGTCCGGCCTGACCACCCAGAGTAGGCAGGATGCTGTCCGGCCGCTCCTTTTTGATCAGCTGCTCTACCACCTCCACAGTCAGAGGCTCAATATACACATGGTCTGCGATATCCTTGTCCGTCATGATGGTGGCCGGATTGGAGTTCAGAAGAACCACCTCAATGCCTTCTTCCTTTAAGGAACGGCAGGCCTGGGTTCCCGCATAGTCGAACTCCGCTGCCTGACCGATGATGATCGGGCCGGAACCAAGTACCAGAACTTTTTTAATCTCAGGATTCTTTGGCATTATCTCTTCCCTCCCATCATAGTAATAAACCGGTCAAACAAGTAAGCAGAGTCCTGGGGCCCCGGACATGCCTCCGGGTGGTACTGGACTGTGAAAATATTTTTACCGATATAACGGAGTCCCTCATTGGTGTTGTCGTTGACATTGACAAAGGCCGGTACTGCCACGGACTTATCCAGACTGTCCGGATCCACGGCATATCCATGGTTCTGGGAGGTGATATAGACCCGTCCGGTCTCTAAATCCTTCACCGGATGATTGCCGCCTCTATGGCCATATTTCAGCTTGAAGGTATCCGCTCCGGTGGCCAGGGCCATAAGCTGGTGGCCCAGACAGATGGCAAAGATGGGCACCTCCGACTCATACAGCCTGCGGATCTCCTTTATGATCTCCACATTTTCCTTGGGATCTCCGGGGCCGTTGGACAGCATGATGCCGTCCGGCTGCGACGCCAGGATCTCCTCCGCCGTGGTATCACAGGGGTACACGGTCACCTGACAGCCCCGGGCATTTAAGGATCTGGCGATATTGTTCTTGGTTCCCAGATCCAGAAGCGCCACCCGCTTCCCGTCTCCCGGCAGCACCAGCTTCTCCCTGCGGGAAACCGCTTTCACCACGCCCCGGACAGAGTACTGGCTGATCCGGCCCAGTGGTTCAGACAGATCTGCATAAACGGTGGTGGTGATCATACCGTTCATGGTTCCTTTTTCTCTTAAAATCTTTGTGAGGGCTCGTGTATCTATACCACTGATACCAGGAATATCACAGGTTTCCAAGAAATGCTGAATCGTGTCCCCGCTGCGGAAGTTACTGGGGATTCTTGATAATTCGCGGACAATAAATCCATCCGGCCATGGCCGCTGGGATTCCATATCGTCCCGGCAAATTCCGTAATTGCCAATAAGCGGATAGGTCATCACCACCGCCTGCCCTGCGTAGGATGGGTCTGTCAGTACTTCCAGATAGCCGGTCATCGACGTATTAAAAACAATTTCACTGATAACTTCTTTTGCAGAACCAATACTTGTACCTTCAAATATGGTGCCGTCTTCAAGAATGAGAAATGCTTTCATGGGGGTATCTGTCCTTTCTTATCCAAATGTGACTATGGGGTTAAAGGGTTAGGGATACAAGTTTAAGCCTATTTAAGCCTAAATTGATAAAATTATACATGAAAGTGCATGGTAATGCAAGTATTTTTTTCAAATCTGCTTTCGACATATGAAAGCATCGTAACAGTTCAAGGGGTATCTGAGCTGTTACAAAGTATCAATCAGATACGTATATCCCACTCCTTAGCTTCGTATACTGTTTAGAATATATAGATCCGAGGTTCCTATGAAAAAAGACTTGTCTGCCTGCGCTACTGACCTGACTGACCGGGGTTTCCTGCAGGTGAATATCGTCAACATAGAAAACAATTTTCCCATCCAGAATGCCACAATCACCATCCGTAATCAGGCCAGCCCGGACCAGATCCTGGAGCAGGTGACTACCAACAGCTCCGGACAGACCGGAGAGATCGAGCTGGCTGCCCCGCCGCTGGAGTACAGTCTCAGCCCCGGAGATGTGCGGCCCTATGCAGAATACCAGCTTGATATCTCC
This sequence comes from uncultured Lachnospiraceae bacterium, assembly GCA_910577655.1. Classification (GTDB taxonomy): domain Bacteria; phylum Bacillota; class Clostridia; order Lachnospirales; family Lachnospiraceae; genus Brotaphodocola. Next base: position 67,538 of record CAJTOW010000001.1, on the reverse strand, counting down.
GCCCCGGGCTACAAGCCCATGCGGATTGAAGGAACAGAGCTTCTTGCCAATACTACCGCCATCCAGCCGGTGCGTCTGGAGCCGGAAAATGATCCACAGCCAGAGGAAAATCCTATCATTATCCCGGACCATACACTCTATGGAACTTATCCGCCCAAAATTGCTGAATCGGAGATCCAGCCAGTGGGCGAAAGCGGCGAGATCGTCTTAAGCCGTGTGGTGGTTCCCCAGACAATCGTGGTCCATGACGGTGTCCCCACGGACGATTCGGCACCCAATTACTACATTCCTTACCGGGACTATATCAAGAATGTAGCTTCCAGTGAGATCTACGCTACCTGGCCCCAGTCAACCATCACAGCCAATGTGCTGGCTATTATGAGCTTCACCCTCAACCGTGTTTATACCGAACACTACAGGAACCGGGGGTATGATTTTACCATTACCTCTTCCACTGCCTATGATCATAAGTGGATCTATGGAAGAAATATCTACGAAAGCATCTCTGTCATCGTGGATGAGATCTTTGACAATTATCTGTCCAGGCCGGAGGTACGGCAGCCGATCCTGACCCAGTACTGCGACGGACGCCAGGTCCAGTGCCTGAACCGGGGCTGGATGACCCAGTGGGGCTCCTGCGACCTGGGTGAACAGGGCTACAGCCCCATTGAGATCCTGCGGAATTTCTATGGGAACAGTATCTACATCAATACCGCAGAGGAGATATCCGGAATCCCGGCCTCCTGGCCCGGCTATAACCTGAATTCAGGAGCCTCCGGCCAGAAGGTCCGGCAGGCCCAGGAGCAGCTGGATGCCATCGCTACCATCTACTCGGCCATCTCCCGGGTGAATCCTGACGGCATCTTCGGCCCTGCCACCGCTAAAGCTGTACGGGAATTCCAGTCCATCTTCGGCCTTCCCCAGACCGGGGTCATTGACTTCGCCACCTGGTATAAAATCTCCCATATCTACGTGGCTGTATCCGGGATTGGGGAGCTGTATGGATAAAACCTGCGTCCCATTGGGACATCCGGAAACGAACAGCCCAGGCGGGGGAAGAAGATCCTCCGCCTGGGCTGTTATCCGCAAACTGCTTCAGGCTTCTTTTTTCTTAAACGATACCCGCGCATAGACAATGGATCCGAACACTGCCAGCAGTGTAACCACCCAGGTCTGTGAATTACCCGGAATGAAGCTGAAGAACCCAAGCTTCAGCATAATCCAGCCGGCCAGCGCCAGGAACATACCGCAGCCAAGCATTTTCGGCTGTCCCTTTGTCATACGTGCCAGCAATGCGGCATGAAGAGAGGGAAGCACATAGCCCAGGGCGGCAGTCAGGGCACCCGGCAGACAGCCCAGCAAAGCAGATCCGCCTATACAAGCAATACTCAGTGCAAGCAGGCATATGATAGCGGAAACCGCGCAGGAGACTGTTACGACAATCCCTCCTTCATCGCTTCCCAGCTCCACACCGGCAGCATCCTGGGCAACCGCTGCCACCGGCACCTTCAGGTTGGCTGTATTTCCTGAAAGATGTGCCATATAGATTCCCGGTATTCCCAGGATCGGAAAATACGCAATGGGGTCAGAGAACCACATAACCCCCACAACGCTGACCGTGGAAACAAGGCCGATTCCCAGCTCCGTAACTCCGGGTGTATAGCCAAAGTACCACATGACCAAAGCCACCGGCACAAAAGAAATGATAACCGCATACAGATTCGTAAGACGTCCCCATCTCACAGCATAGGGAATAAATTCTTCTTTATATAAGCTTGTCTCCTGGTTTTTCATCTTCTCATTCCTCCTCATATGTTATTGGACTTTCATTGCCAGGTCTACCTAAAGAACGCCAGAGCAATCACCGGACCGGTCATCATGGCAATGGTAATCCCCCACTCACGTACCCATCTGGCACTTTTCCTGTCCTCCAGCACATTCAGCGCCTTCATCACCACAAAACCGGAAATAGCACATATAAACCGTCTGACCGCTACAGGATTGTCCCAGACCACGGCACCGTTTACCGACACATAGGAGAAGTAATGGTCAAAGGTCAGAAACGCGAAAGCACCGGACATGGCAGCCGCAGAGATGGCCGGCATCAGCTCTATACTTCCCGCCAGCTTCTTCGTGATCCCCTCCAGCTTGTCCGTAAGGAAGGCTGTGGATACCAGCCAGCCGCAGGCGCCGAACCACATGCAGAAAAAGCTGCATGCAAACGCATAGCCGTCATATCCCTCACCCCCAAGGGTGGTTCCATAGGCCGCCGCACCAAAACCGGCTGTAGACAGCTCATACCCCACCGAACCGATAAATCCCAGCCGCAGCCATGCAACGGCCCCGCCCATTGCCAGGATCAGAGGCAGTACCCCGGCCACTACGGAAAGAGTAGGTCCGATAGAACAGACCGTGGAAACTCTTGCTACATCCACAAACTGACGTTTTGTCATTCCCATCTTCAGCCCGACCGAATAAGCCTTCCTTACAAATATAAAGGACTGTATAAATACGGTGATAACCGCAATCCCGCAGGTAGCCCAGAGAACCGGACTGTTAGCAATATCAAGATAATTCATCTTTCATCCTCCTATCCATTTTTACATACGCTCCTGTTATGTCCGCTGCTTTTCATCCGATCATCCTATATCCACTCCTTCTTTTTTAGTAAAATTCCTGCAATAATCAATAGCAACTTTCATGCCATTTTTTCTGGCATTTTCCCAGGTACACCGGATAACCGTTGTTTATCCCGCCCTTTCTGTCTTCTTTCCAGATATCATTATCCGATTCCTGTACACTGTATGTTCCGTTTTTCTGGTTTCCGGATATCTTTTTCACATTTTTGTATATTTTTCATACATGTTTCTTCTCTTTTATCCTTTTTCCAAACAAGACACCTTTTTTTACAGCATATTTTTAACTTTTTTCTTATTGGCACGAATCTTGCTCTTTAATACAGTGAACGATAGAAACTGAAAATTTTCAATCATGAAAGGAAGGAATAGCGATGGCTGTCGGAACCTACGAACAGTATAAGGAACGGCTTCTTAAGATGAAGCCAAACGTATATTTAAACGGAAAATGTGTTGACCGTTCCAATGGCAGGGAAGGCGCAGAACGCGATCTGGCCGACTGGATCCAGGGCGGTACCTATGTCATGAAGCAATGCTACGATGTTGCCAATGATCCCAGATATGAGGATGTGTGTGTGACCACCTCCCACATCACCGGAGAAAGGATCAACCGCTGCACCCATATCCATCACAGCAAGGACGATCTCCTGAAAAAGCAGCTGATGACCCGCCTGATCTGCCAGCATGTAGGCGGATGTATGCAGCGCTGTATGGGTACGGATGCCATGAACGCATTGTATTCCGTCACTTACGACTGCGATGAAGCATGCGGCACAGAATATCACCGGCGTCTCCGGAACTATATTGAGTACTGCCAGAAATACGATCTGGTCTGCAACTGTGCACAGACCGATGTCAAGGGTTCCCGCAATCCCAAATACAAACGTGCCCATATGCAGCCGGATCCGGATTCCTTTGTACATGTGGTGGAGACGGATGTGGACGGCACAGGCGTGGACGGAAAGCCATGTAAAGGTATTATTGTAAGAGGTGCCAAGATCTGCAACTCCTGCGCACCCTATGTGGATGAGATCATTGTCAATCCCACCAAATTCATGAGCCAGGATGACTGTGATTATGCCGTTGCTTTCGCACTCCCCGCAGACTGGGATGGGATCAAGCTGATGGCCCTTCCGGGACTCCACCACAAACGGACCCACCTGGATGCCCCATATGCCAGGATTGGTGATGTAGAGAGCCTGACGATCTTTGATGACTGCTTCGTTCCCTATGACCGTGTATTTATGTGCGGACGGGACAATGAAGGGGTACCCCGCTATGCAGGCTATCTGGCCCTGATGTTCGCCCACTATCACCGCCACTCCTACACCGGATGCAAGACAGCCGTATCCGAGGTGATCGCATCCCAGGCTGCCCTGGTTGCCGATGTCAACGACATTGCAAGGGAATCCCACGTACGTGAGAAGCTGTGCGATATCATCCAAACCGCGGAACTGGTATTTGCGGCAGGCGAGGCATCCGCCCACCATTCCGTGGAATTCCCTTCCGGGCAGTGGGTACCCGATGAAGTACTGACCAATGCGGGACGCCGGCTTGCAGGACACAACATGTACCATGAGTACGAGACCCTGGCAGATCTGACCGGCGGCGTGTGTGCATCCCTTCCCACGGAGGAAAGCTTCTTCGCTCCCGAGACCGCAGAGCTGTGCAACAAATATATCCGCCGAAATCCTGCCTACAGCGCCGAGGATACCCACCGCGTCATGCGCATGATGGAAAACAAGCTGTGTGACTCCTTCGAAGCGGCCCAGGCCGTGGCCGGTGTCCACGGAGGCGGTTCTCCCCTGATGGAAACCATCACCCTGATGAGCCGCTACGATCTGGAAGAGCTGAAGAAAATCGCCAAATACCTGGCGGGACTTCCGGGATACGAGAAATGCCCCCGCTATGAGCGCAGTGCCCACACTGCCACCCCAAGAGCCATGCTGGCCAAATTTGATGCGGCAGCCGCAGCCAGAAAGGGATAAAAGAAAAAGCGGGACGGCCACAGCCTGCTGCTGTCACATAAAAATCCATAAAGAAAAGGAAGGTATGAATTATGGCAATCGGTACATACGAACAGTACAAGGAGAGACTCCTGAAAATGAAACCCAACGTCTACTTAAACGGCAAATGTGTTGACCGTTCCAACGGAAAAGAAGGCGCCGAAAGAGACCTGGCTGACTGGATCGTAGGCGGAACCTACGTAATGAAGCAGTGCTACGACACGGCAAATGACCCGGATTATGAGGATGTATGCGTCACCACCTCCCACATCACCGGCGAGAAGATCAACCGCTGCACCCATATCCATCACAGCAAAGAAGACCTGCTGAAAAAACAGCTTATGACCCGCCTGATCTGCCACCGCGTAGGCGGATGCATGCAGCGCTGCATGGGCACAGACGCCATGAATGCCCTCTACTCTGTCACCTATGACTGTGACCAGGCATGCGGCACCGTGTATCACCAGAGGCTGCTGAATTACATCGAATACTGCCAGAAATACGATCTGGTCTGCAACTGCGCACAGACCGACGTAAAGGGTTCCCGCAATCCCAAATACAAACGTGCCTATATGCAGCCGGATCCGGATTCCTTCGTACATGTGGTGGAGACCAATGTTGACGGCACCGGCCTTGACGGAAAGCCCTGCAAGGGTATCATCGTGCGCGGCGCCAAGATCTGCAACTCCAACGCACCCTATGTGGACGAGATCATTGTGACTCCTACCAAGTTCATGGCACCGGAGGATGCTGACTATGCAGTGGCATTTGCACTTCCGGGCGACTGGGACGGCGTCAAGCTGATGGCTCTTCCCGGTCTGCACCACAAGCGCAGCCATCTGGATGCTCCCTTCGCAAAGATCGGTGATGTAGAGAGCCTTACTATTTTTGACGACTGCTTCGTTCCCTATGAGCGTGTGTTTATGTGCGGACGGGACAATGAAGGGGTTCCGCGCTATGCAGGCTATCTGGCCCTGATGTTCGCCCATTATCACCGCCACTCCTACACCGGATGTAAGACTGCCGTTTCCGAGGTGATCGCATCCCAGGCCGCTCTGGTTGCCGACGTCAATGACATTGCCAGAGAGTCCCATGTCAGGGAGAAGCTGTGTGATATCATCCAGACCGCAGAGCTTGTATTCGCGGCAGGCGAGGCTTCCGCCCACCATGCCATTGAATTCCCGTCCGGGCAGTGGGTGCCTGACGAGGTTCTGACCAATGCAGGACGCCGGCTTGCAGGACACAATATCTACCATGAGTACGAGACCCTGGCAGATCTGACCGGCGGCGTATGCGCATCCCTCCCCACCGAAGAGAGCTTCTTCGCTCCTGACACGGCAGAGCTGTGCAACAAATATATCCGCCGCAATCCTGCCTACAGCGCCGAAGATACCCACCGGGTTATGCGCATGATGGAAAACAAGCTGTGTGATTCCTTCGAAGCAGCCCAGGCCGTAGCAGGCGTGCACGGAGGCGGTTCTCCCCTGATGGAGACCATCACCATGATGAGCCGCTACGATCTGGAGGAGCTGAAGAAAATCGCCAAGTATCTGGCGGGACTTCCCGGATACGAGGAGTGCCCCAGATACGAAAGAAGTGCCCACACCGCCACACCGCGGGCAATGCTTGCCAGATTCGATGCTATGGCAGCTGCCAAAAAAGGCGCCAAGTAAATTCGCTGCTGTTCACCCCCAGCCGGTCAGCGCAATGACCGGCCGGGGGTAATAACCGGAACAGTTGCCCGCCAGCAGCTGACTATTGACTCAAAGGAGTATCTATATGACGAATTCAGAAACCACCGCCCATCAGGGTTCTGCGGATCAATTCCGGTGGACCCTTCTCATCTTTGGCACTGTCTGTCTGCTGTTTGCCGGCATCATCTACGGCTGGTCCATCCTGAAGGGTTCTTTTGCGGAGGAATTCGGATGGAGCGCAGGGGATCTTGCCACCAACTATACTATAACCATCAGTCTGTTCTGCATCGGATGCATTGCCGGCGGATTTATGATGAAAAAGTTTTCCCCCAGGTTTCCTGTTATATCAGGCGGAATCCTGGTATTTGCCGGCTTTTTCCTGACCTCCCGCTTAAAGGGCGGCAGTGTTGTCTCTCTCTTTCTGACCTACGGTGTCCTGGCCGGTCTGGGCATCGGAATGGCCTACAACGCGATCCTCGCCACCCTTGGCGCGTGGTTTCCTGATAAGAAGGGCTTTGCCTCCGGCTGTCTGATGATGGGATTCGGAGCCAGCACACTGATCCTGGGAAATATCGCAGGCTCCCTCATGGTCAAGCCTTCCTTTGGCTGGAGAAAGGTATTCCTGATCCTGGCTGTCTGTACCGGAGTCCTCCTTGTGATCATGGGACTTCTCATCCGCCTTCCCGGACCGGAGGATCATCTTCCCGCACCGGATGGAACTTCTTCCAGAAAGGAAGATTTTGAGACGGTGGATATGACTACAGGCCAGATGCTCACCCGTCCGTCCTTCTGGAAATTCTTTGCAGCCATGGTCCTGCTGGGAGCAGGCGGCAGCTCCGTAATCAGCTTTGCCAGGGATTTTTCCATTTCTGTAGGAACTACCGCTGCCACTGCCGGACTGTTCGTCGGTATTCTGTCCATTTTTAACGGATTCGGGCGTATCATCGCAGGCTCTGTCTTCGACCGTTTTGGCAGAAAAGCCTGCATGGTCTATGTGGGGGCCGTCACACTTGCCTCCAACCTTCTGTGCCTGGGAGCTGCCCTGACCGGCTCGGTCATGCTGTGTCTTCTGGGATACTGCGCCATCGGCCTCAGCTATGGCGGCAACACCAACGTGGTCTCCGTATTCATCACTGCTTTTTATGGAAACAAATATTATGCACAGAATCTGAGTCTCGGACTGCTGACCATTATGCCGGCGTCAATCCTGGCCAAGTTTTCCACCACCCTGCTCACAGTTACCGGGGCCTATGTCATCCCCTTTGCAGTTCTTACCTGTTACGCTGCAGCAGCGATGGCATTGAACCTGGGCAACCGGAGACCGTAACGTGTCTTAAAATTTTCACAGAAAGAAAGGTGTCTGTCATGAATGAAGAACTTAGAAAAGATATAGAAGCTGTTCTCAATCTCTTTGTGCGCCCCCAGCTTTCCAACCATGGCGGCGATATTGAAGTGGTAGATCTGGATGAAGACGGCATCTTATGGATAGAAATGCTGGGAGAATGCTCTGGATGTCCTTCCGCCGATGACACGGCCAGAAACCTTGTCCAGAAGGAACTGGTGACCCGCATTCCCCAGATCAGGGGAGTGGAGGTGGATTCGGGAATCAGTGATGAGATCATCGAAGAAGCCATGAAGCTCTTCACCCACCGGTCCAAAAAACAATAAATCCGGAAATCAGAGATTGCCGGGAAATGATGTCTGGCAGTCATTTCCCGGCATTTCCAGCCATGTACTCAGCCCTTCAGATATGCATGAATCCCTGCTGCACCTTTCTTTCCTGCCTCCATGGCCAGGATCACCGTGGCGGCTCCGGTCACCGCGTCCCCTCCGGCAAAGACACCTTCCCGGCTGGTCTGCCCACTCTCTGCCTCAGCCACGATACATTTACGCTTGTTGGTCTCCAGACCTTCCGTTGTGGAGGAAATCAGCGGATTGGGTGATGTCCCCAGGGACATGATCACTGTGTCCACCTCTATGGTGTAATCCGATCCTTCAACCTCCACAGGTCTTCTTCTTCCGGAAGCATCCGGCTCTCCAAGCTTCATCTTCCGGACGACCATGCCTTTGACCCATCCCTTCTCATCGGCCAGGATCTCCACCGGATTGGTCAGAAGGTCAAAGACCACGCCCTCCTCCTTTGCATGGTGGACCTCCTCCACACGGGCCGGAAGCTCCGCCTCGCTGCGGCGGTAGACAATATGTACGTCCGCTCCCAGCCGCAGCGCCGTCCTGGCCGCATCCATGGCCACATTGCCGCCGCCTACCACGGCCACATTGCGGCCTGCCATAATAGGTGTATCATAATCGTCCCGGAAGGCCTTCATCAGGTTGCTTCTGGTCAGGTACTCATTGGCAGAGAATACGCCGTTGGCATTCTCCCCCGGTATTCCCATGAATTTGGGAAGTCCGGCACCCGAGCCGATGAAGACAGCCTCAAAGCCCTCCTCATCCATGAGCTCGTCTATGGTCACGGATTTGCCGATAATCACATCCGTCTCTATGGTGACTCCCAGCTTCCTCACATTCTCAATCTCCGTGCGGACCACCGTCTCCTTGGGCAGACGGAACTCCGGAATCCCGTAGGTCAGCACGCCGCCCGGCTCATGGAGGGCCTCAAAGATGGTCACTTCATAGCCCAGCTTCGCCAGGTCTCCCGCGCAGGTCAGGCCCGCAGGACCGGAGCCCACCACAGCCACCCTGTGGCCGTTCTTTTCAGCCGATACTTCTGGAACAAATCCGTTCTCCCGGGACCAGTCCGCCACAAAACGCTCCAGTTTACCGATGGAGACAGGTTCCCCCTTGATCCCGCGGATGCACTCCCCCTCACACTGGGTCTCCTGGGGACATACACGCCCGCAGACTGCCGGGAGCGCCGATGCCTCCGCAATCACACTGGCAGCCGCCCCGAAATCACCGGCCTCCACTTCCCTGATGAAGCCCGGAATATTGATGGAAACCGGACAGCCGCCCATGCACTTTGCATTGTTCTTACATTTCAGGCACCTGGATGCTTCCTTCATGGCCTCTTCTTTATTATAACCGTAGCAGACCTCCTCAAAATTCGTGGCGCGGACTTTGGCATCCTGCTCTCTTACCGGAACCTTCTTTAATACATCCATTTGATTGTTATCCTCCTATGAAATTTCAGGTTACTTTGGCACACATAAAAAGCGTCACCCGCATTGTCCGCAGCCGCCGTGATGGGTATCGCCTTCCTGCGCTTTCAGCATGGCGCGCCCTTCCTCTGTCCTATAAATCTGCTGTCTCTTCATCGCTTCATCAAAGTTCACCAGATGTCCGTCAAACTCCGGTCCGTCCACACAGGCGAACTTCACCTCCCCGCCTACACTCAGGCGGCAGGCGCCGCACATACCGGTGCCGTCTACCATAATGGGATTCATGCTGACAATGGTCTTAAGTCCCAGCTCCTTCGTCAGAAGGCACACGAACTTCATCATGATCATGGGGCCGATGGCCACACAGATATCATACCGGATACCCTGGTTCTGTATCAGGTCTCTGATCACCTCGGTCACCATGCCCTTGCGGCCATAGGACCCGTCATCTGTAGTAACATAAAGATTGCCTGCTGCCTCCCTCATCTCATCCTCAAGGATCAGAAGCTCTTTGTTCTTGGCACCCACGATCACATCCACTGCAATCCCGTGCTCTTTCATCCATTTTACCTGGGGATATACCGGAGCTGTACCCACACCGCCGGCAACAAACAGATACCTGCGCCCCTTAACCTCTGTCGGATCCTCCTTCACAAATTCGGAAGCCTGCCCCAGGGGGCCCACAAAATCCTGGAACGCATCCCCTTCATTAAGTCCTGCCATCCGCCGGGTGGATGCCCCGACAATCTGGAAGACAATGGTCACTGTCCCCTTCTCCCTGTCATAATCACAGATGGTCAGCGGAATCCGCTCCCCTTTCTCATCCATCTTCACAATCACAAATTCACCTGGCTGGCAGGATCTGGCCACACGTGGTGCTTCCACATCCATCAGGAAAATCTTTTCTGCCAGCTTTTTGGCCTTTAATATTTTGTACATGTTTCTTGTACCTCCATACAAAATGTGGAAAGCAGGACCAGGCTGGTCAAAAAGCCGGATCCTGCTTTCCCAAAAATCACTGTTCTTCCTCAAACTGGTTCATCATCTTATACATAGCCACAATCCGCTTGTTTCTCTTTTTGATGTATGCATCCACATCAGCCGGATATTTGCCAAGCATGCCTTCTCCTGCCCGTACGCCTGTTTTTCCTTCAGCGATCAGCTGGTCGGCGTGGGGGATCTTGTCTGTGCTGTTACAGAGTGTCGGAAGCACGTCCGCAGCCACTGCCACCGGGATCTGGAGTCCCACAAAATCCCACAGCTCCAGCGGGCCTTCAAAACTCCAGCGGAGGCCGTCCGTATATTTCAGAGCATTTTCTGCGTCCTGGGGCGATACCCAGCCCTGATCGATCATATAGTAAAGCTCACGGCAGATCACGGTCGCCATTCTGTTGACAATAAAACCAGGCATGAACTTATTCAGTACAGAAGGCTTCTTTCCACATGCCTCCAGAAGCTCACGCATGGCCTGGGCCGTCTCGTCCGAGGTATCTGGTCCCTTTACCACTTCAATGATCTTCATCAGATGGGGCGGATTGAACCAGTGTGTGATGACCAGGCGTTCCGGATTCTTCAGAACATCTGCCGTCACGCCGAATACATCCATCCCGGAGGTGTTGCTGGCAAAGATACAATCCTCACGGCAGTTGTCGGAAAGGATCTTGTACAGATCACGTTTTGCCTCCTTATTCTCAAAGATTACCTCGACCACCAGGTCAAACTGTGCCGCGACTTCAGGAATCCGGCTGTTCAGCAGGGTGCTCAGGTTTGCTTTGACCGCCTCACCATATGTTTTGTCCGCCAGACCTTCCTCAACCATGCCTTCAATATTCCCCACAATGCGTTTCATGGCAGTCTCAAGGAATTCCTCCTTTAAATCAGCCATAATCGTCTTATAGCCGTTTGCCGCAAAAACCTGGGCAATCCCGCAGCCCATAACGCCGGCTCCTACAACCAGAATGTGATTGATCCTTGTCTTTCCCATGATAATCCCTCCTCATATCTGTCACTGATAGCTTTTGGAGTCCCACAGAACCATATGCCGTGAGATTCCGCAAGTATATGATTCATACACAACATTCAAACAGCCCTGGCTGCTGCATTAATACATAACACTTCAAGGGGTATCTGGACTGCTGCATTAATACAGCTCTTCCAGGCGCTTATGGTCATTTAATTCCGCTGGGGCCTTCAATGCCTGCCGGTCAATCTTGTTGTTTGCATTTCTCGGAAAACGTTCTACCTGGAACAGAGCAGTTGGTACCATATAGTAGGGAATGATATTTTTGAGCCTGCTTTTTAATTCTTTTACATCAATTTTCTCGTCGGCAGCAAAGTAACCGCACAGAATGTTGCATCCCCCATCGTCCTCAAAAGCCTTTACCACAACCTCCTTGACCGGACTGCATTTTAAAATGGCTGCTTCCACAGCCCCTGCTTCGACACGGAAGCCCCTGATCTTAAACATGTTGTCCTTTCTGCTTATGTATTTCAGATTCCCGTCATCCATCAGACAGACAATATCTCTTGTTTTAAATACACGCTCATATCCCTTCTCAATGGAAAAAGGATTTTTCATAAACTGGGCTCCGGTTGCATCCGGACGCTTATAGTATCCCCGGCAGACCTGCGGACCGGACAGCCACAGCTCTCCTTCCTCTCCCGGTTCTGCCAGATTTCCTTTCTCGTCCACGATATATCCCTTTATGGTGGGATTAAGTGTGCCGATGGGATAGGTTTTCTCACTGCTTGCAATCTCATATACGGTTATCACACCGCACATCTCAGAGGCAGCATAGGTATTGATGATACGGTAATTTTTCGGCTGCAGGTTTCTGACGGGTTCACTGCCCACAAGGAGCAGCCGCAGCTTAAGGCTGGGATCGTCATACTGCATCAGTTTCATAGCCATGTGCGGAGGCAGGAAGGTGACCGTAACCTTTTTCTCTTTGTAGAATTCCGTGATCAGGCCAATGTTTCTTCTCCTGTATTCCGGCATGATAACCAGGGTCCCGCCTACCAGCAGGGTGCTGAACACATCATACACAGAAGCCACGAACCCAAAGCTTGCAAATGCACAGAACTTGTCATCCCTGTCCAGCGCAAGCCGGTCCAGATTACTGATGGAAGCCATGATATTCCGGTGCTCCAGCATCACACCCTTGGGCGTGGAGGTGGAACCTGAGGTATAGATCATCACCGCCAGGTCTTCCCTTCTGGAGCGGTCAAAAAACTTCGTCTTTCTTTCCCAGGCAAGACTGTCCAGATACTCCTTTGTAAGTGTAATCCGGAACTGGCATTCCTGCTGCATAAGCTCCCGCCTAACTTCCGGATAGCTTTCGTCTATGTAGATATAAGCCGCCCCGGCTTTTAAGACAGCCAGTATCCCTATGACTGTCTCGGGCTCCCTTCCTGACCGGATGGCTACAATCTCTTCCCGCTGTACACCCTGCCCAACCAGGAGACTCGCCAGAAAATTACTGTATTCATCCAATTCTTTATAGCTTATTGAGCGGGACTCACTTTCCACAGCAATCTTATCAGGGTATTCCATAGCTGTTTTATGAAAAATCTGGCAGAATGTATTTTCAAAAAACATCTGCTTCGCTTCACTACACATTTTCAGGTCTGAATTCATGGTATTCTCCTATCCCTGCCGTAACTCCCCGCAGTACATTCTGCCTGACCGCAGCCGTTCTGGCACCTCTGTACAGCCGCCGTAATAGTCCGGATACCCCCGGACTATTACCGGCTGCGGTCCCTGACAATCAAAACCACTGCATAGTCCGAAACACCAGCAGTACCTGCCAGACGGTTACATTTAATCGATAACGCCTTTGCCTTTCAGCGCCGCAATTTCCTCCGGTGTATAATCCAGCAGCTTCTCCATGATCATCTCGGTATCCTGACCGAGCTTTGGAGCACCCCTCCATACTTCACCTGGAGTCTCCGACAGCTTGGGAGCAAATCCAAAGGCTGTGACCGTCTTCTCCAGAGTCTGGTCCTCGTAGGATACCCAGTCTCCTCTTTCCTTCCAGTGCTCTTCCTTCATAACATCATCACAATTCTTGATCACGGCTGCACCGATCCGGTTGTCAATCAGGATATCAATGGCCTCCTGGGCAGTATGCTCCATGAAGTAATCGGCAAACATCTGATCCAGCTCCTTGCCCAGATCACTTTCCAGAGCCTGTTCGCTTCCGCCTGCTGCCTCATAGGAATACTTCTCAAGATCAAAACCAAAGCCCTTCATGACCTTCTCGTACGCACCCTTTCCGTAAGCACCCAGATTGATGAACTTTCCGTCCCTGGTCGGGAAAATGCCGGCGGGCTGGTAGGTGCGCTGCTTGATTCCCTGTCTCTGCTTCTGGATACCGGCCTCGCCCCATAAGGTGAAGTTGTCATCCATGACTCTCATATAGCTTTCACACAGTGTGGAATCAATCACCTGGCCCCTGCCGGTCTGGTCCACATGACGCAGGGCCATCAGAATGCCATTGACCGCAAACAGACCAGATAAATAGTCACCGATATACTGCTGAGCATAGTAAGGCGGCTTGTCCGGGAAGCCCTGCAGCAGGCACCAGCCGGACTCTGCCTGAGCCAGCGGATCATAGCAGGCCCGGTTTAAGTACCGCTCCTGGCCGCCGAACTTCGGGGTTCCAAAGCCACTTACATGGCAGATCACCAGCCTTGGATTCACCTCCAGAAGCATCTCGTCCGTGATGCCCAGCTTGTCGATCCATACCATATTCTCAATCCACACATCACAGTTTTTGATCAGGGAAAGGAATATCTCCTTTGACTCCGGGACCTTCTTTAAGTTGGTCTCCAGGGAAAAGCTCAGTTTGTTGCGGGCATTCTGCATCCAGGAGCCGCTTATGTGCTTCTCTCCGTCCCGGATCTGGGGCTGCTGGTGTCTTGCGGAATCTCCGCCTACCTTTGGTCTTTCCAGGGCAATGACCTCTGCACCAAAATCACTTAACATAGTAGCTGCAAAGGGGGCTGCAACCACAGAACCATTTAGCAATACCCGGATCCCGCTTAAGGGACCGAATTCTTTTGTTAACAATGGTGCTGGCTTTTTCTCCAATTTTTCCCAACGATTCATATAGCGCTCTCCTTTTTGTTATATTATTAACAATTCAATGTCCAAGTTGGAGCGTGTCTGAAAATGGACACGCTCCGGGAATTTCCCGACAGCTACTTAACACTCTGCCGGTTCATTCATGATCATTCTGCCTACGGTACCGCCGGTGACCTCAATGATCGCCCCGTTCACATAAGAAGAAAGATCGGTTGCAAGAAACTCGATTACATTGGCGCAGTCTTCCACGGTTCCGAACCGCTTCATTGCCACATTGCGCAGGAAAGTTCCCTCACCAGCCTTCTTATAATTTTCAACCAGACGTCCAGTGGCGATAAAGCCGGGGGCGATACAGTTGGCCGTCACATTGTAGCGCCCTACCTCCTGGGCCAGAAGTCTGGTATACTGTGCAATGGCAGCTTTGGAGGATGCATAGTGGGCATAGCTTCCGTCACTGTTGGCCACCAGCCCGCCTACGGATATTACATTGACTACCTTCCCGTACCCTCTCTCCTTCATGCCGGGAACGACTGCATTGCATGTATATACAGTACCATAATAGTTTCTCTCTGTCACTGCATAGAACTGTTCCCAGTTCAGCTGGCTGGCCTTGTTCCCATCAGGAGCGCCCATCCCACCGCCTGCATTGCAGACTACAATGTCGATGGGGCCCAGCTCTTTCTCAATCTGTGCCACAGCTGCAAATACTTCCTCTCTCTTTGTGATATCCGCCTCAGCACCGGCAGACTTCACTCCAAGGGCGCGGCACTCATCCATGGTGGTCTCCGCAGTCAGCAGGCTGGCTTCCCCTTCAAAGTCTTTATAGGATTTCAGGTCGATATCAATGACCCCCACATCCGCTCCCAGCTCTGCAAGACGCAGGGCATAGGCACGTCCCAGTCCTCTTGCTGCTCCTGTCACCAGCGCTACCTTTCCATCCAGTCTCTTTGGCATAATGCTCCTCCTTCTTAATTGTATAAAATTTTTATAGCTTTCAGGGGTTTAATGCGCCCACCAGACTTTCATTGGCTGACGGCGCGTCCCCTGCCGGACACGTGAATATTTACAGGTTTACTTCCAGGCTTCCATCAATTCCGGAATCACCTTATACAGATCCCCCACAATCCCATAATCAGCCACATCAAAGATAGGTGCCAGAGGATTCTTATTGACGGCAATGATCACATCCGAGGTCTGCATTCCTGCCAGATGCTGAATCGCACCGGAGATACCGCAGGCAATATAGATTTTCGGCTTCACAGTTGTACCGGTCTGCCCCACCTGATGGGAATGGTCGATCCATCCGGAATCAACCGCCGCGCGGGATGCGCCTACTACTCCGCCGACTTTGTCTGCGAACCTGCGGATCAGATCGAATCCCGAAGCGTCTCCCAGACCGGCTCCGCCGGATACGATGATCTCGGCATCCGTCAGGGAAACCATATCCTTTGCGGTCTTTACAATCTCAAGAACTTTTGTGCGGATATCGGATTCCTGCAGATTCAGGGTCACGGGAACCACCTTTCCTGTCCGTCCCGCTTCCACCGGCGCTTTGTCCATGACGCCGGGTCTTACGGTTGACATCTGGGGCCTATGGTCCGGACATTTGATCGTAGCCATCAGATTGCCGCCGAATGCAGGTCTTGTCTGCAGGATTCCTTTGGTTTCCGGATCGATCTCCAGCTTTGTGCAGTCAGCCGTAAGACCCGTATTTACCCTGGCAGCGATTCTTGGAGCCAGGTCACGGCCAATATGGGTTGCGCCGTAGAGAACGATCTCCGGCTTAAACTCATTGATGGCTTCGGAAATCACTTTTGTATATCCGTCGGATGTATAATTTGCCAGAAGGCTGCTCTCAGCAGTATATACGATGTCTGCGCCTGCCTCAAAAAGCTGCCTTGTCATATCCTCCAGATTCTCCCCCAGCAGAATGGCACAGAGACTGACGCCCCCGATACCGGCAGCCAGGTCACGGCCTTTGCCCAGCAGTTCGAATACCACTGGGGTGATTACCCCTGCCCTCTGCTCTGCAAATACCCAGACATCCTTATAGGAGGACAGATCCTTTTCCTTCGTCTCCTCTTCCTTTATGATGGCACCGAACTTACATGCCTCCACACATGTACCGCACATGGTACATTTATCATTGATAACAGCCTTTTTCTCCACCATGTCAATGGCGGCAAACGGACACGCCTTCACGCAAAGTGAACATCCTTTACATTTCTCCTTACTGATCAGTACAGCCATACCTTACCTCCTACAAAATATGCTTCTTCTCTAATTCCTCTATTACTTTTGCTGCAGCCTCCCTGGGTGTCCCCTGGATGAGCATTCCCTTTCCCTTGGGTTCTGGAGTGAAAGAACGGAATACCTTTGTTGGAGATGCATTAATGCCTATTTCATCAGGCTTTACTACAATGTCATGTTCATTCCAGACTGTAATTTCCTTTCCGCACGCCTCATAGATTCCCTTTACCGACATATAGCGCGGGGTGTTCAGTTCCTTTACCGCGGTCAGAAGGCAGGGAGTCGGTATCTCAATGATCTCATACCCATCCTCCAGTTGTCTCTTTACGGTCAGTCTGCCGCCTTCACACTTCAGGATTTCTTCCACATAGGTCACCTGGGGGATGCCCAGCCGCTCTGCAATCTGGGGTCCCACTTGTGCCGTATCACCGTCAATTGCCTGACGTCCCGCAAAGATCAGGTCATAATCCGCGATCTTTTTGATGGCCCCGGCAATGGTGTTGGAAGTTGCCCAGGTGTCTGCTCCGCCAAATGCACGGCTGCTTAAGAGAACCGCGTCATCCGCGCCCTTTGCCAGACATTCCCGCAGGGCTTCCGCTGCCTGGGGCGGTCCCATGGAAATCACGGTTACGGTAGTTCCCTCATTGGCATCCTTGATCTGAAGGGCTGCCTCCAGTGCATTGTCATCATCGGGATTTAAGATACTTTCCACACCATCCCGGATCAATGTTCCCGTCTTGGGATTAATCTTTACCTCATTCGTATTCGGAACCTGTTTGACACAAACTAATATTTTCATCCTTTACCTCCACTATTTCAGCAAATTACCAGAAATAACCAGCTTCTGGATCTCTGAAGTTCCCTCATAAATCGAAACAAGTCTTGCTGCCCTTGTCATCCGCTCAATTGCATAGTCCTGCATGTAACCGTATCCGCCGTGAATCTGGAGCGCTTTGTAGGCAACGGTATTGCAGGTCTCGCCTGCCTTATATTTTGCCATGGCTGCCTGCATGGTTACCTTCTCGTGCTTATCCAGCTTGTCAGCCACATCATAAACAAGCAGCCTTGCAGCCTGCACCTCGGTTGCCATATCGGCCAGCTTAAATGCCACATCCTGCAGCTTGCAGATCGGCCTGCCGAACTGGACACGCTCCTTAGAGTACCGGACTGCCAGATCCAGACATCCGGCTGCGATGCCAAGCCCCTGAGCTGCTACCGTCACTCGTCCGGCGTCCAGGATTCCCATCGCGATCTTAAAACCTTGTCCTTCCTCCCCCAGGAGGTTTTCCTTCGGAACCTTTACGTTGTTGAAGATCAGGTCCGAGGTGACGGAAGCATGCATTCCCATCTTCTCCTCCGCCTTGCCCCGGGAAAAGCCTTCCCAGCCCGCTTCCACGATAAATGCGCTGATTCCCCGGGTTCCTTTTGCCTGCAGATCTGATTTTGCGAATACCACCGCGTAATCACAGACCGGCCCCATGGTAATGAAGCATTTCCGTCCGTTCAGGATATAACATCCCTGCTCCTCGTCCCACAAGCATGTAGTCTGGGTCGCCGCGGAATCGGAACCTGCTCCCGGCTCTGTCAGTGCGAACGCACCGATTGTCTCGCCCAGCACCATGGGTTTTAAATATTTCTGCTTCTGCTCTTCGGTTCCGTAGTACAGATACGGAGCACCTGACAAGGAATTGCTCATCAGCATGGAGGAGGCAGCCGCATCTTTCTTACAGAATTCCTCAACAACAATGGCAAGGGATTTGTAATCACCGCCTGCACCCCCGTATTCTTTTGGAATCGTGATTCCGCCGAACCCGCATTCTGCAGCTTTTTTCTGCAGTTCCTTCGGATATCCTCCATTCTTCTCTGCGTCTGCGGCGATCGGCTCAAGCTCTCTTTCCGCAAACTCCCTCGCCAGCTTTCTTAACATTTCATGCTTCAATTCAAACATCGCTAACCTCCTCATTTAAATAATTGTGTTACTGTCCACGGTATGTATTTTCTTGTCCCGTGAACTGTAACATAATTGCTGCTGTAAAAGCATCCTTTACTGCCTCCGTGATTCTCCCCGGTCTTCTGGCATCTCCGATCAGAACCAGCCGGTCTGTATATTCTGCTTTCATGCTGTCAAAATCCTCATTAGCCTTCCAGCCCTGACAGATGACCATCAGATCGCAGGGAATCTCTTTTCTCACATCTCCTGTCCGGTAGACGATTCTGCCCCGGCAGATTTTTTCTGCCGCCGCATCCAGTTCTATAAAAATACCCTGCCGCTCAGTCTCTTTCAGCATGATCCAGCGGGTGCTTTTACCAAATCCACTGCCAATCCTCTTTTCCCATCCCAACAAAGTTACGGTGCTGTCCTTCCAGCCCATAACATGGCTGGCGAATCCGGAATGCTCTGGAATAAATCTATCTAAAAATGCTTTTTCCCTATCTCCTTTTTTCCTGGCAAGGGCACAATATTGTGCTGTCTGGACCGCCTTGTAGCCGGATCCAGCAATGACGATATGCCTTCCCTTCAGTTCCTCTGCCAGTATCGCCTGTCCGGCTGTCAGAACAAGCGGTGTTTCTTCTGACCGGCATCCGGAGGCAGGCTGGCTCGTCTCTGTCCGGTATCCGGACATATCCATGGAGCTTCCCACTGCTATGACAATCTGGTCAAATATCCTATTGTCCAGCAGTGTCTTCAGTTCCTCCGGACATCCTTCCTTTTCCCATTTGAAGACAACTCCAAGTGAGATACACCGCCGGAACAGATAATCCAGATAGTCCCTTACATCCTCCCGGTCCGGAAGCTTTGCGACTGCTCTGGCCGCACCTCCGTAATGCAGGTCTTTCTCCCAGACCGTGACACGGTTGCGCACAGCATTGAGGGCCGCATATACCATCCCGCTGATCCCCGCGCCGATGACCAGTATCTTTTTCCCTTCCTGTCTTAACCGCAGGCTTTCCGCTTCCCTTCCCACAAAGGGATTCACCGTACACGCCAGCGGCTCTCCGGAAAAAATCCGTTCCAGACACTGCTGGTTGCAGCCCAAGCAAGGCCGGATGGCATCCGTTTCTCCTGCCTTGTATTTGTTCACCAGATCCGGATCCGCAATCAGACCCCGGAGGACTCCCACCATATCACAGCAGCCCTGTTCCACGGCATCCGCAGCGCTTTCCGCATCCAGCCGGTTGCAGCCGATCACCGGAATGTCCACCAGTTCCTTCACTGCCTTTGCCAGATAAAGATACATTCCTCTGGGAACATGGTAGGTGATCTGGGGAACCTGCGATTCGTGCCATCCCCCCGTAATATTCAGGGCATCCACATGATTTCCGACAGCCTTTGCAATGGCTGCCAGTTCCTCCGGTCCGTTGCCCTCCGGAATCATATCCGATCCGGATAACCGCAGAATGACAGGATAGTCTTCTCCCACACCCTCCCGGACGGCATCTATGACATCCATTAAGAATCTGCCCCGTCCAGAAATCGTTCCTCCGTATTCGTCCTGCCGTTTGTTGGTCGCCCCTGAGAGAAACTCCGCAATCAGGTATCCGGCACTTCCGATCAGCTCGATTCCGTCAAAACCGGCTTTCTGTGCTCTCACGGCTCCATCCCGGAACCAGGATATGATCTGACTGATCCCTGCTTTCGTTAATTCCTCCGTGGTTTCCCTGGTAAAATTACAGAAATACCGGGAAGGCGCCACGGCCGGCAGACCGCCATGCTCTTCCTGTCCTGCATAAGCTCCTGCATGCATAAGCTGAAGAAATATCTTCCCATCCTCTTTGTGTACTGCCCGGACCAGCCGCTCCATGGCCGGAATAAACCGGTCATCACAGATCTGCATCATGCCCGCCCGGTTGATCCTCACCGGATCGACACCTGCTGCCCCGGCTATGATCAGTCCGGTTCCGCCTCTGGCCCGCTTCTGATAGAAAGAAACCACTTTTTCCGAAACAAACCCGTCCGTGCACCATCCCAGATTTGCGGCAGGCATGACAAAACGGTTCCTGATCCTGCATGTACCTATAAAGCCGGGAGATAACGCCAGTTTCATGGCATCCCTTCCTCTCTTTTTTGTTCTGTATATCTTATATTTATAGCAATTTGTGTGCCAAATTTTTTCATTCCGAAACGGCCTTATTTCAGGCCGCTTTTTGTGTGATTTTGTCTTTTTTTCAAATATTGGGGGATTTTTATCCGGAAATCTGTACGTTATTCATACAAACAACCCCGGGCAATAAGAAAACGGGTTCTTTATTGTCCAGGGTTGTTCTGTTTTCATTTATATTGATCTGTATGGCTGCCGCTTCAGCTGTGTGAAAAGGAGGCCGGGAAGCATTCGGAGATTTACTCTGTATCTTCCACATCAATTCCATATTTCTTTATTTTGTCATAGAAAGAGCTTCTGGATATTCCAAGTTTCTGGATCGCCTCCGTCTTGTTGGAATATTTTCTCAATGCTTTCTGAATCAGATCCTTTTCCAGGATTTCTGTCATATCTTTCAGATTGTAGTTCATTTCTTTGGGCCGCGGTGCATCCATATCGTTGGCGGACCACAGATACTGCGGCAGGGCATAGACATCAATCAGGTTATCATCCCGCATAATGCAGGCATGTTCGATCACATTCTGCAGCTCCCGGACATTTCCGGGCCAGTCGTAGGAATTCAGACAGGTCATCACTCTGGGATCTACATTGATATTTTCTCCCGTTATCTTCCTGATCAGATGGTGTACCAGGATTGGAATATCTTCTTTTCTGGCACGCAGGGGAGTAACCTTGAGCTCAATCACATTCAGCCGGAAATAAAGATCCTGCCTGAATTTGCCCAGTTTGATCTGTTCCTCCAGATTCTGGTTGGTTGCAGCCACAATCCTGACATCCAGGCGGATAGGACCGGAACCTCCGATCCGTTCCACCTCCCGTTCCTGAAGCACCCGTAGTAACTTAACCTGCATATTAAGGGCCATATCCCCAATCTCGTCCAGAAAGATGGTACCGTTCTGGGCAAGCTCGAACTTTCCGGCCTTTCCCTCTTTTCTGGCGCCTGTAAAAGCGCCTCCCACATAACCGAACAGCTCGCTCTCCAAAAGATTGTCCGGAATCGCCGCACAGTTTACTTTTACAAAAGGCCCGTCACACCTCTGGCTGTTGCTGTGGATGATTTTCGCCATAATTTCTTTTCCCACCCCGCTCTCGCCGCGGATCAGAACATTGGCGGAGGATTTCGCCACACGGACGGCGAGTCCCAGGACATGCTTCATATGGGGATTTACCGTGACAAACTCTCTGGCCTGCTGGGCCGTCACACAGCTGTCAAGCTGTTCTTCCAGATAGCGGTTCATTTCCTTTGTCCGCTGGAGTTTTGACACAAGCTTGACATATTCTGCAGTATTATTAAAAACAGATACGCCTCCCACGATCTCTCCATGATACCGGATCGGATAGGATATCCCGACTGAATCCATATTGGCGGATTTCAGATATCCGGTCTCATGGATCAGGGTGGTTCCTGTTTTCAGCGCCTGGATGGCAGGAGTGTTCTCTTCCTCAATATCACAGAGTTTTTTTCCTATGATCTGCTCCACCTTCCTGTTAAAGGTTTTCTCATATGCATGGTTTACATATACTATGTAAGTCTCCTTATCGATGACCATCACAACATCTGCAATATCGTCCATAATCTCACGGAACAACTCATTCCTGAACAGCTTTCTGTACTCCTCCGGCATCATAATCCTGCACCCGCCTCCTGATTTCTCCTGTATATTAATGGAAATTGTTATCTGAAATATTTTTTATAAAACTGTTATTATTTTATCATATTTTAAATTACTTGTGAACCACTGAATGCTTGCTGAAAACAAGAGAAAACCCCTGGAACAGCCCTCCAGGGGTTTTCTCCTGCGAAACCTGCAACAGCCCAGACACACTCCGGACTGTTACGTTGCCAGAACTTTTCAATTGATCATCCAAGAAGCTTTGCAGGATTTGTAACAAAGATTTTCCCGATCTGTGCGTCGGTTACTCCCCGCTCCTTCAGCATGGGAATTACCCTGCCGGGAATATTCAGGATATTGGCGTGGGCCATAAAGTCCAGATCATCCTTCGGTACCGGACGGGGACGTCCCAGCTCTACCGTAACGGAATCGTGACTCATCAGAATCTGGTCCTCATATCCCTTTTTCAGCAGCGCGGCAATGACGTCACAGCGCTCCCCATCCGTAGGAGTATGGAAGAGATCGCCCTCCAGACCGAAGCGGTCAAAGGCATCAAATACCCCCTGCTGGAGTACCCTCTCATGGTAATCCACATCCGTATTGCCGCACATATGTCCAATAGCGATATCCCTGGGATCTGCACCATTGTCGATCAGAAGCTTCGCCTGCTCCGGTCCCATGGTCCCTGCTTCCGTATGAGTGATAATCGGGAATCCTGTTTCTGCATTCACACGTGCCGCTGCCCTGAAGAACTTCTCCTCAAAGGGCTGGATCGCTCCTGCACTGGAAGCAAGCTTCATAACACCAGCCTTAATGCCTGTATTTCCGATCCCTTTTGTCAGCTCTGTCTTCATCATCTCATAAATTTCCGTCTCCACATCGGCAAATCCGCTCCGGAATTTCCAGTACATGAACGCGCTGGCCGGTTCATAATAATAACCGGTAGAGCAGATGATATTCAGATCCAGAACCGTTGCCATCTTCGCCAGGAAGAAAGGATCACGCCCGCATTCATTGTTTGTGGCGTCAACAATTGTCTTAAAACCATACTTTTCCTTTAACGGCCTGAGCCATTTCATGTTTTCTTTGATGCAGTTTAACTCGTCAAATCCTCCCAGGGTATAATCTCCCTGAAATCCACAGAATCCATAGATCAGATGCTCATGCATCAGAGTCTTTCCGAGATCCTCCGCTTCTACCGGCCCCAGTACTGTGTTGATTGTCTTCCCCATACTTTTACTTCCTTTCTTTTAATTGATTTTATACCTCGATAGGATATTTGTTTATTCCCAATGCCTGCCCCCAGGCACATACACCGCAGAGAACCAGGCCAAACAGCATGCTAAGTGCCAGTCCCAGAATATTTTCCACGTCCAGGAACCCAATCTGGCAGGCAAATGTCAGTGCTACCCCTGCAAAAATAATCGGCACGGCCCTCACCGGTGTATTACACAAATAATTGATGTGAAGGATCATCGTTATGACCGTTCCCACAAAAATCGGGAAAAATCCTCCCCATAACATGCCAAATGCCCCCAGTGTCATAAGGAACAGATCCACCTGCCCCCAGAACACGCCGCACATGGCACTTGCCATAAGAACGGGCACATCCTTCACCGTGCTCCCCATACCGAAAAAGACCGCCAGACATATAAACATGATCCATGGATGTCCCTTCAGGGCCGGTATCATCATATAGACGTAATTAAACACAGAACACCAGAAGGATGTCCAGACCGCAAAAAACACAGCAGCTTTTTTACTCATAAAGTTATTATCCTTTCTTGCAACAATCGTTATTTTTTTAACGCACCAGTCCGGAAATCCCCCGGACCATTATAATTTGACACACTACAAGTCCGATTTCTGCAGAATCATGATTGTGATTAATTATTAAGCAAATTTCATACCAAAATTTTCATTTTCCACGATGTCCCACGGAAACCGGTGTTCTGACTGAAAATTTTCATCTGTCGGCTCCGGATTTCTGTTTTTTTATAGAACAATTTCCCCTGGATTGTCTGATAATAAAACAACATAAACCGTCCCACAGCATGTCCGGAGGCCCATTACTGTTCACCAGTATCCGGCGGACGATAACGTAACTCCCATAACAGTTCAGGGATTGTCTGGACTGTTGCCAACTTCCGTTCCGCAGTATCAGAACATATCTGACAGATATACGTTGGCACGGTTATTGCTGTATAATAAAATGAAGATAATCATTTATAACAAGGAGGATACAGCTATGAATGCAGAGAAAGTACCTTTTAAAATGCCTTCCTTTGATCTGACCGGAAAGGTTGCCATTGTCACCGGCGGAACCAAGGGCCTTGGATATGGAATCGTTATGGCACTTGCCTATCATGGGGCAAAGGTAGTGATCACCAGCCGTCACCAGGATGACTGTGATGCCGTCGCAGGTGAAGTCATCGAAATGGGCGGAGAGGCATACGGAATCAAAACAGATGTGCAGAACATAAGTGAGATCCAGAACCTGATCGACAAAACCGTGGAAAAATACGGAACCGTTGATATTATGATCAACAATGCCGGTGTTGCCATCACAAAGAGACTGACTGACATGACGGAAGAGGAATATTACCGGGTCATGGATTCCAATTTAAAGAGTGTTTATTTTGGTTCCCAGATCGCGGCAAAACAGATGATCGCCCAGGGACATGGCGGAAAAATCATCAACATGTGCTCCATCGGCGGTGTCAAGGGCAACAACCAGCTCTCCACCTACGGCGCCTCCAAGGCCGGTGCCATCAATCTTACCAAATCAATGGCATGGGAATGGGGACGTTACGGGATCTCGGTGAACGCCATCTGTCCCGGCTATGTAAGAACCGCCCTGAATGCCGCGCAGCTGGACGATCCTGCCTTCAAGGACAAGAAACTGAAAGGAATTCCTTTAAGAAGATTCGGCACCGTGGAGGAGATCGCGGCACTTGCGCTGTTCCTTGCATCCGACTGCTGCAACATGCTGACTGGCGAATACATTGTAGCTGATATGGGCGCCACCCTTGGTGGAAACGTATAACAATACAGCCGTTCACCCCAGAGTGTGTCTGAAAATTGCTTTCTGGCAGATGTGCGTCAACAGTTTGTGGGAGATTGGGGCCAAATGAAGGGCGCATAGTGGGCTATGTAACCTGAATTTGGCCCAAATATACCGCAAAGTGGGGCGTGCACACCGAAGGCGTCCCTTGTGGAGATGGCGGGAATGAATTTTCAGACACACTCTAGCATACAGAAAAGGGGCTTGGGGAAAATGCTCCCCTGCTCACGGACAGGGAGCCATTTTCCCGAAGCCCCTTTTCTGTGTTAACGGTCCTTTTTCATTTCACAAGGTATGTACATCCAGGCAGCCTCTGCCCCAGATAGTCCCGTGCCCAGTCACACAAAGCTTCCTTCTGCGACTGCTCCAGTTCCTGACAATCAGTCAGACAAATCCCGGATCTATGGTTCTTAAGAGTTCCCAGGTACCGCCAGGTATAGGGATATAGCCCCCCTTTCAAAAATACCTCCAGTATCTCACGCTTCACCTGAAGGGAGCGTCCGGCCAGATCCAGCCTCTCTCCAAGCTCTTCCAGGAACTGCGCCTTATCCCGGGAAAGCAGCTCTTGTCCCAGAGGGATGCTGACGCTTCCAATGCTTCCCGTATTTTCAGGTATCTCCCTTGTCTCCACAACCGGGTAGGGGAATGGCATACCGGCCGCATCACCGGCCTCCAGCACCTCCCGGACAGCCTGACCGATCCGTTCCAGCTCCGTCTGGCAGTCCCCATAACAGAACTCCTGCTCCCTGCCTCCGATTACAGCCGCGACATTTTGCAGCTGCTGCGGAACCACCTTGTCCAGTCCGATATGTACACAAGGAGCCTGACTTCCCCACCGGCTGGGAATATTGATTCCATAGATGAAGGATTCCATGCAGCTCTTCACCTCATTGTCACTCATCTGGTCCGCCTTTACAAAAGGGGCCAGATACGTGTCAAAGGAAGCAAAGGACTGGGCCCCTGCCCATTCATTCTGCATGATACCAAGGAAATTCACCATCTGGTTGCAGAGAGCCGCCAGATGTCTGGCCGGTGCGCAGGCAACCATTCCCTCCACACCGCACAGTCCCTCCCTGAGAAGCTTTTTCAGGGACCAGCTGCAGCTGCAGCCAGTCAGCATGGACAGATCATGAATGTGAATCTTACCGCTTCTGTGGGCATCAGCAATCTCGGAATCATAGATTTCCGACAGCCAGTACTGCTCTGTGACCGCACCGGAATTGCTCAGGATCAGACCGCCCACCGAATAGACCGGGGGATCATCCTCCCGTCTTTGACCGCTCAGTACATAGCGGTTCACCACGTCCCGGTAATCCAGAATCGTCGTATGCATATTCCGGATCCGCTCCCGCTGCTTCCGGTAGAGAATATAGGCCTTTGCCACATCCGTGTAGCCGGTCTGCTCCAGCACGTGCTCCACACTGTCCTGGATCTGCTCCACGGAAATACTCCCGTCCTCCATCTTCCCCTGGAAATCTGCTGTCACCCGCAGTGCCAGAAGCTCCAGGATCTCATTATTAAAATCGGTCTCTGTGGCTTTGAAGGCCTTTGTGATCGCACTGGTGATCTTGCTGAGTTGAAACTCCGCAATCTCACCGTCCCGCTTTATTACGTTAATCATACATATCCTCTCCTACTGAAGCTGCGCAAACAATTCTGCCGGTACATAGGCCTTTACATGGATCCCGTCCTCCTGGTACTCCTCCGCGATCAGCTCCCCATATTTACGCACCTGCTGGATCCTGCCGGCCTCCGGGTAGGGAAATACCCGCTCCAGATAGATATTCCGGCTGCGCAGGATCGTCTCCAGGACCTCCAGAAGTTTGTCGATCCCTGTTCCGGTTTTCGCCGAAATCTGCACCTGGAAGTCCGACCGCAGATCCCTGGGAAGCTCCATATCCTGTTTCTTGTCTATCTTATTGAACAAAGTTACAATCGTCTTGTCCCCCACCTTCAGATCCTGCAGGGTCTGGTAGACCACATGCATCTGCATATCCATCTGGGCACAGGAACAGTCCACCACATGAAGGATCATGTCGCTGTATCTGGCTTCCTCCAGGGTGCTGCGGAAAGCCTCGATAAGATGATGGGGCAGCTTCCGGATGAATCCTACCGTGTCTGTCAGGAGTATCTGCCGGCCGCTTTCCAGGATCAGGCTTCGGGTAGTAGGATCCAGAGTGGCAAAGAGCTTGTCCTCTGCCAGAATCCCCGCATCGGTCAGGCGGTTTAACAGCGTGGATTTCCCTGCATTGGTATAGCCAACAATCGCTGCCACGAAGGTGTGGGACTTCTCCCTCTGTCTGCGGATCAGTTCCCGGTGACACTGCACCTCTTTGAGTTCCTGCTTCAGCTGTCCGATCCGTTCATGGATCAGACGGCGGTCCATCTCCAGCTTCTTCTCACCCGGCCCACGGGTACCGATCCCGCCTCCAAGTCTGGAAAGAGAGCTGCGCAGACCCACCAGTCTGGCTGCCCGGTACTTTAACTGGGCCAGCTCCACCTGGATCTTGCCCTCGCTGGTGGTTGCCCGGGACGCGAAGATATCCAGAATCACCATAGTCCGGTCCATGACCTTGGTATCCAGGGCATCCTCCAGATTGCGCAGCTGCACTGGCGATAACTCATCATCACAGACCACACCGGTAGCAGAGCAGGCCTCCACCAGCTCTTTCAACTCTTCTATTTTCCCTTTTCCCAGATAGGTTCCGGGATGAATCTTCTCCCGGTTCTGGATCACCTCGCCTACGGTCACCGCCCCGGCTGTGCGGACCAGTTCCCTAAGCTCATCTACCGAAGCCCTGGTATCATCCTCGTCGCTGATACTGACCGCCACCAGAATCACCTGCTCTTCAACCTCTTTGATCTCCACCAATTCTGCCATTCCGTCTCCTTATTGTAACAGTTCAGACGGGCCCTCCTCCTGCCGCCCGTCTGAACTGTTACTCCTTATTCTTAAACCGCGGTTACTCTCCCGCTCCTGAAACTCTGCTTTTCAAAAATGTAATCTCCCTCTCAGCCTTTTCATTTGGCCCGTACTCTGCTTCGTATGCTTCAAAAAGCTCCAGGGACTTTTCAAATTCTCCCATATATCCATAGACAGCTGCCTGATTGTACAGAAGATCTTCCATGGCAGATTTCTCCGGTGCCTGGATCCCCCGTTCTATGGTTTCCAGGGCCTGCTCATACTCCCTGGCTTCAATCTGCCCCACTGCTATCTTGTTGTAGACCCGGCTCTGCAGGGCTTCCATGGCCAGGGCCTCATCCAGATGGCCGTTTGCCAGAAGACACAGTACAGCCCCTTCCTTATACTTGCGGCTGTCCTCA
The DNA here is from genome assembly GCA_910577655.1 of uncultured Lachnospiraceae bacterium. GTDB lineage: Bacteria > Bacillota > Clostridia > Lachnospirales > Lachnospiraceae > Brotaphodocola. Next base: position 38,646 of record CAJTOW010000001.1, on the reverse strand, counting down.
TCATTTTCCAGGAGAAGCTGCCAGGTATGCAGCGACGCCCCGTAGTCGGCCTCCAGATATTCCGCTTCTGCCCGGGCTTCCAGCACCTCTGTCTCAAACTCCCCGATTTTGCCGCCAGAGTAGGATAAAGCCTCGTCCAGCTTTGCAATGGCATCCTCATAATCGCCTGCTTCTATACTGGCAATCCCATCCGCCTTCAGCTCATTGCGTGCTTTGTTCCTCAGAAATCTCCGGACGCCAAAGACGCCCCCCGCGATCAGGATCACCACAAAGGCTAAAAACATCAGCAGGACGATTCTCTGTGCACTCTTTTTCTTTCTTTTACGGGTCCGGGAGTAAGAGCGGGACGCAGTCCCCACCCTCCGCCCGCTATAGGACGAGCCTTGTCCGCGGCCACGGTTAGACGTGGTGTTTCCGCGGCTGGATCCAGACGACAGGCCAGTACCTCTGCGGCCTGAACCGGATGCCTCACCTCCACTCCTGCGGCCTGCCGCATAGGCGGCGCCTTCACGTCCAGAAGGAGTATTGCTGCGTCCCCGGCTCTGGAGAGATCCCTTGTCGCCGCGGCTTCCTGACTCTGACGATCCCCTGCTCCGTCCTGCCTGCGAGGGCGCCCTCCTCTGGCCGGCGCCATTTCCTGAATTCCTTCTATCGCTACTATTCATGCCCGCCATCACTTTCTGCCGGTGCTACCATGACCTCCCCGGTCCTGGTGGCCCAGGCTGTCCACCTCTTCAAACTGTATCCGCGGCTGGTGTTCCATGATCCGGAACTGACAGATGCGGTCACCCGCATGGATCCGGGTGTCTTGCAGGGCATAAGCCGGGAAAAACCACTGGTCATTGTCGCCGCAGTAGCTTTCATCGATGATGCCCATATGATTGGTCTGGATAATGCCGAAATTCTTGTAGGTACTGCTTCTGGGTACCACATGTGCTTCATACCCCTCCGGAAGCTCCATGGCCACCCCCAGCGGAATCAGACGGAACTCATCTTTCTTAAGCTCCACATCCTCCGCAGCCCGCAGATCGATCCAGTCCGACTTTTTGTCTATGTAGTCCAGCCTCTCTATCTTGTCAGATAAATATCTGATTCGAATCCGTTTCTCCATGTCTGGTTCCTCCTTTTCTTAGCATGTACTCCCGGAATCTGCAACAGTCCAGATACCCTGGAACTGTTACCGGAATCTCACAAAATCAGGCATGGTGAGATCCTGACTGAGTACATTTGACTTGTTGCATGGATTTCTTTCCTGCTTTATTCTCAGCTTTCCGGGTCTTCTTCTGGATCATATTCTGATTCGCTTTCCAGGTCTTCTCCCGGAGCACTCTTCTTGCCGCTTTCCAGATCTTCTCCCAGATCACTCTTCTGGCCGTTTTCCGGGGCTCTCCCCGGATTATGCTTAAGACCGCTTTCAGGGTCTCTCCCAAGATCACTTTCAGGGCTTTCTCCCGGATCATGCTTCAGACCGCTTTCCGGGGTTCTCCCCGGATCACGCTCCAAACCGCTTTCCGGATCTCTCCCAAGATCACGCTCCAGACCACTTTCCGGGACTCTCCCCGGATCACGCTCTGATTCGCCTTCCGGATCTTCTCCCGGATCATTCTCCTCCAGGGTTCCGTCTATATTGAGCTTCAGCTGGAGCTCCTCCTCCACTTCCTGGATGATCTCGCCCTCCTGCTCCGGGTTCACGGTAGGCAGATCCGTCACCGAACCGACTCCAAATCTGCGTAAGAATTCCTCCGTTGTGGCGAACTGGGCCGGTCTTCCCGGTGCATCCAGTCTGCCCACCTCACAGACCAGCCCGTATTCCACCAGACGGTTCACCGCATGATCCGAGGACACGCCACGGATCCTGGAGATTTCCAGCTTGGTCACCGGCTGCTTGTAAGCGATGATGGAAAGGGTCTCCAGCGCCACTTCCGTCAGCATATGCTTCTTGGGTGCCGACGCCACACGGATCAGGTTCTCGTAATATTTTACCCGTGTGGACATCTGGTATGCGCCCTCCAGCTCCAGAATCTGCATCCCCCGGTTCTCCTCTTCGTACCGCTTCTGGAGGCTTTCCACCACCCGCTTTGCCACCTTCTCGCTCTGGCCGATGGCTACCGCCAGCTGTCCCAGCTCCACCGAGTTGCCCATGGTGAACAGCACCGCCTCCAGTGTGGCCTCCCAGTCACTCTCCGGGAATATCTCCCCCTTCTGCGCGGCACCGGACAACTCCTCCAGATCCAGCTCTAACTGCTCCTCAGCCTCCATCTCCATGTGCCGCGCCTCAATGGCCGCCAGATCAAACGCCTCGTCCTCATCAAATATACTTCCCATTCGCTGTCTTATCCGTCCTCTTCTTCAACATTAAGTGTTCATTGCTTCCAGCTCTTCCAGTTCCTCCAGGCTCAGCCCGGTCTCCTGGCCCTCCTCCTCCAGGATATCGATCTGCATATCATCAAACAGATTCTCCTGGACAAGGTGGATCCTGCCGATCTTCATCAGTTCCAGCACCGCCAGAAACGTGACCACGATCTCCAGCTTGTCCCCCTGGCGCTCCAGCATCTGGCGGAAGCTGAACCTCCTGTGCTTTCTGGCGAAATCCAGTACGTCCAGAATCCGCATCTCCAGGCTCACCGGCTCCCGTTTGATGGTACCGAACTTGCTGCGGATAGGGTCTACCTTATCCTTTTGCCGCTTCATCACAGAATCAAAGATTCTCTGGAGCTTTGCCAGAGTCAGCCCGTCCAGCAGTTTGTCCAGATCCACCGGCACCTCGTACTTTGCCACCTCCTCCGGTATATCTGGATCCCGGAACAGAACACCCGCCGCATGCTCTTCCAGATCCAGCAGCTTCTGGGCCATCAGCTTATAGCGCTTGTATTCCAGAAGCCGCGCCACCAGCTCTGCCCTGGGATCCTCCTCCTGGCCGTCCTCATTGACCTCCACCGGCAGAAGCATCCGGGACTTTATGTCCAGAAGAGTCGCCGCCATGACCAGGAAATCGCTGACAATATTCAGATCCTCCCTTTCCATCTGACTGACATAATCCAGATACTGCTGTGTGATCTCCACGATGGGAATGTCATAGATATCCACCTTATTCTTCTCGATTAGATGCAGCAGAAGATCCAGAGGACCCTCAAACTTCTCCAGTTTATAAGAAATCGCCATATTGCCCTGCCTTTTCCCACTTCGTTTTGCAACGGCTCCTGTAAGGGAATTTCCCTGTCTCTCTCTGATCCGGCCCTGCCGGACTATTGCTCCGTTTTTATAACAGTTCAGATACCCCTTGAACTGTTACGGTATCTGCCCATGAAAATCGCTGCGCGATGGGGCAGATGCCCTCCGGCCACTACATTTTCGTACGGTCAGCGCAGCGAGTGCGCAGACCTATCTGAACTGTTACCCGTCTTTACATATAATAAGGAGTATAACAAAAAAAACTTATTCTGTAAATACAGAACAAAGATAACACACGATCAATGCATGAATGGTTCCCCTTACCTGATTTTATTTTTGCCACATTTAAACGTTTAGCATCTCTTCTAAATGCTTTATTGGACGTAGACCAATCACATACCGTTTCTTTTTCATTGACAACCTTTTATTTCTTGATACATCCGTCATTTTCAAGATCCTCAGACTGCATTTTCTTATGATGTTCAGATTCTGGGCTGCTATTTTATCTGTGGTTGGGTTTTCACCTTCATAGGATATCACATCCAGATGCTAATGCATACTTTCTATGTTCCCTGGTTTCCTTTCAGTGCCAGCACATAATCCGCCTTTCTCCCCCACAGCCTTTTACCCCAGGCTGAATCCATCTTCCTTACTCCATGCAGATACGGTATGGGACGGTTTTTCACCTTTTCATTTCTCAATTCTGTATACTTTCGCAGATAATCCTGGTGCCTCTCCGCAAACAGGGCCATTCCCGTGGATAATACTCCTGCAAAAATAATGAGATTAAATTGAAAATCGGATTTGAAACCTGCGGTGGGAATCCACCGGAACCTCTGATTAATAAGATGTATAAAGTATAGCATATGGGAGAAAAATTGCAACGAAAATCACAGCAAAGTAAATGATTAAGCAGGCATATCGTAACAGTTCAGGGGGTATCTGAACTGTTACGACATATCCTCCCGGCGATATGTATACCTAATTAAAAAGACTGCGTTTCCCATGATGATTACGTCAAAAACCTGCATCCTGCATGGACAATATTCAGCCTGCCCCTTTTGGACATAAAATACAAGGTAGCCAGGGTCTCCCCCACATATCCGATATACCGGTCACTCCGCTCTTTTCCTTTGGGAATGCTTAACTCCTCCACTCGCTCCAGAATGGGGAACAGCCATCCGCAGTACTCTGCCAATACCTTCTTCCTGGCCAGCATAATATTGTAATTGTACAGATACTTCTGCTGCAACACAGCGGAAAACTCCTGCATATACTCCGGCCAAAGCTCCGATACCGCCTTCACCACTGCATCCCAGTCCTCCTGCTTCAGATACCGTTCATGGTGGACCTGGATATCCGGCTCGTAAGGCATAGGATAAGGAAGCACCACATCCACATCATTGTCTGCCAGCCGCAGCACATCATCTTCCGAAAGTTCCAAAATCCTCCGGTAATGAGCCAGCCCATAATATTCCCATCTCTCGTCTGCCGCCCCTGTCAGCAAACGGTTTTTCCAGATCCAGTACAGAGCTGTCAGTTCCGAATAATTTCCATTCTTCCCAGATATATGCTCCCCGTCACTGTCCAAAATGTTGGCAACCCGCTCTCTGCACAAGGCTGCTCCCACCTGAATCGGCGTCACCCATTCCGGCATGGAATACCCTCCGGCCAGAGACTTGTCCCTATAAAACTTTGCCATAAACAGATGCATCCCGGCCCTATGATATCCCACCGGCAACGCCGACAAAGGCAGAAACTCCTGGCCGCACACATAATGGTAGCTCATCAGCTCTGCCCAGCGTTGGGAGGTAAGACGGACATGGCAGTACAGCCCATGGTCTTCCAGACTCTTCTCGATCTCCGCCATGATATTTTCCGGTGTGGCGATCAGGATTTCTGTACGCTCCTTCTCTTCCGCAGAGAGACCGCGGGCAAATGCCTCCAGTTCCACAACCGGGAGTCCGGCCAGGGATTCCCCGTTATTGCCACGCTGTGTCACCAGAAAGCAGGAAATCTCCCTGACCGGATACAGCTTATGTATTGCTTCGTATGCGCCCAGAGCAATGGCCTGGGCGCCGTAGATTACCAGGTTCATTGTTATTCCCCTTCCTTTTTGATGCACAGCTTATGATGTCTGTCTTATTTACTCTTTCAGAACATTTTCTACACACTGAACAACATAATCCTGTTCCTCATATGATAATGATGGATATAATGGTAAACTTAACATCCTCTGATACAATTTTTCCGCATTTTCACAGTAAATCCCCGCATATCCATGTTTCTGATAATAGGGGTGTTTGTATATAGGAATATAATGCACATTTACTCCAATTCCTTTATCCCTCAGTCTTTCAAATATTTCCTTTCTGTCATGATGCATGATTTGAATAATATACAAATGCCATGCACTCCTGGTTTCCGGCATCTGGTATGGCCTGATAATATTGTCACATCCATCAAATGCCTTGTCATACCGTTGCACCAGTTCCCGGCGTACTTTTATAAATCTATCCAGTTTTCCCATCTGGCTAATACCAAGTGCACACTGGATATCTGTAATGCGGTAATTATATCCCAATAATAACTGTTCATAATACCATGCCCCATCGGTTCTCTTCATTATAGCCGGATCCCTGGTAATGCCATGAGAACGGAACAGCAGAAGCCTCTGATACAAAGCCTTATTATCCGTAGCGATCATCCCGCCTTCTCCTGTTGTCACTGGCTTAACTGGATGAAAACTGAAGGTAGTCATATCAGACAGACATCCTATTTTTCTTCCTTTATACTCCGAACCAAGAGCATGTGCTCCGTCCTCAATAACAGTCAGATGATATTCCTTTGCAATCTGATGGATGGAATCCATATCACACGGCTGGCCAGATAGGTGAACTGGAATGATCGCTTTTGTCCGTGATGTAATCTTCTTTTGGACATCTTTCGGATCCAAATTGTAAGTATATGGATCAATATCTGCAAATACCGGGGTACCACCACAATATAAAACACAATTAGCAGATGCTGCAAAGGTAAGCGGTGTTGTGATTACTTCGTCTCCTGGACCGATTCCTGCTGCAAAGCAGGCAGCATGCAGAGCGGCTGTTCCATTAGAAACAGCCACAGCATAGCTAGCCCCTATATACTCTGATACCTTCCGTTCAAATTCTTCAACTTTAGGACCTGTGGTAAGATAATCTGATCTTAGCACATCTGTCACGGCTTGTATATCATACTCGTCAATGCATTGCCTCCCATAGGGAATATATTTGTACATAATTTTTTACCCTTTCTTATCCGTTTGGACAGGACAGTTCTTTCATTTCTTCCGCAATCCGCGTTGCACCTTTCCCATCAATTAGTTTCTGCATATTTCTGGAACGTTCTTCCCGTAAGGATGCCTGACCATAATACTGGTCCAGCAGTCTGGCTGCTGTTCCAAATATATCTGTACTTCGTACATCTCCTGCATAATCAATCAAACCATCTTTCTGGAACTGCCGAACGTTGTTTAACTGGTTATCTGCAAAGGAGTAGGATATCGTTGGGGTTCCACATGCACAAAGTTCATATAAAGTAGTCCCTCCTGCGGAAACAGCCATATCAGCACGCCGCATATACGCTACAATATTATCAACTGACTGATGGATGTGTATATTCGAATATCCACCAAAACGGCTCTCCAGCTGTCTAACCCCCTGATAATACATACCACATATTACGTCAATCCTTTGGAAGCGCATCTTGTTTATACATTCCAGAAATCCGTCAAGCAAGTGAAAATGATCGGTCCCCCCTGACAAAACCAGAAGGTTTTCCGCATATGCCTTTATTATCTTTCTTTCACAATTTTTGAATGGCTGGCCAAGGGGAATATAGTTGGAACCAAGCAGAAGCTTTGTCTGCCTATATTTCTGTTTGTGGCAGAAATTTTCCCAGTAATTAACATAACAGACCAGGGTATGTACCGGATAGCAAAAACTATCCAAATCATCTATGTAAACTACGTTTACCCAGTCGGATAGCGTCTGGAGATAAGGCTGGGTAACCTGATAACTGTCAACCAACAAAGCCCTGATCCTCTGTTCATGAATTATGCTTTGTAATCTATCAAGCTCCATCTCCATATTATCCCATCTGGTCCGGAGGATAATCGTTTCATATCCACGTTTTCGGATCATATGGTCTGCCTGGTCATCTGCAACAATAAATGTAGTGTTTTCTCCGATTTCCTTTGCTGCATCTGCAATTGCAAGGCATCGCATCACATGTCCGGTTGCAATGACAGAATTCATATCTGTTCGAATATATAACATTCCTCTTCCACTTCCCCATATTTCTATACACTTATAACCATCCAGAGAACCTCAATCTGATTCCATACTCCTACAATTCTGCATCCGGAAACCGGGTTCTGAACAGCTTCTCCCTATAAGTGCGGATACCTATGACTGGCAGTTCTTCCGGAATATATGAAATATCGGTTTCATCATGATCCATCAGTTCAAGCCACCAAATTAAATCTTTAAACCCCATCTCATATCGAAAGCCAACTGTACTTGATATTCTCGGATTAATATCAAAAATATAATATTCTCCGTTTTGCTTCCGCATCTGGATGTTCAGAGAACCTTTCAAGACAAAATAATCTGCTACTGTTTTTGCTATTTCCTGGATTTTTTCATCTTTCACATACTCCACAACCCTGCTCATTCCATGCTGCAGGGTCCGCCTGAAAGCAATTGACACAACCGTTTTCCCACTGGAAAATATTCCTACCGTATATTCATCATGAGAAGTTCCAACATACTCCTGGATAACAGCATCCTGTATACTTGAAACTGCATCCTGGCATTCTCGGACATTCCCGGCAACACAGACACCGGTTGAACCACACCCGCAGTCGGGCTTTACCATCACCGGATAACGGAGTTCTGTAAAGTCAACATTCCTGCTCCATGTTTTGGGACTATACAGCCCCATTTTCTCTACCGCCTTTGCTGTCTTACATTTGCTAAGGGCCACATCTAGTATTCTGGAATTATGGATCATCAGACCGATACCTGCCTGGGAAAATACTTCTCGCTTCCGGTCAAAAACTTTTATTTCGCCCTCCGTCATTGGAAGAACATGGGTGATTTTATATTGTGCACACTTTTCCAAAATCGACTTTATGTACCTATCTTCTTCCACGAAGGGCGGTACCAGAAAGAAATTTTCCACCTGGTCATATCCTGGCACAAAAGGGGTAATATCACATCCTGCCAAATGGCTTTTGCCGTATTCTCTATTTAAACAGCAAACAACACTGTCTCCAATATCCCCTCCCATAGCAGTTATCAGGTATCGTTTATTCATCAAATTCCCTCCATTTTGCTTTTCAAATAGCTTATCAAGGTTTTATCTTCACCATTGTCAACCAAATCTTTTAAAAGCTGGTTCTCGTCTATCTCTACTTTCAAAAATTCTGCCTTTTGTGTCTCCACATCCACAACACAATAACTGTACCCATTAAAATCTCTTGGCTGACCCAGAGATCCTGGATTGATAACAACAGTCTCCCCATTTTTTGCATACATCCGGTAATGTGTATGCCCCAAAATAACCAGGTTGTACATTTTGTATTGTTCCCATCTTATAGAAGTATCCGGATATATCCTCCCCTCCAAACAATTTCCTACTGCACCATGCACAACCAGAACTTTCGTTTCTTTATACTGAAATTTTTGCATCGCAGGCAAATTGGTTAAATAACGCAGTTGAGAATCTGTCAGAATATTCAAATAATTTCTTCCATATTGTTTTGCATACAATGCCTGCTTCCTATGATCATTCCTACTGTTTATGTAATAAAAATCATGATTTCCCATCACGGAATAAAGATTCGGAATTTTTTTCAGACATTCTATAACCTGTTTTTGGTGTGGGAAATATCCCATTATGTCCCCGCAAAAAATATAGCCCATTAAGTCAGAATCCTTAAGCTGGTTGAGCATCGCCCGCAAAGCATATATATTTCCATGAATATCGGAAAAAATAGCAAATTTCATGTCTGATCATAACCTTCATTAAATTTTATACCTTCCCAGCTTTCTACAAAACGTTCCCAAATATCCTTTGCGATTTCATCCGGTCTATGAAGCTGCTTTTTCCGGAAATACTCGTTGAATCTGTCTACCTGCCCAAAAACCTTTTCATCCGTCTTGCGAATGATTTCCTGCATTTGTGTATCCACTACACCAGGTTCATAAGTTACAATCTTTATATCTGGATTTTCCAACTGCACAGTCTTCAGGATCATATTGACATAAGCTTTCGAAGCCGAATACATTGCCCATCCCTCCAGTGGTTTATAGGCGGCCCCACTATCAATATTAATAAGCCTAAGCTGTACAGAGCATTCCTGTCGAAAACGAAGAAGAGCATTTGTAAGAACCATTAGGTCCAGGACATTTGTATATAAATTATCTTTCAGTTCTTCTGTATTATAAGTACCCATTCTCTTAATTGGCTGGATTGTGAACATTGTGTAAATGCAGGCCAGACTCTGAGGTCTATTTCTATATAATTCGTTAATTATACTGGAACTTTCTTCCAAATAACGTGCATCGTGCTTTTCTTCTACAATTTTGGTATTGCGCTGACCAAAAAGATTACGAAATTTCTGCTCATCCCTATACCGGCAATATACTCTTTCCGTAGTATTGCTTGCCAGTGCACAATCTACCAGGCACCGGCCAATCCCTCCTGTTGCTCCTGTAATGATAATATCCATGTGCTCAATCCCTATTCAACCTTTCGAATCAGTTCAAATGCTTCAGCATAGTTTTTCCCTACAGTACTCCCCCATCTTTTTGCCCCAGCTTCCAATGTCTCTATAGAACGTGGATGTGGAAAACAGCACAGTTCTGAACAATACTTCTCCATTGCCCGTATCTTAATCTTCATAAAATCACTGACATCCATAAACACATTTGGATAAAACATATGCTGTCTGTTTCCAAAATTCCATTCTGTGGAAGAAACCGTCTCAAATGTATAAATTTCCTTTACCGGACACTTTCTCACTGGTCTGGTGGCTGTAAGCACGGCCTCAAATGTAATCCTATGATCAATATTCAGGTCATGTGAATGATGGGTATAAATAATACCCGGCTGGACTTTCTGTATATATTTTTCTATGCATTTTACCACATCCAGCAAGTCTACACTGTCAAACCGGTTATCTGGAAGATTTTCAAAATACACATTTTCGAATCCAATTATTTCCGCTGCTTCCAAAGTGTTTCTATGCAGCTCCTGAACGGCATTGGTATCTGCCTCCGTCCTTTTATCCCAACGGGATGTCTGGCCTTCTCCCAGAATCAGGGCAAAGGCCTGGTCCCCTTCTGCAATTCTCCTTGCAACCGTCGCCCCCGCGCCTAACACTTCATCGTCTGGATGCGCTGCAACTACAAGAATCTTATTCAATGTCTTTCCTCCCATATTACATTTGCTGATAGTCTGCCGTCACTCAATTTAGCGTTCTGAAAAGACAGACGATAAGCCCCAAAATCCAAAAATGCATTCGGATATCCTTCTGCATCCAGCATACGGATATAATCATAAATTTCTATCAGGCTCTGCCCGGGCTTTAACTCACTTTCTTGTGGTGTCCTGCGTTTGAAAAAGATAGGTTCTCCCTGTTGTTCTTTGGGTTCCAGATGTTCCTCCCAAAAACGTGGTATCATTCTTTCAAATATAATATGAGAAATTTTTTCAAAAATTTCTCTTGCATTTCCTTCCAGTGACACTTCCTCTTTCATATAAATAGGACCTGCATCCACTTCCTGTTCTACCCTGATTGCAGATATTTTTGTTTTGGTATTCCCTCTAACGATCAGATTCTGGAGCGGGCTCCCTCCACGTCCATAAGGCAAATCCGTCATATGAAAAACAACACAGATATATTTTTCAAATATCTCAGGCGGAATGATATACGACCAGTGTGGAAAGAAAATAAAATCCGGTTTAAATGTCCCAAGCTGTTCTAGGCATAATTCCTTCCGGTCCGTCAAGACCAGAATTTCATGTTCTCCCACATATTTTTTTCTCAATCTTTCTGCATTTTCAATATTCCAAGATTTTATTGTAGCAATGATAACTCTCACGCCCTGCCTCCATCCACAAGACTATACAAGCCCCATTCATTACATATTTCCAATCATATCCATCTTTAACGGAGTCCCCCGCTCTATATCGCAAAGCGCTGACTGCCCCAACATTTCCAGAAAATACCTGGGTGCAGCACCATAGCCTGGACGGATAATCCGTATATTTTCTTCTGTAATCCTCTCTCCCTTCTTTATATCCGCAACACAAAAAACAGAGCGTCTAAAATCAAGGCTGTCCCTTTCCTGTTCTGTAGGACCATACCAGACCTTTCCAATTGCTTTCTCAGCTTGTCGGATGTCCGAAACCATCTGTCTAAACTCTTTCGGATTCATGGAAAAAGAAGCATCTGGATTTTCAATTTCTCTTCCCAGACAGAAATGTTTTTCGATCATACGAGCGCCCAAAGCTATTGCTGCTACGGCCCCTATGGATCCCATAGAATGATCCGACAGCCCAACCGGAACCTGAAAGGTATCTCTCATATTTACCATCGTCCGCAGGTTCATGCTGTCCGTAATAGCCGGATATGCACTTGCACAGTGTAAAAGAATAACCTGCTTATTATTCTGGCTATACACTGCCTGAACTGCTGCTTCTATTTCCCCCAGACACGCCATACCAGTAGACAAAACTACCGGTTTCCCTTTTGAAGCTACATACTGAATCAGGGGAATATCTGTCAGTTCAAAGGATGCAATTTTATAACATTCCACCCCAATACTCTCCAGAAAATCAACCGCAGTTCTGTCAAAGGGTGTAGAAAAGAAATCGATTCCCACTCTGTCTGCTTCTTCCTTCAGTTCCTTTTGCCAACTCCAGGGTGTATATGCACGCTCATATAAATGATACAGATTTTCTCCTGCCCAGGTTCCATGACTGATATGAAAATACGGTTTGTCACAGTTAATGGTCATGGTGTCCGGCGTATACGTCTGGATTTTAATACAGTCTGCCCCTGATTCCCTGGCTATTCGAATAATTTCTTTTGCCCGTTCCAAGCTTCCTGCATGATTTGCAGACATTTCCGCAACAATATATGCTTTTTCTTTTATTTTTTTATATAAATCCATCTCTATACTCCCTCTAATTTACATAGTTTATATTTCACTTCTGCCAGCCTCCAATCCTCCGGGGAATCAATATCCTGTACCTCCATTTCACTCATAATGACGGGCATCATGTGTTTCATAATCATAGTTTTCTGTTCGAGAAATGACGCCACCCGCAAAAAGTAATACTGCCCACAGTCATGATACCATTTTTCCAGATCCTGGGAGCGTACCAAGCGATTCTCCGGCCAGTGAAACTGTACCATTCCATCGCATATTACAAAACATCTCTGTGGCGGGAATGAAAAACCTACAACTGGTACTACCCCATCAGCCCCATTCTTTTCTATCAGTTCCATACTCTCCCTTAATTTTTGACTGGTAATGAATGGTGCTGTAGGATAAATGCAGCATACATATTTAAACTCCTGTCCCCTTTTTCTGTATTCTTCCAGTACTTCAAGCACAACCTCATGGGTCATTGCCATATCATCAGAGGTTCTGGCTGATCTCATAAATGGAACTGCTCCTCCACAATGTTCTGCCACTGCTTTGATTTCTTCGCTGTCCGTAGATACCATTACTTCATCAAAAATTCCACTATTTACAGCAGCTTCTATGGAATACTGGATCACCGGTTTTCCACAGAAATCTTTGATATTTTTTCCGGGAATTCTTTTACTGCCACCACGGGCAGTAATAACTGCCAGACACTTTCTGCTCATAATTTTATTCTCCCAAGGCAACTGGATTTAATGGTTTAATTGCTTTAATCACTTATTGCTTTTCATAATTTCCAAACAATTCCTAATTTCTTCAATCGTCATCCATTGACTGTTTGTGCCTGAACAGTACTCAAAATCAGAAGATACTTGTTTTCCACCAGGTATGATATCCGACTCTCCCCACCAGTTAAAATGGGGATATATAATGTAATTCTTTTCATATTCATAGGTATAATCTGAATCTTCTTTTGTGATCATAACTTCATGGAGTTTTTCTCCCTCCCGTATCCCAACCTCTGGCATATGACAGTCTGGAAGCATCGCTTGTGCCAGATCCACAATTTTGAAAGATGGAATTTTTGAAATAAAAGTCTCCCCACCATTTGCTTCTTCCAGAGCCTTGATCACTAACTCTACTCCCTGCTCCAGACTGATCCAAAATCGTGTCATCCTATAGTCAGTGATGGGTAATTCTGTCGACCCGTTCTGAATCATACTTTGAAAAAATGGAATCACAGACCCCCGGCTTCCCGCCACATTTCCATACCGGACCACAGCAAATCTGGTTCCGTTTTTTCCTGAATAGGCATTGGCAGCAGTAAATAACTTGTCCGATACCAGCTTCGTGCCCCCATAAAGATTAACGGGATTCACGGCTTTATCTGTAGATAAGGCCACGACCTTTTTTACCTTTGCATCCAGTGCCGCCTCAATAACATTCATGGCTCCGTTGATATTAGTTTTAATTGCCTCGTTTGGATTATATTCGCAGGCTGGTACTTGTTTCAGTGCTGCTGCATGGATCACATAATCAACCCCATTCATGGCACGCTTAAGCCGACCCAAATCTCGGACATCACCAATGAAATATCTCAAATGTCCCTGATGCTGCCGATATTCATTATTCATAAGAAACTGTTTATACTCATCACGCGAGTATATAATAACCTTTTGGGGCTTAAAATGGCTGAAAACATAATCCACAAAATGATGACCAAAAGATCCGGTTCCTCCTGTAATTAATATAGTCTGGCTATCCAGCACCCCGTTTCCATGATTTCTATCCATATTTTATTCCATCCTCTCTCAATAATAATTTTGGAGTTCCCTGATATGTGCTTCCATCGTAACCAGGGTCATTGCATTTCTCCAATAATCAGCAAAAAGTGCCGGATTCTCTATAATTTTCGATAATTTGCTTATCATATCATTCACATCATTGGCTTTGAATACAAAAGCATCATTATTGTGAAGCTCTTTTGCACCACCGCAATCACTACATAATACTGGTACTCCATGAGCCTGCATTTCGATCGCAACCTGCGGAAGATTATCTTCCCATAGGGCTGGCACGATTCCCAGATGCACATTCCCCAGCATATTTGGCAAATCAAAATGTGTATATCCCTGATATACCATAATTTTATGGAATTTCTCCCGTAACTTCTCAATTCTTGCCAAAACCGCTTCATCCTCAATCAGAGCTGCAATTGTCACTTCCATCTTCATTGATAAAGGCTCTGCCATTTGCTCTAATGCATCAAGGAAAAAAAAGAAGCCTTTCATTTTGCGCATATATCCCATATAGCATATATGAAAAAAGCCCCCATCAAACATACAGCTTTGATTTCCTCTCTGCATTCCTGCAATTTCAGTTCCGATATAACATACATTTATTTTGTCTGGCTGTATTCCATGTTCTACCATAATATCAGATGTTCTTTTTGAGACAGCAAGCATGTGGTCAAAAAATTTGTTTGCATATTCCACATTCTGTTCCCGAAATCGCCGAAACTCATATATCAGAAATTCTCTGTTCTGATCCCATTTCTTTCCTTGTTCTTTTTCATAAGCCTGATAATATTTTTCAACAGCATTTTTTATTCCAATCAGTCCGCTACAAGTTTCTCCTTTTGAAGCATAGTAATTGATGCATTGGTTCAATATAATTTTAGAATGATGAACATCTTTAGGAACGCAATTAACGCAGGCAATTCCATCATCATTCCGTTCGCACTTTTCATTTTCTACACGCCAGAACATAACTTGTGGGCACACCAGATAGTAGTTATGGATTGAATAAATAAATTTCACCGACGGAAATCTTTGTTTTAACTCCAGAACTTTTACTGAAAGCCCCTCAAGATTTTGAAAATGCACAACATCAATCCTATTGTTAAAGATAAAATCCCCTAATACTGCTTTTAACACTTCGTCCGTGTTGCTTATATGGGGATATGGCAGACTAAGGTTCGCCGCAGCGAGAACCGGTGAATTAACCACTTGGAAACTTTTACAGTATGGGGAGTAGCTATTCTGTGTCGGTTCAATAAAAACCCGATACTGATTAATGTCATATGCCCGCCCGGAACTCAGAAAATACACATCCCATTTCTGCGTTTTAATCAGCGCATTAATCAGATTTTTTACATATACAGAAACTCCTCCTCCTTTTTGTGAACTGTCATCAAATGGTATCCAATTGTAAATCAGTATCCTTCTTTTCAACTTATTATCTCCTCAAATAGACCTTCAACCAAAGAGACTGTCAAAATCCACTCTCTGAAAGACTTCCAGCTTTCCTCCTCTTGTTGCATTAAAAATTTTAAATCCATGTGAATCAGCATAATTTCTGGCAGACTGATAGGCCAAAATAATTTTTTCCACTTGAAGATATCCGGGAATACTCCCCTTTTCATCACCTTCATAATCATCCGAAAAATGAACGGTAGCTGTCCCATAATTGCTGCAATCCATGCCAATCAGATATATTTCTGAAAATCCCATAAATGCAGCCAACTGCAAACAGCCATCATAAGTGACTGTCATTCCAGCATAAGAACCCTTCGAAAAATCATCCGTAAACTTAGGCATTGGAAATGGTATCCTATTACAAATATGCTCACTGCCTCTAATCACATGCCATTGAAATATATTTTCATGTTTCTCATATTCCTGGGTCCAGGCTATATCCGCAACAAACTTATATTTTGCTTCCATCTCCAGAATATGTTTTTTATTAAGTATTGTACAATTCGTATCAGCGATCATATAATAATCCGGCCTCCAAATTGTCCTTGGAAATGCCTTATATATACTGTTCATACTGAAAGAAATCTCATGATTCCTTTCTAAAATATCCAAATCTTGAATCTTCAGACTTGGTCCTGTTCCTACAATAAAACCTCTTTTCCCCTGATGTATCCCGCGAAATTTTTCAAGTCTGCTCTTGTAAAAAAGTTCTTTATTCCATGGTGCAAAATAACAATCCTCATAAGTCTGAATACGTTCATCATCCTTCTTCGAAACTGGTTTTCTGGCAAGATGGATTTGTCTTTTCTCATTATCAATCCGGCTTTCCGGCGACAAGTTCATGCCTAAAACATTCTTAACATATTGTTTAAGCTCTTCACTGTCATTTTCTGATGGTATAATTTCACAAGAGAATCCTTTCTGTTCGAGATAACTGTATAAACACAACGACATCAGATTTATTCCAAAAATACTTTGTATTTTTTCTGGGCTATAGCTATTCGTAAATTGATTTAATGGCATCTGCAAAAACGCAGTTTCCATATTTAGATACTCATCTTCAAATAGGAAACCCCAAAATATTCCTTGCTTCGCCATCATTTCTTTTATTTCTTGTTCATACCCTTCCGGTGTAATCATCACCGGATAGGAAGAATATTCGGAAAAAAAACATTCAGGAGAAATGACCCTTTTGCCATAATAGGATGATGACTGTAATGTTTTATTTTGATCAACAAACACTTCCACATTTTCTAATCCTAATACATTTACTGCCAGAAAGCTTCTGGCTCCTGCTCCCCAAATAACAAATCTTAATCTTTTACCAACATCCATCTTTCATATTCCGCCTATAAAATTTTCACTTTTTAAATTTTTCCAGTCCGGCCTGCACTTCCTTTACCTTCTGATAAAACATGGTCCGGCTCACATTACACAGCTTCGCCGCCTCCGTAGCCGTAATCTCCTTAGAAACCCACTGATTATAAATCTGGTAGAAATTCTCCGGCATCTGTTTCGGCGGACGGCCAAACTTGATACCTTTCTTTTTTGCTTCTGCAATCCCTTCCCGCTGTCTGCTTTTCCGCACATTGGAATCACTGTCCGTGAAGTATTCCAGCAGGGAATAGACCACATCTGCCACCAGGGGACCATACTGTACTTTCCCTTTGCGGGTATCCAGCTGCGGGATCTCCAGGACGATCACATCCACTTTCTTTTCCTTTGTCAGGATTCTCCACTGCTCCTTCACTTCTCCATACCCGTCTCCCAGGTCAGACAGGCCCCGGATATACAGCAGGTCTCCCGGCACCAGTTTTTTCAGTACCTTTAAATACTGGGGAAATTTTCTCTGCTTCTGTAGCGGCTGGTCCACATAGACATCTTCACATGCCACCTGCATCTCTTCCATGGCTGCCCGGATCTCTGTCTCACTCTCACCCGGAGCGACCCGGCTGTAGGCATAAACCCTGCCCATATAGCGCCCCCTTTGCGTTGAAAAACCTATAGGTTTTTCAAATAATTTTTCTTTTAAAAAGCATTGTGATAATCAACAAAGAAAAAACTTAAGTTATCGAGAAAGACGACGATATAAATAAAGAATTGGTTTGTTTTTTCTGGCGCAGATGATTTAAAAAAACCTATGACATTTTAAAATAAATCACTTTTCCTTGAAAACACACTAAAATCAGCTTATAAAAAAGGTGTAACGCCATGGCCATAAGATCCATGATGTTACACCCTTTACTATACGGATTATTCCTTTAACCGGTCAATATCCGTAAGATTAATTCCGGACGATGTAAGAATAACCTTTAAATCCAGGTACCGCTTTTTCATAACCGCATAAGCCTCAGCCCCCTTGTCTACCAACTGCATATAATCCTGTAACCGCGAGAACTCTTCCACTGATATTTTGATCATCTCTTTTTCTGACATTTCCCTTCTCCCTTCTAATTTCTATCACTATAGAACTCTTGTCAATATTATAATGCCATCAATTAAGTATGTAAAGCCATTATTATGCTGTAAAGCCACTGCATAATGTGGCATACTTATTAAAGATCAAACAGGCTCATCTGGTATCCGTTCTCCCATCCTCTCTCCTTCTGCCGGGTCTGCTCCTTCACAAAGCATCCTTCCCCTGCCTCCTCCAGAAACCGGGACATTCCGCCGGAAGCCGTCATGATTAGCTCCTCCCTGGCACGGGTCATGGCCACGTAGAGAAGCCTCCTCTCCTCGTCCAGATCCGTATCCCGTCCTTTATATTCCAAAGGCATGATTCCCTTTTTCACTCCGTACAGGAGAACAACCGGAAATTCCAGTCCCTTGGAGCCATGCATGGTCATCAGCGTCACCGAATCAGCGGTGTAATGCTTCCCGCCACAGCGTTTCAGGTCACTCTCCCTGCCAAAGGCCAGGGCCGTGAGCATTTCCTCCATAGTCTTATAAAATACTGCCATGTCCGACAGCTTCTCCAGTCCCGGATGCTCCATAAGCTCCATATCTGCCCTCCAGCTGTCCCACAGAGTCCGCGGCTTTCCCCGCCTGCAGGCTTTCTCGTACTTCTCCACCAGAGCCGGATAGGCGCACCGGGCAATGTCTTCTTCGCCCACACCCCACAGAAGCCGCAGACACAGCTTCCGCGACAGATGGTCATAGGGATTTACGACACTCCGAAAGAATCCCAGACTTCCCCGTACCATATCCTCCTCCAGAAATTCTTCCCGCCCGGTAACTATATAAGGGATCCCTTCCTTTTTCAGGCAGGCTTCCAGAATCTCTGCCTGACGGTGGGTCCGGTAGATCACTGCAATATCCGCAAAGCTTCTGGGACTTTTGCTGTCCGGGCAGGCGAAGCCCTCCTGGGCGTCCAGCATATCCATACCGCCCACCAGACGGTTGATCTCCTTTGCCACGAAGATGGCTTCCGCCCGTTCCCCGGACGCCTCCACAAGACGCACCGGCAGGCCCGGAGGCTGCATAGGCTCCAGCCTCCGCCCCAGATTCCCAGACTCCGTTCCCTCCTCCAGAAAAGCTCCCTTGGACACAGACCTGTCTGCTGGAATACTGATCTGGCTATAGTCCCGGGTCCCTCCATTGCCCTCCAGCACCGTCTCCGCCGCTGTCAGAATCTCCGGCGCAGACCGGTAGTTCCTCACCAGATGGATAATCTGGGTCTCCTCCTCCCTGCAGAACCGCCGGAAGCATGCCGCATCTGCTCCCCGGAAGCCGTAGATGGCCTGATCCGGATCCCCAATGATGAAAATCTCCCGCCCTCCCCGGCCCCAGGCCTGGATCAGCCGGTACTGGAGTGGACTGATATCCTGGAATTCATCTACCAGAAGGTAGGGGAAGACTTCCCCTCCTTCCTCCGCACCCTTAAGTGCCCGGATCAGAAGATCGTCGAAATCCATGGCATCTAACTGGGAAAGGCGTTTCTCATAGCAGAGAATCAGCTGGTCTGCGTCTGCTGCCTCCCTGCCTTCTGTTTCCAGTGCCAGCGCCGTCTTTCTCCTGGATATATCCTGCCGCAGCGCTTTCACATTTCCCTGGATTCCCAGCTCCTCTGCCACCTCCCGGACCAGCTCCAGCACCGTACCCTCGTCTGCTATGGCAAACTCCTTTCCATCTGCCCGCAGCAGCTCCTGGCAGATGGAGTGGAAAGTTCCGATCCGTATCTTCCCGGCTGCCCCATGTCTGCCCAGCTGTTCCTTCAGCCGGGTCCGCATTTCCTGGGCCGCCTTGTTGGTAAATGTCACCGCCGTGATATCTGAAGGCTTCACCCTATGGTGCTGCAGCAGATAAAGAATATGGGAAATAAGGGTTTTCGTCTTGCCGGTTCCCGGACCTGCAATCACAGCTGTCCTGGGAGCCAGGGACCGGACGGCCAGGAGCTGTTCCTCATTAAGAAGTTCAGAGGAGGCGGATTGCCGCCTGCTTTCTGCCTCCGCTGCCTGTGGCATCTTTTTCCCAGTGTCTCCTTCTCTGACAGCATTCCGCTTCTTTGCCACCTGCCGGATCCTGCCTTCAAATCCGGCTCCATTCTGCCCGAACAGACTCATCTGCCCTTCCATGGCATCCAGCTCCGAAGGCTCAAACAGCTGGATCGTGCCGTATTCCCCGTCGAACCCCGGGAACCGGCCCACGTTTCCCTCACGCAGCCGCCGGATCCCCTCTCCAATCTGATATCCGGACTGACGCCGGATATCCTCTATGGACAGCTCCCGGAGAATAGAAAATTCCGTTCCCAGCTTTCCCAGCATCTCCTCATACAGCCGCTGTACCCTGACGCTGGCTGCCCCATGGCCCGTGGAGGCCGCGATCACCTCTGGCAGAGGTACAAGACTTTCAAAGGGCACTGCCCCCGGACGTGTAAATCCCTCTGCACGGTCTGCCAGCTGCTGGATCCGGTGTGATACACCCAGGGTAAGCTTTTTGCCGCATACCGGACACTTCCCCTGATACGCTTCTGCCTCCTGGGGACTTAAACACAGATGACATTTACGGTGGCCGTCGTAGTGGTACTTGCCCTCCTCCGGGAAGAACTCGATGGTTCCGGCCAGCCCCACCCCCTTCTGGATGGCGTCATAAAGCCCGTCATAGGACATGGGAATGTCAAGAAGGTTCGCCTCCCTCCCCAGTCTGGAGGGAGAATGTGCGTCCGAATTGGAGATCATGTGGAACTTATCCAGCGCCGACAGCCGCCAGTTCATAGGCGGATCCGAAGAAAGCCCAGTCTCAATAGCATGAATCTGGGGCGCCAGATCCTCAAAGCACTCCTCTACTGTGTCAAACCCGGAAAATGCCCCCAACATGGAAAAATGGGGCGTCCAGATATGGGCCGGCACAAAGATGGCCCTGGGACATACCTCCAGGGTGATCTCCAGCAGATCCCGGCTGTCCAGCCCCAGGATCGGCCTTCCGTCCGAATGGATATTTCCGATGGTTTCCAGCCTCCGGGCCAGAAGCTCTGCCTCCCCAAGGCCTGGCAGCAGGATCAGATTATGTACCTTGCGCACCCGCCCGTTTTTCTTATAGATGGAGCTGATCTCCCCTGATACCACAAACCGCGGGGCCCCATTTCCCGTGGGAGCACGGTCTTTCAGCCGCAGCTCCTCTCTCAGACAGTAGAGACCGTCCTCTGCCGTCACCAGCTTCTCCCTTAGCTCCTGCCGCCATGCCGGATGGGTGAAATCCCCGGTTCCCAGAAGGCTGATCCCTTTCCGTCTGGCCCACAGATCCAGATATTCCGGCACACACTCCCTGCTGGTGGCACGAGAGTAACGCGAATGAATGTGTAAGTCTGCAATGTACATATGCTTTCTCCTGAATGAAAATTGAACAATTACCTCTGTATTTTAGTATATCTGTTTTTCCCGTTACTTTCAATAACCTGATACCATCCCAATTCATCATCCCAGACAACATCCATAATCATTCAGTACCCTGCCGCCGGTTTCTGCAGCAGCCACAGCTTACGCTCCAGTCTCCTGCAGAACACAGACATAGATATGGTGAAAAAAATTTCCAGGGCGCTGCTGATGATCCCCGCCACAGCCAGCAGCAGCCCGCTGCACATAAAGATCAGGAGCAGTCCGGCCCGAAACAGCTTAAACTGCACCGGAGCAGTCCGGCCAAGCCTCCACACCAGGATTCCTAAAAATAAGGAAAGGCAGACTGCAGACAAAAACGCAAAAACCACATGGAGAAAGGACTTTAAAGGAAATACCTCCGGCAGATAAGGTGTGGTGATGGCGCAGGTCAGAAGAAGCAGAGACACGGGAATTAAAAAAGTACTTCTGGGCGGCAAAGCCAAATACCCCGCAATGATCTCCAGAATCGTAAAAAAGTACACACCTACAAAAAGCCCCCAGAAAGCAAAATCATTTTGCTTCTGCGGGCCATTGCCGAGCACCGAGAAATTCGTAGTAAACCAGTTGCTCCCCTTGACAAAATGAATTGTGAGAAAGGGGATCAGCAGATAAGCCGCCAGGTCCAGAAGACGGCTCAGGATCGTCTTTTTTCTCTCATGGATCATGGGTACTGGTTCAATCATAGATGCCTCCCGGTGGTATAGTATCGCTCCCTGCAGCCGTTCAGGCCCTCTGGACAGTTGTCAGTTTACATTTTTTATTATGGAAGACATGGTCCGGAATTATCCCTTGTTATTTTCGCATGTTCTTCCGTTACAGAACCAGGTTTACCCTTTATTTTAAAGTCTGGAATTAATTTGATATTTTTAATAAATACATACCACGTCGCCACCTTCAGGCTTCTGCACATAACAAAAAAGAGGTGCCGCAGGAAAAGTGATCCCGCAATATACAGTAATGATCTGCAAATCATTGACACCATATATTGTATGGATTCCTCTTTCTGCGGCCCCCTGTTCCTTCACAGTAGACCCTCTTTCATTCATGATGATGTCTGCTGACAGACATGAAGGTTTACTTTACAGGATTAAGAGTGACTGTTTTAACCAGATTCATGATTATCTGTGCTGCCTGGGCGCGGGTGATTTGCCCCTGGGGATCCGGACTTCCGTTTTCGAAGCCGCTGACAATCCCGTTTTTCATGGCCCAGCCCATGGCGGCGGCTGCCTGAGAATCGCTGGTCTGACCGGTATACACATAACCGGCCGGTCCGGCCACTGACACAGGCGAGCCCATATATTTCCAGAGAACTGTAATCAGCTCCTCACAGACGATATTGCTGTCCAGACTGGCTCCATTACTGATTCCGCGCGCCTTTGCCCATTCCATGCTCTTTTCATACCATGTTATGCCGCCGCCAGTCTCTGCACCGTCGAAACGGGCCAGAGCCGTCATCACCATAGCATAAGTCATGGGTTCCTGGGGAGCAAAGGCTGTTGCTGTTGTACCATAGAATAAATCTCTGGCAGAGACAAAAGTGATGGCATCCTCAAACTGGCTCCCGACAGGAACATCCTGGAAACTCCTGCTGTTGTCCACGATTTTCACCGTGGCCCCATCAGGCAGAGGAGTTACAACCGTATCGGTTGTGGGAACAGATGCTTTCACCACCTCTGTTGTGCCATCCTCATGGATGATAACTGCTACAGTGCCAGCAGTAGGTGTGACAACAGGAATTGCCACTTTTACCGCCTCATTGCCAGTGTAAACTGTGATCGCCGGAGCCGACGCCACATCCCGGACAGCCGGAACCGCCGGGACAGGCAGAGAAACAGCTCCCCCGCTCTGTCGGGCAGTGGTAACCGCTGAAGCGGATACATTGACTTTCGTCTCTACCCTGCCGGCAGCATCTGTAGTAACCGTAGCGACGGTTCCGTCTTTCTGTGTCATGGTTGTGATGCTGGAACCGTCTGGTAAATGTTCAACCGTGGTAGAAACCGTGGTGTCCGATGCACTGGAGCTTCCGGAGCTGTCGCTGGAGCTGCCGCTGGAACTGCCGGAGCTGTCGCTAGAGCTGCCGGAGCTGTCGGAACCTCCGCTGGAACCGCCTGAAGAACCGGTTGCCGGGATACGCTCAGTCTGGCGATACTGACAGACCGTGCAGTCCCTGTGCCTGCTGCCGCTTCGGGAGGCCGTCGCATTTACATCAATGATCCAGCCGCCATAGGTGTGGGCGCCGTAACCGTCTTTCTTCCGGTTGTCTGTTACAGAACAGCCGGCGACGCACTCGTGCCAGTGGCTGGTTTCGTCATGGCTCCAGGCTGCAGACCAGCTGTGCTTGTGGGTATTCTCACTGTCATCAGGATCGTTGTTATCATTCCCGTCATCCGGGTCGGACGGATCCGTTACACCCTCATCAGGCTTAAAATCCCCTGGGTCATTGGGGTCTGAAGCGAAGGGATCGTCAAATTCGGCATTGTAAACCACGGTTGTTCCTGTAGACTTCAGGGATGCTTCCAGATACACATTTGATATGGCTTTCCATTCCGCCTCACTGCCGCCAAAGTATATATACTTTAGGTGTATGCACGAGGTAAACGGATTTTCCCCAATTTCTTTTACACTTGCCGGAATATACAGCGAGGGAAGGGAAGTGCAAGATGAGAACATTTCGTTACTGATGCGGTCTGCCGTCTGGGGCAGTGTTACACTTGTCAAGCCCCAACACTCCGCAAACAAGCCATCCCCCAGCGTTACTGTCCCGCTGCCAGGCATAAATCTCACACTTTTCATCTTCTCACAGCTCATAAATGCTCCTGCGCCTACCGATGTGATACTTGCTGGAAAATCGATATAGGCCAAGGTCGTACAGCCCCGAAAAGCATTGTCCCCAATGGTTTCCACTCCTTCGGATACCGTCACAGAAGTGAGATTCGCACAATCATGGAAAGCATTGTTTCCAATATCTACAACAGTGCCGGGGATCGTTACAGAAATCAGTGATGACCCTTTAAAAGCGCCCTCACCAATATTCGTCACACCATCAGGAATATATACACTGAGAGCCTCACTTCCACAGAACGCATAGTCTCCTATGCCCGTTACGCCCTTCTCAATGATAATGGTATTGATGATGACATCGGCGCTGTATTCGTCCCAGGGCAAAGGATCTCCTGCGGAGAAATCCGGGATCGCTCCCTTGCCGGAGATCGTCAGCACTCCTGCATTGGTCAGTGTCCAGTTCAGGCTTCCGACCGTCCCATCCTGGACCAGCTCTTCATCATCAGGATCATCCAGAGGAGCATACCCCTTGGGATAACGCGTAATGATAAAGTCTGCGGCTAAAACCTCCGATTTGCTCATGACGCGTCCCCAGTGAACGGTCTTGTTGTAGTTGGCTTCGGCGATTACCACGCCTGCTGCGCTTTTCTGCAGCACGATCACACTGTGGCTGTTGTTCCTTACCCGCAGGATATCACCGACCTTCACATCATCAAATGTAAAACTGCCCTTTGTGACAGCTCTTGCCGGCAAACTGCCAAAGGCCGCATCGCTGAGAATGAAAGCGAAAGCCATGCAGCCCACACCGCTGCTTGCCCCATATATTTTTCCGCCTTTCCAGACATAGGCGTCACCAAGAGGGCCATCACTCCCGTAAGGTGTAAAATTCGTCCAGATCATTCCTTCAGGATACTCTTCCTTTAAGGCAACCATCTCCTCATAGGCCTCCTGGTAGGTGGGGATATCTCCTGCGGCGGCTCTGGCAAGCTGGTTGACCGGCTCAAAGTATCCACACTGGGTACATACATTGTCCTCACCATAGGTGTGCTGGGCGTAACCATCCATTTCGCTGCTGTCAGTTATAGGACAGTCTTCCCCGTCACACTCATGCCAGTGACCGATTTCGTCATAGCTCCATTCCACAGACCAGCTGTGCTGATGGGTATCGGGTGTGAGATCTGCAGACGGCTTGCCATCAGGATTTTCGGGATCAGCAGACAATTCGCCATCGGAATCTCCAGGCAGATCATCCCCTTCCCCGGTATCTGGATCTGCCGCTTCTCCGTTGTCCGGAATGTCCGTATCTCCGGCATCCGGATCCGCTATTTCTCCGTTGTCCGGAGCTTCTGCTGCTCCCGCGTCCGGATCTGTCGCTTCTCCGTCATCCGGATCCGCTGCTTCTCCGCTGTCCGGAGCTTCTGCTGCTCCCGTGTCCGGATCTGTCGCTTCTCCGTCATCCGGGTCCGATGTTTCTCCGCTGTCCGGAGCTTCTGCTTCTCCAGTGTCCGGATCTGCCGCTTCTCCATCATCCGGGTCCGATGTTTCTCCGCTGTCCGGAGCATCTGCTTCTCCAGTGTCCGGATCTGCCGCTTCTCCATCATTCGGATCCGCTGCTTCTCCAGTGTCCGAATCATTCGCCTCTCCGGTATCCGGATCTGTCACCTCTCCACTATCCGGATCCGCTGCTTCTCCAATGTCCGAATCATTCGCCTCTCCGGTATCCGGATCTGTCATCTCTCCACTATCTGGATCCGCTGCTTCTCCGGCGTCCGGAGCATTCGCCTCCCTGGTATCCGATTCATCCTTCTCTTCGGTATCCAGTCCAGTCACTGATCCGGTGTCCATTGTTACCGTGGGGCCGGCCGGCTCAGTCGCTGCTGCTGTCCCTACACTGGAAATCACCATAGAGCAGGTAACTGCCAGCGAAATCAGCCATTTCCGTTTCCACTTCCAATTCATGCTTAACCTCCTTCCTGCTAAACACATTATAGTTCAACCCGATTACAGAATATCCGGGTTGCGTCCCTTGTGAGGGCAGTTACATTATATTACTTCGGCAGTTAAAAATCAATGTTTTCTGCCGTATCCTGGTTATCCCTTGTAACAGTTCACACCCCTGAACTGTTATAGCGAAGGGAAAGTGCGAAAGAAAAAGAACAGTAAACAGCTTGACCAGCAACAAGTAACTGTTTATAATCATAGAAAGTATTACATTAGATGATGTAACAAAAGAGCAGAAAGAGTCCGTTTAATGTCTATAAATCAACAGTCAAGAAAAAGGGAATAACAAAGATGATTGAAAACAGAAGTGTAAACATCATAACTGATGCCGACGGTAAAAAACTCGTCTTGATCAACGATATCCGTTTCAAAGGGAAACGGCAGATTGACTGGGATGATGTAAAGCAATATCTTGAAGGATATGTCGGGGACTATTATGAAATCACCGAAAATGCAGAGCATATTTTTATTGGAAGTGAACTGCCTGAAGAATACACAGAATCGGAGAGCCGGAAAAGCCTTAAGGGTGCGAATGCAAAAGCGAAGGCAAATGCCGCTACTGCAATACCAGAACTGATCCAGATAGCATCTCATCCGGCTTTTGAAGAAAATCGCAAGGAAAAGCACAATAAAAATGCCAAATACGGCTGGTATAGATATGATGTCCGTTTTGCCCTTCCGGTATATGAGGAAAATGTACTCGTCAGATACAACATTTTCCATGCCCGACTACTGGTCAACCATGCCGAAAACAACAAAAAATACCTATATGACCTTTTAGCAGTAAAAAAAGAAACGAGCAAGCCGTAACAAGATGTACGGTGAAAACCCATTTCTTATTATTAAGAATAATCCATTTCTTCCGTCTTGTCAAGCCATGATTTTGATTTTCTTCAATTAGGCTTTTGGGAATAACCCCAAAAGCCTGCTATACTTTAGCCAGGATCGGATCAAGAAGTCGTCGTACTTCTAAAGTGCATTCTGCATAGATCTGCAGGAATTCAAGGAAGGAAAAGATACCAAAATACTGTCCAGCATATAGGATGACGGCCTTTGGCCTGGTTTCCTTGTAGTTTTTCACTACGACCGGAAGGGATTTCCCTGAATATCTTTTTCCTTCGTCCAGGTTCTTGTATATTTGGAAATAAAGGTATCCCACCAGTGTCATGATGATGTGATAAGTGATATAGTTGTACTTCGTACTTTTAAAATCTTCCAGCTTCCAGAAATCCTTCATCTGGCGGAAATCCTCTTCTATTTCCGGACGCAGTTCGTAGGTATTTATGATCTGACGGGCTGTCCTGCTGGTGTCTGTCGTCATAAATACAAAATAGTTATCTGTTTTTTTATCATGCACAACACAGGCATTTATGGGGACATCCTTTTCCGGCTCATCACTTTCCCATAATGGACCCACGCCTGTCACCAGTTGGATCTCCTGTTCCTTCCTTTTGGGGTTGGGATGCTTCTGCCATTTCCCGCTGGTGGTGGCCAGTTTCACGGCATCCTGGTAGAGGATCATATTCTCCTTTGCAGGTATGTAAGTGTCTACTTTGCGAACGGTCTTTAAATAGTTCGTCATCTCTCGTGACAGGAAGCCCCTGTCATTAATCAGAATATCATGTTCATGAAAGCAGGAAGTGTTCGTAAGCATCTGTCTGCATTGTTCCATATCATGGGTCTTAAGTGTGCCAAACACGACTTCTTCCGCTATCCCTGAATCATCCAGGACACCTCTTAAAACACCCAGTTTATATCCGCGCATGTTTTCCCCATCTATCTTTACTACAGAAGAATTTTCATAATTTTCATTGTCCAGGTTAACAAGGATCTTTGTGCAGTCCAGTATGTGGACACATGGCTGGATATCGAGTTTTTTTATTAGATGTTTCTGTACATAATCGTTATAGAAGGAGACCCATTCCTCACTTTTGTATTTGGCAAGGAGCTTGCGCATCACGCTTTCTGAAAAAAGTCCTTCATTTACATCCCGCTCATTATCCCAAATATTCCAGCCCAGTTCGGCCAGGAGTTCCGCTTCCGTTACGGCAAAAGGGACATCCGTAAGGCTGGTCTTGCATTTGAGTTTGGCAGCAACAGCAAGGCACAGAAGGATATGGAAAGGGATATGGCTGTTGTCTCTGCGTTTGTCCGTCAGAGCCTGCGCGAGAAGGTCCGTAAGACCTTGTTTTTTCATAATAAGGAGGATGTCATCTATTAGGTTTGGAAATGACATTTCAGCTGTATCTATTTTTCCCGCGCGAATCGCTTCGTAGACCTTTTCCTTATCTTTTCGACATATCAGAATCATAAGCCACCTCTGCTTTGATATATAGATAGAAATTCACCATTAGTATAACAGATTTTTGAAGACTTGGCCAAAAGACTTATTGAAGATGAATAGTAATATTGGCTTGCATTTTTCCATGGACTGTGTTATTATATAAACACATTTCCCGGATCTATCTGTCCGGGGTATTCCTGGCAGTTCTGCCAGTGGTTCCAGTACATTACGTTTTGCCGCATTTTGCAGTGCAGCCAGGTCTGATCTTTCGTTTTCTTTGCACTGTCCGCAGTCTTCGTAAATGTTCTTGAAATGTTACCCGTTAACTTTATAGGCTGTACAAAAAGATGGAAAACCGCTCCCTGACATTTTATGCATCTGTCTTTTCGGCTGGATATCCAGGGACGATTTTCAACGTGTATTCCAGGAGTCTCCCCGCATCTGCCTTTGCGGCAGATTTTCCGCCAGGGACTGGGGATTTAATCATCCCACGTTCCAGGTATGGTGGGATTCCGGGAGCGCAGGAAAAACATCAGGAGGAAAGATGTCTGTTAAAAACGAAGAAGTAAAAGAAAAGACAATTGTCCGCAGGTCAGGACCTGATTCGGCGGAGAAACTGCTGGAGGACTATGAGGATGTCTTTGCCGACATTGTCAATGTCCTGGTATACCGGGGAGCATCCGTGGTAAAACCGGAAAACCTCCGGGATGGTCCCACGACCAGTGTTTTCAAGGCGGCAGACGGGAAGCTGGGCCAGAAAAACAGGGACATTCTGAAATTCGATACGGAACATGGTGTCGAGATCCGGGTATACGGACTGGAGAACCAGACCCATATCAGCAACGTTATGCCAGTACGGGTTATGGGCTATGATTTCAGTACCTATGACTGGAACATCCGGAAGGAAAAAATAAAAAACAAGGAGCAGGGCCGCGAGGCGGATTATACTGCAGAATTGTGGCCGGATCAGAAACTCTGTCCGGTAGTCACGCTGGTTCTGTATTTTGGCACGGAGCCATGGAGCGGGCCGACAACCCTGCACGGTATGCTGGATCTCCCGGAAAACCTGAAATGTTTCGTGCCGGACTATCCGATCAATCTGGTCCAGGTGGCTTTTCTCAAGGAGGAGGAAATAAGCCTTTTCCAGAGTGATTTCCGGATTGTAGCTGAGTTTTTCAGGGCAAAAAGACTTGGAAATGTGAAGTCTTTAAAGTATAATACAAAGAGATGGGATCATGTTGCAGAATTACTTGATTTCTTCAAAATATTTTTTGGAGACAAACGCTATGGGGAGGTGAAAAAACAGATGGTACAAGCAACAAAACAGGAAGAGACCAATGCATGCTGGTTCTTGGATGCCTTGCTTGAGGAACGGCTTGAAGTGAGAGCTGCTGAGATGGCAAGTGAAATGGCAAACAAGATGGCAAACGAAATGGCAAACAAGATGGCAAACGAAATGGCAAACAAGATGGCAAACGAAATGGCTGATAAAATAGTCGAAGAAAAGTGCCGCATAGAGGGCGTGGCTGTCCTGATTGAGACTTGCCAGACGCTTCAGTGTTCCAGACAAGAGACCCTGGACAGGGTGATTGGAAAATATCACCTGAAGAATGATGAAGCAGAAAGTTATTTACAACAGTACTGGGCCTGAAGTTATGGCAGACTGGTATCTCAATAATTATGGTAGCCCGGGTTACCATTCACGGGGGTGATGTTCCGGAACAATCACCCCCGTGAACTGCAACTATTTGCCTTTTTTCCGGTTCCTGTATTATAACCATGACTGTCCATGGGGAATATTTTCTTGTCTGGCTTTGCCGGATAAGAAGCATCAGGTTTTCGCCCTATGTCCCCTGCCCCCATGAACGGTAACTTAGAAGGTCCGGATAACTGTCCGGGTACACAAGGAGACCTGCCATGCATATCAGCACGAAATGTTCCATCGCAATCCACTGTCTCGTCTTCATCTGCGACTACGGGAATACCACCAGGGTGACCAGCGGTCTGCTGGCTCTCTCTACCGGAAGCAATCCTGTGGTGATACGGAACATCGTCAGCGCCCTGCGCAAGGACGGTATCCTGGCGGTGAAGCCGGGATCCGGCGGCACCACCATCCGCTGCCCCCTTAAAGAAATCACCCTTTACAGGGTCTATAAGGCTGTGGAACCGGACTTCCTGGACAAGCTCTTCGGCATCCACCCGGCCCCATCCCCCTTCTGTCTTGTGGGCAAAAACATCCACCGGGTCCTGGACCATCCTTACAAAAAAGTCCGCATGGATCTCAAAAAAAGTCTCCAGGGGATCACCCTGGAAGAAATCGTAAGGAATTTTCATGTTCTGACTGATGGCTGAGGATTCCTGATTTTTTCAAAAATCCCTGTTTCCAGTTTGTCTGTATGATAAGGTCTGCCCCCTGATTTTGCCACCTTCTGGCATCAGGCGGATCACAAGAAGCTGGGGCTTATTACAGAACCGGATATTCACCGAGTGGGTTCCCAGCCCCCGGCTGACTACCATATAGCGCTGGTTTTTCTCAAAGGTCCCTGCGCAGCAGGACAGGAAAAACTGGTACTGGGGCGTCATGACACCTCCCAGAAACGGCAGCCGGATCGTCCCTCCGTGGAAATGTCCGGCAAGGGCCAGATCCGCCCCCCACTGTGCATAGGCATGATGGAATAAGGGAGAATGGGCCAGCAGGATCTGGAAACGTTCCTGGTCTGCATCCCCCAGACGGTTCCGGATATACTCCGGCTCCATCTGATCCGGCACAAAATCCTTGTAAAATCTCCGTTCTATATCCAGTCCGCTGATACGGATATCATCCCGGAATACAGCAGAGCAGTCCTTTAAATGGCAGACTCCATACTGCTTTAACATCCGGCACAGCTGCTGGTACAGATCGCCATATTCCTGTACCCGCCGCCCCAGACGCTGCTCATGATTGCCATTTCCATAAAAAATGGGACAAAGTCCTGCCAGCCCCTGCAGCAGACGTTTTGTCACCTCCAGTCTGGCTTTCCCTTCTTTGGCCACCATCATATCTCCGCCGATCAGCACGGCATCCGGTCTCATCTGACGGATCGCAGCCAGAAGTGCTTCATTGTCCGGACCGAATTCCTTGTCATGCAGATCCGCCAGGAATACCAGAGTAACCGGCTCCCTCAGTTTCTTTGAGACGATCTCTACCTCTTCTGTGACAAAATGATTCCGCTCATAGGCAGAACGCACCAGTCCTGCGGCGGCGGCCGCTGCCAATGCCGCTCCCACAGCGGCTGCTCTTGTATAGGTCTGCAATTTTATTCCTCCTGCCAGGAAATTTGCGCAACAGTTCAAGGGGTACTAGAGTGTGTCTGAAAATTAAATTCTGCACAAAATCTGGTATGAAATCGCTGGAAATATCCTTAGAAGCCCCGGTTATCTGCCCCTAAAGCGCAGAAAAAGAGTGAACCAGGGTATGGCTTTTGCCTACTTTCGGCATATTGACGAATATCCAGCAATTTTCAGACACACTCTAGAACGCTCCTCCTGAAACAACCACCGGCGAAGCTCCCGGCTGAGGCTGGGTACCGGGAACCCTCCCAGGTGCAGCTCCTCCTGCTGTCTCCCCGCCCATAAGGGTCTGATAATTGGCAAAGCCATAATCCAGCATGGCTTTTGTATCTGTATAGTGGGTACCTTTGCTCTGCATGACCACCGCAATCAGGCGGATGCCGTTTTGCTCCACTCCGGTCACCAGGGTATTGCCTGCTTTGGAAGTATATCCTGTCTTGCCTCCAATGATTCCTGGATAATATCTGGAATCCGTGGAATACATCATCTTGTGGCCCATGGTAATCGTCTTCGCCGTCTCTTTCTGGAGTGCCGGAAACTCATAGCTGGTGGTGGTATCGATCCTCCGGAAGGTCTCATTCTCCAGAGCCGCCCGCAGAATCAGCGCCATATCACGGGGCGTAGTCAGATGGGCCGGATCATTGAGCCCGTGGGGATTGGTGAAATTCGTGCCGGTGCATCCCAAGGCTCTGGCCTTCTCATTCATGAGAGCGGCAAAAGCAGCATTACTCCCGGCCACATGCTCCGCCAGCCCGTTGCCGATCTCATTGGCCGACTTTAACAGCAGGCCATACAAGGACTGCCCCACGGTCAGCTGGTCGCCCTCGCTGACTCCCAGGGCCACTGCCCCTGATTCCAGATTGGTAGTTGCCGTGGCTGAAAATGTCACCGTATCCCCAAGTCCGCACCGCTCCAGCACCAGCAAGGCTGTCATGACCTTGGTGATACTGGCCGGATAGAACTGCTGGTCCTGGTTCTTTCCAAAGAGCACCTTCCCGGTGGCAGCATCCATCAGCACCGCTCCTTCTGCCTGAACCACCGGACTTTCAATGGACTGGGCAGTCGCGGCGGACTGCTCCGGGGCCGGAGTGGCGGCTGGCTGTTCTGGAGCCGGAGTAGCGGCTGGCTGATTTGTATTACCGGGCTGGGTTGCCGGGGCTGACTGGGATGAAGGGTCAGGAACTGACTGTTCTGTACTTTCGGGCTGGGTTGCCGGGGCCGACGGCGGCGCCAGAGTCCCTGGCTGGGGAATGCTCCCTTCTGCCCCGACGCCAAAAGGACTTGGCGGAACCATGATCTCTGCTTTAACAGCAGAAACTGGAAAGGATGCAGCAAGAAGGGTAAGGCTTATAATAAAGGGAACGATTTTTCTCTGGATTTTCATATGGATCTCCTGTCTTTATCTCGCTTATGGCCTTGCGGCCCTATGGAAAACCTGGGGCGTCTCTCCCGTGAGTTCGCAGTGCCGCTCACGTCCGCTTCGCTACCGTTCGCTCACGGGCCTTCGGCCCTATGGAAAAAGCCGAATGAGAACCTGCTTATGTGCGAGCACAACGCAGATTCTCATTCGGCTTTTTCCGCACTGCTTTGGGCTTTCGTGGACATTATACCACATTCTCTGTTTTTTGAATTTAACAACTTTCTTACAGATACGTTCCCTAAATTTTATTTTTCTTAATTTTTTCTCCTTGATATTGCTGGTAGTGTGGTCTTTGTTATAGTTCGTTGATGGTCTCTGTTATTGCCATGTTCCGTATCCGCCTGGATGGGGCGTAGACTGCGGCAAGGGTTGCTGTGATTATGAACAGCAGAATAATCAGGATAGAGGATACCGGTAGTGTCCAGGTGAAGTAGGGGAAATGGGCAGTTACCAGTCTGGCGTACAGCAGTCTGCTCAGTGGCAGACCTGCTCCGCAGCCTACGGCGCATCCGGCCAGGGCGTAGGTGGCTGCCTCGGCGGCAATCATCCTGGTAAGCTGCCCGCCGTCCATCCCAACCGCCCGCATGGCTCCATACTGCCTTGTTCTGGCAGATACGCTCATGGAAATGCTGTTGACAATATTCAGTACCGAAATCATGGCGATAATGGCCAGAAAGCCATAGAGGAACAGGCTGAATGCAAAAAGTGTGCTTTGATCAGCTTCCTCCCTCCGGTCCAAAAACTCGTACCGGCCCCGCACCAGATCATGGATGGCTTCCGCGTCTTCATCCGATGCGGCCGGTTCCATCTGGACACTGATAATGCTGTAACGGTCCTCGCCAGTGAGCCGGATAAAGGTCTCGTTAGAGCAAATCAGGATCACATCCCCATCTGTCCGCCCATTGTTGGAAAAGGGATTGGAGGTCATCATTCCGGCAATCTCCACTTTACTGCCCTGCAGTGTTACCTGGTCTCCCACAACCAGGGGAACGTCCTTATCCCAGATACACAAGACATAACCCTGGTCTTTGTAGACCTTTTTCAAATCGCCGCCGCTGCGGATATCCCCGTCTCCCTGCAGCCAGTCCAGCTGGATGTCGTCAAAGGACAGAATGTCCACCGTGTCCCGGTCCACTTCCACGCTGAACTCTGCCGGGACAGCGGCAGCCAGCCGCCGCCCGAAGACATTTTTGACACCAGGCATTTCCCGCAGCTGCTCTGCCAGACCGGGATCAGCCAATTCCCCGTTTTCCAAAAGGCTGATATCTATATCCGAGCTGTAGGACTTTACTGGCAGCATAATACCCAGCAAATCCACCAGGACAGAGAAGCTGAGAAACAGGATAATACTTAAGGCAAAGGATCCCGTCATAAGGAATAGGTTCTTTTTGGATGATACTGCATGGGAAATGCCCAGGGCAGTTTCAATCTTCATCAGATGTGTGCTGGCACGGTGGTGTTTTCGCATTCCCAGGTCTCCACTCCCTGATACCGCCGCTACAGGGGAAACCTTTGCGGCCCTTTTTGCCGGAGCACGGACCGCCAGAAGCACTGTCAGAAGACCTGCCACAGCCCCACTGGCCATTCCCACAGGACTTATGCCAAAAGATGCCACTCTTGCAAATTCACCCCCTATAAAGCGGTGCATGAACGCTATCAGAAACCAGGTAGCCATTGTCCCCAGAATAATTCCAGCCGGGATCCCGGTCTTACACCAGTTTAACGCCTCCAGCTCCACAAAATGAATCACCTGGCTTCTGGTCATGCCAATACACCGCATCATGCCGAAGAACTGGGTCCGCTGGACAATGGCGCTGCTCAGGCTTCCTGAGATCATCAGCACCCCTGCCAGCAGAACCAGCAGGCAGAACACAATGACCAGCGGATAGACATTTTTCGCCATGGGGTTTTCACTGGCCCCCACGGCCGCCAGAAGGATCATGTGTTCATTGACCCTGGCCTCCGGGAACTGCTCCCTGATTTCCGTAAGGGTGCGTCTCCCATTAGCCTTTTTGCTGAACTGTACATAATAGGCGGGATTTCCCTCATCCTCATTGGCAGCCAGAATCTCCCGGAAGGTCTTAATATGCAAAAAAGCCCCTACCTGCTCCCCTTTCACCAGCAGCGCTGTGGTCTCACCGGTGCCGCTGTCTGTAGCATAGCGGCTGTTTCCGCTGCGAAAACCAGTAATCAGGAGATCATAGCTTCCCGTGGGGGTATCCAGGGTCACAACATCTCCCACATCAACGCCCAGAAGCGTCCTGGCATTGGGCGTGAGAATGGCCTCCCCCTGCTTTAAGCTGGCATCCTCCGGGAAATAGGTCATAATATCTGTCCGGAAGGGATCCTCCACGCCGCCCAGCACTGTCTGGATTCCGTTAATGGTATAATCGCGGTCCCGGTGGATGTTCACCATATCGAACCAGGAGGACGCGGACACGTCAGGCCTCCTGGCAATGGATGCCGCCTCTTTCTCCTGGATATTTTCCAGATTGATATGCCAGTTGCCGCCAGTCTCTCTGGCATTGGCAGTCTCAGCCCGGATAAACAGATCTGCCATGCTGAAAATACCTGTCACCAGAAACACGGCAGAAATAATACATAAGAGGGTCATACGGTTCTGCCGCCGCCGCACCTTGGCGGAAATCCGGATCAAACTGAGATAGCTTTTCATGTCCGGCACCTCCCCAGATCCTTCAGCACACCGTCAGATACCTGAAATACCCGGTCCGCCGTACAGGCAATAGCCGGATTGTGGGTGATCATGATGACTGTCTGCTCATACTTCCTGGCAGTTTCCTTAAACAGTGCCAGAACCTCGCTGCTGTTTTGGGAATCCAGGTTTCCGGTTGGCTCGTCAGCCAGAACCAGAGAGGGCCGGGTCATCAGCGCCCGCCCAATGGCCACCCGCTGCTGCTGCCCGCCGGAAAGCTGGCTGGGCAGATGGTCCCGCCGCTGTTTCAGCCCCAGAACATTCAGCAGCTCGTCCAGATACTCCTTATTGGGCCGCCGGTGGTCCAGCAGCAGAGGAAAGATCATGTTTTGCTCCACAGACAGCTCCGGAATCAGGTTGAACGCCTGGAATATAAAGCCGATATTCCTGCGGCGAAAGATGGTAAGGGCCTTTTCCTTCATGGAGAAGGTGTCCTTTCCGTCGATATAGACCCTCCCGGAGGTTGGGGTATCCAGCGCCCCGATCATATTCAGCAAAGTGCTCTTGCCAGAACCGGATTCCCCAACAATGGCAACAAATTCTCCCCTGGGCACAGAAAAGCTGACATCCTTTAAGGCGTGTACCGCTGTTTCGCCGCTGCCGTAGGTTTTGCAGATATGCTCTACTTGCAACAAATCCATAAGCTTCATACTCCTTTCTTCATTTGGAATGTATGAATACAGTAGCACACAAACCTTACTGTCAGATGAATCGAAAATGACTATATTGTCATAATCAAAGGGATGTTACCATTCACAAGGCCCGTCTTCCTGTCCGGTTTTGCAGGGCAGGAAGCATCCGGCATCCGCCTGATGCAAAAAGCTAATGGTAAAGATTGTCCCCCGTCCCAGCTCACTCCAGACCTCTATGCTGCCCTGATGGGCCTCAATAATCAACTTGGCCAGGGGCAGGCCCAGACCGGTCCCTTGTGTATCCTTAGAAAAACGGCTGCGGTAAAAGCGCTTGAAAATATGATACAGGTCCTCCGGGTGAATGCCGTTTCCTGTATCCTCCACCGTGATCTGGGTCAGATAAGGGGACTGGTGCCACCTTATCAGGATGCAGTCTCCCTGGTCTGTGTGATCCAGGGCGTTTTTCACAAGATTCCCTATGGCCTCTGACAGCCATACCCGGTCGCAGGATAGGACAGCCTGTTCCTCCCCTTCCAGAATAAGCTCTTTACCCTCCTGGCCGGCACGGAAGGAATACTGCCGCCTGATATACTCCAGCAGATCGGAAATATTCTCCTGTGACTGTTCCAGTGTGATGGTACCCGCATCCAGCCGTGCCATTTTCAAAAGGCTTTCCACCAGTGACTGGATCCGGTCAAGCTCCTTTTCCGAGCGGTCTGCAAATTCCAGGACCGTGGCGGCGTCTGCCGCCTCCTGCCGGAGAATCCCATTGTAAATATTCAGCGCGGCCACAGGAGTTCTGAGCTGGTGGGAGATATCTGAAATGATGTCCCGCAGAAATTCCCTGGCCCGCCGCTCACTGTCCCCATGGGCATCCGCAATAGCCACCAGGACATTGACCTCATGGAACAGGCGGTACATGGCACCTTCCCTGTTGCATTCGATGCCGCCCTTTTGCTGGTTCAGAATATATTCCGCAATCTGACGGGCAGCCCTGTCCATGCTCTGCTCCTGATACCGCAGACGCCAGACAGCCAGCCCCAGGGCAGCCGTCATGCCACATAAAATACATAAAAGTAAAAGCACCACCGGGAACAGATTCATTCCACCCTGCCTCCCCCGTTCCACCTGTATCCCATGCGGCGAACAGTAGCAATCCGTACCGGCTTTGCCGGGTCTTCCTCAATTTTCGCCCGCAGGCGGCGTATATAGACCGCCAGCGTGTTACCATCCACAAAGTTTCCGTCGCAGTCCCACAGATTTCCCATGATTTGCTCTGGAGAGAGAATCATGTCAGGATGCTCCATAAAAAATCGAAGGAGCTTATACTCCGCCGCCGTCAGATCCAGGGCTGCACCGTCCCTATAGGCCCGCCCCTCCAGCAGCTGAAGGACGATCCCGTTGGAACGGATTTCTCCGGAAGTCTTCTGAAAATGCTGGCTCCTGCGAAGGATGGCATTGATTTTCGACATCAGCACCGCCAGCTTAAAGGGCTTTGTGATATAGTCGTCCCCACCCATATCCAGACCCATAATGATGCTGGTTTCCTCATCCGACGCGGTTAAAAAGATGATGGGGACGGAAGAAACCTCTCGTACCTTTTTGCATATCTCAAAACCAGAACCGTCCGGCAGAGTCACGTCCAGGACAAGCAGATTATATTGTCCATCCCTCCAAATATTATCTGCTTCCTCAATGGTCCGGGCAATATCCAGATCATATCCCGCCTTTTGAAAAGCAAAGGAAAGCCCACCTATAAGGCTCAAGTCATCTTCCAATAGTAGTATCCTGCTCATTATGACGCCTCTTTCTGCACTATGCCTGATATGTATCATTCATAGTATAATTCCAGAAGCATGATCGTGCAAGCCCCCGCCCCATGAACTGTAACTGCAATGTATGAATTCGTTACTGTTCACGGGACGCATCTTCTTGTCCGGCTACGCCAGACAAGAAGCATCGGGCGTCCGCCCGATGT